>CAZJXV010000310.1:0-4849 GCA_964550015.1 uncultured Verrucomicrobiota bacterium
GAGGCGGCCGGCGCGGGCGGTGCGCTGCGCGCGGGGAGCCGGCAGAACTTCGCCGCGCTCGGCTGGTTTCTGACGCCCGTCGGGTTGGCGCTGGCGGTCGGAGGCGGGTGCCTGGTCGTGGCGAAGGCGCGATCCTTCACCGAGCTGACCCTCGTTGTCGTGGGCGTGGTCATGACGGTGGTGTACGCGAAGATCGGGTTTATCGAGAGCTTCTACATGTGGGCGGCGCGCCGGTTTGTGCCCGTCGTCATACCGCTGTTGTGCATCTTTGCGGGCTACGCGCTGGCCGTCGTGACTGCCGGGCTCGGACGCCTGCGGCCGGTTGCCTGCGGGGCCGTTGCCGTGGTGATCGCCGCCGTGCCCCTCGTGCGTGAACGCGCCATCGTCGCGACGAGGGACAATGAGGGCACGCTCGACTTCGTTGCCACGGTGGCCGACGAGCTCGATCCCGACGCCGTGTACATCTGCAACCACTACTGGCTTGCCATGCCGCTGCGGACGCTCTACGGCCTCGAAACCTACGCCGTGAGCGATCCGACTCGGGAGAAGTGCCGTGTCGCACTTGAATTCGCGGCGCGGACGCTTCCGCCGAGAATTGTGTATAGCGAAGCCGGCCCCGATCGGAAGTTCCGAGGGCGCGCCGTGTACTTCATTGGCCAGGACCGACCACACATCTTCCCACACCTGGCTTTCGTGCCTGTCGAGGGCGGGCGCTACGTGTTCCGTTCGGAGAGGCTGGAGCAGAGCGCTGGTCTTCCGAGGCGGGCCGAACCGGTCGAGTTGGAGGTCGTCGTCTACAAGATCGAGTACGTGGCGTGGGCCCCGGACGACACGGCTGATGTCGATCTGACTTGGGAGTTCGAGCCCGACTGGTTCCGCGTCGGCGAAGGCTTCCTCAGAGAGGACGTGAAGCGGATCAAGATCGTCGAGACCGAGGACGGCCGGCGGCTTGATCCTACGGACAAGACGGCCGCCGCCGACATTGACGAGGAGTACGCGTGGCGGACGGGGCCGCGCTCGGGGCTCTGGATTCCGTATGATCCGGAGCGCAAGTACGTGGCCGAGATCCGCCTGTCGGGTCTTGAGGCGCAGTACGGAGTCAGGATCGAAATCGCGGGACGCGTGCTTGCCACCGTCGAGCCGGAGGACTCGTTCCATACAGTGACGGTCGAGATCCCGGCGGGCATCGAGACGGGGACGCCGCGCCGCGCGTTGCTCGAGTTCGTTTCCCTCGCCCCGGCCGACGAGGCGGCCGAGGCACGCGGCGCGTATCTCGACCGGATCCGCTTGCGCTCCGTCGAGGCGGACACGCCCGCCGAGTGACGTGCCGGCCCGAATTTTGCCTTGACTTCTGCCGGGGCCAGACCGTAAGAGAGAGTGTACCCCATTGGTCGGGACGTGGCGCAGTCTGGTAGCGCACTTGAATGGGGTTCAAGGGGTCGCTGGTTCGAATCCAGTCGTCCCGACCATTCCTTCCCGTTCTTGATTCCTGCACTACCGAAGCTACAATGGGTTAGTCAGTCCATACTGAACGAGGCTCGAGTACCATGCAGAGGAAGCCGCGAGCATTGGCGTGGGTTGCCGCAGTTCTTCTCGGGCTCGCGTTAGTTGCCGGGGCCTCCTACCTCACAACCGGCATGAGGTGGGACGGCGGCTATCCCTTTGGTGAGGTCCGCGTTCTTGTCGTCGATCAGGATGGGAGACCGGTTCCTGGGGCGTCTCTGGCAGTCTTCGAGTCCACCTCCGGCAACGTGGCGGGCGACTATCCCCTGTACGAGAACGCGCGGGACGGAGGGATGCAAAGCGGCAATGACGGAGTGATCGTGTGCCACCAGATCCGAGAAGGCTTGCAGTTCGGCGGCTTCTCCTGGCGGCTCTTCTGGTGCATTCGCATGGGCGCTTCGGCACCTGAGTTCGACTTCCGGTTCTCTGCCGATGGGCACGAGACGACCACTCTGACTGCGCGTGAGTTCTTCGACTTCCCGGGACAGTCGTACGCCACCGCGGCGAGGCTGCGGTTCACTGTCGGCGGGGCGGAGCGCGAGGCACCGGTTTGGACGCTGACCGTGACGCTTCAGCGGGCTCAACCGTAGGAAGAGCGTGTCCCGTACCTTGGCTATTCATGGGCAATTCTGATGCGCTGATGAGGTGATGGTATGTCGCCAGGGGACCAGGCAATTGCCGACTACGTTGCCGATGTCAGTTCATGGAAGGCGTGGCAACAGGAATACCGGTTCGGGGTGATTCTCGTCGTGCCGCCGGAGCCTCCGCTCTCGCAGGTGAACACGCTGCGCGAGCGCTATGCCTGGTCGCAGTCGAGCCAATGCGACGCGCACATCAGCTTGACCGTGCCCGTGCCGCGTGCCCTCAACCGGGCGGACTGGCGGGAACTGGAGGCGATTGCGGCTCATATCGAGCCGTTCACCATCGAGTACGGTCCGCTGATGAACTACCTGCCGCATCCCGGAGTCTGCCTCGCGATCGAGCCGCAGGCCGCGCTCGACGAGCTGAGGATCGCTATCGAGCGCGCGTCGTGCTTCGCCAGCGCCACACCGCGCCGCTTCCCGTTCTCGGCGCACATGACAATTGCGGAGATGATCTCGGTCGAGCAGACGCACGAGATTATGGAGGAGCTGAAGACGGAAGCGCCGCAGGGCGCGTTTCTCTGCACGGACCTGTGCTATCTCGTTCCCGACGCCGGTTTCCGGTTTACTGGGCGAGGGCGGCTGGCGCTGGGAGGTACGTAGGCGGGGGGTGGTGCTCAGTCGCTGGCGCAAGTGTTTCGTCGTGTTGCGCAAAGGCGCAAAGCGCGCGATGCCACTCAACTGACCGGCCGGACGAGCTTGCCTTTGTCGTCGCGGAACTGCTTGTAGTACGGGGCCGGGTGGAATCCGTCGCCCGTCTCGTCGAGGTAACGCTTCACCCTGGCCTCGAGCTCCTCGACGGTGCCTTTGTGGTTTGGGTCAGCGGCGAGGTTCGTGGTCTGGTACGGATCGTTGGCGTTGTCGAAGAGGAAGTGTTGCGGCTCGTCGCTGTACGTCCTGCCCTTGCGCGGGCCGTAGTCCATCCAGAGCTCCTGGAGCGAGCGCGCGTACGTGTAGCGCTTCGTCCGGACGCCCCGGTACTCCCAGCCGGGGTTGTACTGCTCGTACCCCGTGTAGCTGGCGATGATGGCGCCGTCCGGCTCAGGGCCCGCTTTGCCGAGCGCGCAGTGCGACAGGTTCATGCCCTGGACGTTGTCCGGGGCCGGCACGTCCATCAGCCCGAGCAGCGTCGGCAGGAAGTCCACGGCGCTGATACAGGCGTCGGACGTCGTGCCGGGCTGGATGCGTGCGGGCCAGCGCACGAGAAACGGGATGCGGACGGATTCCTCGTAAAACACCATCTTGCCGCGCATGCCGTGGCTGCCGAGCATCTCGCCGTGGTCCGACGAGAACACCACGATCGTGTTCTGCGCCAGGCCTGCGCGTTCGAGCGCCGCCAGGATGCGGCCGAGGCAGTCGTCCACCCAGTCGGTCATCGCGTAGTAGGTCGCGACGGCGAAGTCATTGAGCCGCTTGCCCTCGACGTTGGGCCGGTGGCTCAGCGTCCGCGGCGTGAAGCGCAGCGGCTTCTGCCATTCACGCCAGACCTTCTGCCGGTTCTCGTCGAGCTCGCTGCGGGCGAGCTCCTCGAGCGTCCCGTAGCGCTCGAGGTACTTGGGCGGCATGTTCCACGCCGCGTACGGCGGGTGGGGCGGGCCCCACGAGACGAAGAGGCAGAACGGTTCTTTGGGGGTCTGGCGCTCGATGAACTTGATCGCGCGCTCCGTCTCGCCGTCGGTCTGGTAGCCGTCGCCCCAGACCGGCTCCGGCCCGTCGGCGTAATAGACGTCCTTGTTGTGGCGGTGGTTGAAGGCGAACGAGGCCCAGTGGTCGAAGCCGTGCCGGCCCGCGCCCGGCGGCTCGTACTCGACGCCGCGCGCGCCCGAGAGGTGCCACTTGCCGATGTAGCCGGTGTTGTAGCCCTGGGCCTTGAGCAGCTCGCCGACCGTGCGCTCGTCGTCGGGCAGGCGGATGAAGTTCGTAAACGGGCCGCACGCATGCGCGTAACGCCCGGTGAGCATAATGGCCCGGTACGGCGTGCAGACGGGCGTGTTCGAGATCGCGTCGGTGAAGTTGACCCCGTCGCGCGCGAGCCGGTCTATGTTCGGCGTACTCGTCTGCCGCTCGCCGCCGAGGCCGGTGGAGTGGTAGCGAAGCTGGTCGGCGAAGATGTAAAGCAGGTTCGGTCTTGATGTCATCTCAGGCTGTCCTCCACTGCGGGGTCGGGTGACGCAGCTCGTCGCGAGCGCGCCCAGGCCGCCCGAGGCTGCGGCTGCGCCCGCCATCATCCTAAAAAACTCTCGCCGGTCCATGCCTTGGCGGCCCACGATAGTTGCCCTCCTGACCGTGTCGTTCCCGATGCGGAGCTTGCCATTTTGGTCGAGCGAGTTCAAGGACTCTCACAGCCGGGTTTGCCTCCCGCTCCGAGCGGTGCTACGATGAAGCGCGCCCGAAGGAGCATACGGATGGTGGCTGAGAACACGATGCCCGTCCCGCCGGCGCCGAGGCGGCTGGCGGTCGAGTCGCTCAGGCGGCTCAGGCGCGATGCGCTCGTGCCTCGGCTGTTTGGGGCGATCTGGTGCGGCGTGGGTGCCGTGATGCTCGTCGTGTTCCTTGTCCTCGCGGACCCGACGGTGGACTACAGTATCCGGCGCAACCACGAGACCGCCACGGGGACGGTGACCGAGGTCACGCGCCGGGGCAACCGTAACCCGTACCGGATCGCGTACACCTTCACGGCCGGCGACGGCGTCGAGTACGCGGGC
>CAZJXV010000311.1:0-4808 GCA_964550015.1 uncultured Verrucomicrobiota bacterium
CAACCCCCCAGTTCGAGGCCTGGCACGGCACCGGCACCATCCTCGTCGTGGACGACGAGGAGTTCGTCCGCGACGTCATGGAGAAGATTCTCACCCATGCCGGCTTCACCGTCCTGATCGCCGGCACAGGACGCGAAGGCGTGGAAGTCTTCAGCCGGCACGCCGACGAGACCACCGCCGTCCTCCTCGACATGACAATGCCTGAGATGAGCGGCGAGGAGGTCTTCCGCGAAATCCGCCGCATCAAACCCAACGTCCCCATCATCCTCACCAGCGGCTACAGCGAAGCGGATGCGACGCACAGCTTCGCCGGTGACGATCTCGCCGGTTTCATCCAAAAACCCTTCGAACTCGACACCTTCATTGCCAAAGTCCGCCACGCCCTCGAGACGTAACACCCAGACCCACGGCCGCCGAAATCGGTGGCATTCAGCCTCATGCCCGCGTATCATCAACGCACTTCGCAGCGACTATGGAGGGCACACATCATGCGATCCGACACCGTCAAGAAGGGCTTCGACCGTGCCCCGCACCGGGCCCTGCTCAAGGCCACCGGCATCACCGACGACGACATGCACAAGCCGTTCATCGGCATCGCCAACAGCTACACCGACCTCGTCCCCGGGCACGTCCACCTCGACAAGGTCGGCGAGTACGTCACCCAGTGCGTGCGCGACGCCGGCGGTGTCCCGATCCTCTTCAACACCATCGCGCTCTGCGACGGCATCATCATGGGCCACTTCGGCATGAAGTACTCGCTGCCCTCGCGCGAGCTCATCGCTGACTGCGTCGAGACCGTCGTCGAGTCGCACCGCTTCGACGCCCTCATCTGCATCCCCAACTGCGACAAGATCATCCCCGGCATGCTCATGGGCGCCATGCGCGCGAACATCCCGACGGTCTTCGTCAGCGGCGGCCCCATGGCTGCCGGACGCACCCGCGACGGACGCGTCACCGATCTCATCAGCATCTTCGAGGGCGTCGGCGCCTACAAAGCCGGCACCATCACCGCCGAGCAGCTCGCCGAGCTCGAGAACACCGGCTGCCCCGGCTGCGGCTCCTGCTCGGGCATGTTCACCGCCAACTCCATGAACTGCGCCTGCGAAGCGCTCGGCATGGCGCTGCCGTTCAACGGCACCATCCTCGCCATCAGCGACGACCGCAAGCGCCTCTATCGCCAGGCCGCCTTCCAGGTCATGACGCTGCTCAAGGACGACGTCAAACCGCGCGACATCGTCACCCGCGAGGCCCTCGACAACGCGTTTATCCTCGACATGGCCATGGGCGGGTCAACCAACACCGTCCTCCACCTGCTCGCCGTCGCGCACGAGGCCGGCGTCGCTTACGACCTCGATCGCATCAACGCGCTCAACGAGCGCACGCCGAACATCTGCCGCATCAGCCCCGCCAGCGGTTATCACATCGAGGACCTCCACGCCGCCGGCGGCATCATGACGATCCTGTGGGAAATCCTCACCGGCGCCCCCGGCCTCCTCCACGAGGACTGCCTCACCGTGACCGGCAAAACTATCGCTCAAAACATCCGCGAGCACAGCGTCCGCAACCCCGAGTGCGACTACGGCAAGCGCTACGAGCCCACCGGCGACCACCTCGACATCATCCGCACCACGCAGAACCCCTACTCCGAGACCGGCGGCCTCGCCGTCCTGCACGGCAACCTCGCCCCCGAGGGCGCCGTCCTCAAGACCGCCGCCGTCGCGCCCGGCATGGAGACCTTCGAGGGCCCCGCCGTCATCTTCGAGGGCCAGGAGGAAGCGTGCGAGGGAATTCTGGGCGGCAAGGTCAAGGCCGGCGACGTCGTCGTCATCCGGTACGAAGGCCCCTGCGGCGGCCCCGGCATGCAGGAGATGCTCGCCCCCACCAGCTACATCATGGGCCAGGGCCTCGGCAACAAAGTCGCCCTCATCACCGACGGCCGTTTCAGCGGCGGCACCCGCGGCGCCTGCGTCGGCCACGTCAGCCCCGAGGCCGCAGCCGGCGGCCCCATCGGCCTGCTCGAGCCCGGCGACACCATCGCCCTCGACATCCCCAACAACACCCTCGACGTCAAGCTCGACGACAAGGAGCTCGCCCGCCGCCGCGCCGCCTTCAAGCCCACGCTCCGCGAGCTCACAAGCCCTTGGCTCCGCCGCTACCGCGCCCTCGCCACCTCCGCCGGCACCGGCGCCATCTTGAAGACGCCGGAATGAGAGGACAGGGAGCCACAGATTACACAGACCACACAGATCTTCTTGAGGCATCCTGTCGAGCCCCGGAATGCTCGTCGACGACGCGCGTGACCGATCCGCCAGGTGAGACGCGTCAGCGATGTAGGGCGGGTGCCCCTGCGCCCGCCGACCTGTCCTTCGTAGCCTTGGCGAAGAAGGAAGCGCCGAAGGCGCGCTACAGCTCGTCGGGGATAACTTCTGCCGCCGCTCCGCGGCTGCGGCGGGCGCAGGGGCACCCGCCCTACATCGCCCCGACAACGCGGCTCGGCGATGCCACGACGGCGGGGCCTGAGAAGTCCGCCGTGAATCCGTTGCGGCGGGGAGGGACGAAAGATGAAAGACTTCGAGCCTGTCGAAGAATGGAAAGAGCCCTACCTTGAGCAAGTGCTGGACCGCGCGGGGCGCCAGGAACAGAACTGGATTGAGTACAAGTCCAGCGGCGTTGTCAACGACGGGGAGAGATTCCGAAAGAAGCTCGCGAAGGCGCTCTCGGCATTCGGCAACCGCACCGAGGGTGGTTTCCTCATACTCGGAGTCAAAGGAGGAACAGCAGGAAAGCCCGCGGCAATCGACGGCGGCCTGCCGATGGCGTTCAAGCCGCAGGGCACCAAGGAATGGCTTGGTCAGATTATCCCACGACTAACCGATAAGCATTCCTCAGACTGCAAGGTTGGCCAGATCAAACCGCAGGGAGAGAAGAGCAAGATCAAGGAGGAGTGCGCCGTCTTCGTTGTCGAGATTCCTCCGAATCCCGACATGCCTGTTCGCTCGGTGGTTGACAAGGAGTACTACTACCGCAAGGACGCTCACTCGGAGCCGCTCGATACCCAGCAGGTCCTCGACATCATCCACCGCAGGACAACTCCACGCATCAGTATCAAGAGGATCGAGTGTAATCTCAATAGAGGCTACCCCGTCAACCAGGACGAACACCCCGTGTCACTACGCGTGATCCTCACCAACTCCTCAAACAGGGTAGCCATTCATTCTGCCCTAGAAGTGTTCCTGCCACACTGGCTGTTCCACGGACAAAGACTGGGCGTGGACGGTTGGGATACAGTCGGCATGCATAGACTCGAGGAACAATACTCGGTCTCTACGGCACGTCTGGACATCGAGGTTTTCCCTCGGCAGCCGGTCCAGCTCCCCGCACTGAATCTGATCGCGAAGATCAAGCTGACAGACACTGCTTCTCGCACAACCCCGTTGGTTCCGATGGACCTGGTACTCTGCCCAGAGATTGGTTTTGTTATCTACGCTGACGACGCACCGCCTTCCGCCTGGAAGCTGCGTGTGGACAGGAGTCCCACAGTGGCCCGGATCCTCGCCCGGATTCTCGAGAGTTATGACACCGTTCTTCCGGCACAAGACGAGGTACGTCGCTTCTCGGAAAGAGCCAGGATCCTGCGAGTCGAGGATGCGATTCGCGAACACCTTGGCATTCGCGTAGAACCAATCGACTTGACCGCGTTGTGCCTGGATGGCGTTTCCTGACCCCATGCATACATAGGGGACTCGCATGACCCTCACCGTCTTCATACTCGTCTTTGTCTCGGCGGCGCTGCACGTCTTCTGGAACGCCTACGTCAAGACGAGCCGCGACAAGGTCTCGTTCGCCTGGCTCACCAGCCTCGCCGGGACCCTCGTCCTCGTGCCCGTCTTCATCATCTCGCGCCTCGCCGCGCCGGGGCCGCTCAGCGCGGGGATCATCGCCTGGGCCGCGCTCTCGGGCCTCTTCGAGGCGGCCTACACCATCCTGCTCTTCACGGCGTACGACCGCGCCGACCTCTCCGTTGTGTACCCCCTGAGCCGCGGCGTCGCCCCCCTCTTCACCCTGGCCCTCGGCGGCCTCCTGCTCGGCGACACCGTCACCCCCCTGCACGGCCTCGCCGTCCTCGTCGTCGTCGCAGGCGTGGCCGGCGTAAGCTTCTCAGCGATGCCCTCACGCGACGGCACCGCTTCCCTCGCGCAGCGCCGGTTGCCCGCCGGCATCCTGCTCGCGCTCGCGGCCGCCGCCATGATCGCCGGCTACCACCTCGTGGACCGCCGCGCCATGACCCTGCCCGCAAAGCCCAGCGCCCTCGAGTACCTCTTCCTCATGCACTGCTTCCTCATGCTCTTCGTCTCCGCATGGATCGCGCTCAGTCCCGAGCGCCGCAGGCGCGCCCCGGGCGAATGGGCGCGCAACCGCACGGGCGTCCTCATCGTCGGCGTGGGCAGCACCGTCGCCTACTTCCTCATCATGCTTGCCCTCCGGCACGGCAACGTCACCCACATCGCCGCCGGCCGCAACGTGGGCATCGTCATCAGCACCATCGTCGGCGCCCTCTTCCTCAAGGAACGCGTCTGCTGGAAGCGCGCGCTCGGCGCCGTGCTCATCTGCGCCGGCGTCGCCGCCCTCGTCCTGCTCAACACCCACTGAGCGCTGCCGAGCCACAACACCCCGCCCGGGGGCGGGACGCCCCCGAGACAGCCGGCAGGATGCCGGCGCCACACGCAGCGTCGGGTTGTAGCGCCGGCATCTTGCCGGCTGTCCGGCGGGCATCTTGCCCGCCATCCCCTGACCTGAGCCACGCCGAA
>CAZJXV010000312.1:0-4785 GCA_964550015.1 uncultured Verrucomicrobiota bacterium
CGGCCAACGATGCGGTATTCGGCGTCGGTCGAGGTCGGCAGCTTGATGGTGTCTTTCTCGAGGACCTTCGTTGCGGCGCCGTTGATCCGGGCCGATGCCAACGGGCGGCCGTCGCCGGACCTGAGCCGCATTCGGATCTCAGTTGGCTTCACGGCAAGCTTTGTGAGCTTGACATTGACCACAACGGAGTTGCCGTCTTCTGCCACCTCGAGGTCAAGATCCACCTTGCCGCCGAACCAGGTGCCCATGTCCTTGACCGAGAGCTTGTCGCCGGGTTTCAGCCACGACCTCGGAATCGCCTGGAAAAGCCAAAGCGACTGCTGCGAGCCGTCGCAGCCGCCCCGTTCGTTGATGAACATCTTCCGTATCGCCTGCCACCGTTCCCCGTCGCCCGGCGCGCACGACGGCACGCCGTTGCGGGCCTCGCACCCGACGCGGAAATCGTGATGGAGCACGCCAGCGAGATTGTTGAACAGCCACTCGAAGAACCGGGGAAGATCGTCGCGACGCAGGAATATCTCGTACATGGGCCAGTGGGTCTCGATCTCAACGTAATGGCGCCATAGGTACTGTCTTTGGTTGATATCGTCGCCGGTCGGTCTTCCTGCCTCAAGGAAGGCAAGTGCCTGGTCCACGAGCTCATCGTGGGGGTCGAGCGCGCCGACGCCGCCCGCGCGCAGCGGCCCATAGCCCGTTATCGTCCAGTCAGGCTTCCTCCAATCCAGCTCCTGCACGACCCTCGGTACGTACGGAAGCATCGTCCCGTCGGGGAGAGGCATTGGCTCCGCTTTGTCGCGTGCCTCGGTGTATCGTTCCTTCAAGCACTTGCGGTAATCGTTCAGCTCCTTCGCCATCTCCTCCGCACGAGGATGCTTGATCTCGCGCATTACCCGCACGATCTCCGTCATGCCGAAGATGCACCATGCGTCGTTGATGATCGCGTTGCCCGAAAGCCAGTCATGCGTACCTGCCGCCGGCAGAAGCCCCCAGTGCGGGACTTTCTTGCCGTCCTCCTCGCGCATCGTCCTCTTCCGCTGCGTCGAGACCCAGTCGAACGCGAGAAGCATCGCGTTGAGCGGCGATCCCTCGCCCTCGCCGAGCCACTCGCGATCGCGCGTGATTCGGTAGTGCGACGCCAGCGCCCACATCTCCGTGCCGTGGCTGAGCATGAGAACGTTCGGGCTCCATCCCGGAAAGAACCCGAGGAATCCCGGCACCTTTGCGAAACCCTCGCCCTTCACTCCCAGCGGCCCCGGATCGTCGGTCTGAAAGTCGATGAAGCTTTGGAGCACCGGCCCGCTGATGTGTGTGAGGCCGGCAAGGTAAAAGGCAGGCATCGCCTTCGCGGCATTGCAGGGCCAGTAACTCTCGTACCAGTTGGGGCTCGTCTTATACATCCAGATCTTTTCCTTCGGACGGTAGGCCACCTGCTGCGCCATCTGCCCGTGAATGGCCTCGAGGTAATCGTTGACGAACGGATCCGGCGTTATGATCTTGCCCGGGCCGGCCTCCAGCTTTCTCCAGAATGCGCTGATCTCGTCGTGAAGCGCATCAGTGTCAAGCTTCACAAGTGCCTCGGCTCTCTCACGGTCAATGAGCCCGTACGGAACCAGCAGCCTGAGTTCAGCCTCCTCGCCCTCGTTGAGGGCGACCTCCCATTCGATCACTTTCGCCGCGGGCTTGTTCGTGCCTTCGGGCGTCTCGACCTCGTCATGCCAGCGCAATTGCCCTTTCCGGGGCTTCGGGATCAGGTAGCGGACCTTGTCGTCCAGCAGACCGTATGGCGCCTCGAACGTGTGCTCGATAACGGTCCCGAGCTCCGTCTTCACATCGCAGCCGTATCCATACGTCGTGTCGTCTATGCCGCCGAAATAGAACCACAGGTGCCCCGCCTTTTTCGTGTTGCCCGTGTTCTTGACCTTGAAGCGGGCGTGGACTACGAGCACGTCATCGGGTCGAGGTCGCATGCCCTCCTCGGGCTTTCGGTCCAGCAAGTGGGCGAAGACCGTCTCATTCCACAGGAAGTCACCGTCTGTGGTCTCGACGATGGGTATGGGGAGCCTGCCGTTTTCAATCTGTTTGTTGATTGCCTTGCTGTTGCCGTCTCGACGGTCAATGAACCGCATCGTGTCGCCGTAGCCGATGCACACGTGCATCCGGTTTTCCCCCAGAATCTCCGGGTCGTGATGATGGAACGGCCCGAACAGGAGCGACCCGTCCCACAGGACCCCGGCCTGGTACTGGTAGCCGGGCACACCGACGTGCTGCACGGCCCTCGTCATCGGGTCCCACTGCTTCCTTGCCATTTCAAGCGTCCATTCCATTGCCTCGTCACCTCCACCGGAAGCGGCTCCCGACACAATGAACGCCAACGCAACCATCAGCGCCATGGATGCGCCGCATCGCCACAAATCGAAGCCTTTCATGTCTGTCATTGAACCGTCCTTTGCGAATCCCGTCTTGACTCCACCAGTCCTTTGTCCCCCTTGCTCGACGGACGCGACCGCCCGTCGTCAGTATTTTCCATGGTAAGTATGGGTTCGCCGGGGTTCAACCTTTTTGAGCGCCGAATTCCGCGCGTGCAGGTGTGCTCGGCGTGCCTTCATACACACATCGCCATTGACATGAGCTACTATTGACGGCGTACAAGAGTCTCCTTGATCCGAGGTAACAAAGACGGAAGAGAAGGCTGGAGGACAAGGCTGATGATTCGCTTGGGGATAGTCGGTTGCGGGGGAATGGGCCGGGGCTGGGCAGAAGCCGCGAAGGACATGGGCGGACAGGGCCGAGTCACGGCCGCGGTCGATGCCGTGCAAGACCGCGCCCGCGAGACTGCCAAGGAGTTCCCTGGCGCTCGCGCTGAGACCGATTTCCGAGCGGCGCTGGACGTTGTGGACGCCGTCGTGCTGGTCTTGCCCCACCACCTGCATCATCCCGTTTCGATCGAGTGCCTCAAGGCCGGCAAACACGTCCTGGTGGAAAAGCCGATGGCGAACTCCGAAGCCGAGTGCCTGGACATGCAGAGGACGGCCGAAAAGCGCGGGCTCGTGCTGATGGTGGGATACTGCCTGCGGTACCACCCGCTCTTCCTGAAGCTGAAGGAGATCCTGGACGTCAAGACGTACGGTGAACTCTTTCAAATGTCGCTCTGGACGGAGCAAGTGACCTCGTTTGTCGGCGACTCGTGGCTTGCGGACCCGGAAAAGCTCGGCGGCGGCCAGCTCTTCAGCCACGGCTGCCACTACATTGACCTGCTGCTCTGGACCATGGGCGAGCCGGTCGAGGGGACACACGTCGGCACGAACGCGGGTACGCCCTGGATGAAAGGCGCAGAAGGAACGAGCAACGTGTGCATCAAGTTCGCCGGCGGCGCCATCGGCTATCACATGGGCACGTGGGGTGCGCGCGGGTCGCGTCACGAATACTCAGTGCATGCGCACTGTACGGAGGGCATGCTTGAAGCCAATGTCTTTGGTGGAAAACTCATCCTCCACTGCGCCGGCGCCGCGGGCAGGCCGGAAGCGCTCGACACCGACGATCCGGATGTCGCCGGAGACAACCGGGCGCTCCTTTTCCAGGTCCAGGATGGGAAATACATTCAGAACGAGCTCCAACATTTTCTCGACTGCATCGAAACCGGCGGGACGCCTGTCACGAACGCGCGGGACAGCATCCAGGGCCTTCGGGTTATCTGGCGGCTGTATGCGGCCGAACGGAAGGGAGTCGTCGCCGATCTTCGTGGGCTCGGACTCGGCGGCTGACTCCACGATCAGCATTCCGGTGAGGCACCCGTCGAGAACCACCGTTGGGTACGCAGGCAGATCTTGACGAGCATCAACATGACCGGGACTTCGATCAGTACGCCGACGACGGTCGCCAGGGCCGCGCCGCTGGATAGGCCGAACAGAATCGTCGCGGTGGCAATGGCGACCTCGAAGTGGTTCGAGGCGCCGATCATGGCGGACGGGGCCGCGTCGGCATAACTGAGTCGCAGCACCTTGGCCAGGCCGTAGCCGAGCCAGAAGATGAGGTTGGTCTGGATAAAGAGCGGAACGGCGATCCAGAGGATCGTCAACGGATTGGCAACAATCACGTCGCCCTTGAACGAGAAAAGCAGGACGAGGGTGACGAGCAGGGCGATGATGGTGATCGGCGTGAGCACGTGCAGGAACTTCTCGCGGAACCACGCGTCGCCTTTGACGCGGATGATCCATCGTCGTGAGAGGTACCCGGCCGCCAGCGGCAGCGCCACGTAGATCGAGATGGACAGCAGCAGCGCCTGCCACGGCACGGGCAGGCGACCCACGCCGAGCAGGAACCCGCCGAGCGGTCCGTACAGCACGAGCATGGTGAGCGAGTTGATGGCCACCATAACGAGCGTGTGGCCGTCGTTGCCGCGGGCGAGATATCCCCAGACGAGCACCATGGCCGTGCAGGGCGCGATGCCGAGCAGGATGCAGCCGGCGAGGTAACTGCGCCAGAGGGGGACCTCGAGCATCTTGATGCCGTGGACGAGCACGACCTTCCCTACTCCATGCTGCGCGCCGATGGGCAAGTCGAGGCCGAAGGGCATTTTCACGTAATCGGTTGCGTCCGCGCCGATGAGCAGCCGGAATGCCCCGCCGAGGAACAGCACAGCGATGGCGTACATCGTGAACGGCTTGACGGCCCAGTTCACCAGAAGCGTCAGGGCGACAGGCTTGACGCTCTTGCCCGCCCGAACGACCTCGGTGAAGTCAATCTTCACCATGATGGGGTACATCATGAAAAAGAGGCACACGGCAA
>CAZJXV010000313.1:0-4778 GCA_964550015.1 uncultured Verrucomicrobiota bacterium
TTGCAGTGGTTCAAGAAAAACGGTTGCAGTGCGCATTCATAGGAGCCGTAGGCGTCAGCCTACGGGCAGGAGGCCACAGATGAAGATTCTCTTTCTCGACGTGCGACCGGCCCGGACGGGGCCGGTCGCCCGTCGAGAAAGATTGGTTGTGCCTCGCTCGCGGTCCGTAGGCTTACGCCTACGGCTACTCACTTGGTGCCCCTACGGGGCGTCGCCGGCACTGGTTTTTCAACACCCCCGTAAGCCCCAGGTGCACTACGACAAAACACAGAATCCGAGCCCCGGAGGGGCGGCAGAACCATCTGCAAAGCTGCGACGGCCTTTGGGGGTTGACGGCGTTTTTCAGCAACCTGCCGGGTTCACGCGGCCGTGCGCGGGACGCTGCGCGGCGGGTTCAGGCGGTAGGCGGGCCGGCGAGCAGGTCCATGAGCTCGCGGAAATCGAACGGCTTGCGGAGCGTGGCGTAGGCGTGGCGGGCCGACTTGGCCATCGAGTCGTTGCAGTCCACCTGGCCCGAGATGAGGATGACCTTGACGCCCGGATGGAGGCGCGTGGCTTCTGCGAGAAGCTCGGCGCCGTTCATGTTGGGCATCAGGAAGTCCGTGATGAGGAACTCGGCCGGCGTCTGGGCCAGGATCTGCAGCCCTTCCTGACCCGACCCGGCCGTCCGCACATCGAACCCGTTATTGCTCAGGACCATGGCGAGGGTGTCCCGGACGATGCCCTCGTCATCAACGACGATCACGGTCATGGCTCGACTCCTTGCCGCCCCGGGCCGCGGCCGGGCTCGACGCCGTCTGCGCCTT
This sequence comes from uncultured Verrucomicrobiota bacterium, assembly GCA_964550015.1. Classification (GTDB taxonomy): domain Bacteria; phylum Auribacterota; class JABMQX01; order JAFGEW01; family JAFGEW01; genus CAZJXV01. The sequence goes on from CAZJXV010000313.1 coordinate 807, forward strand.
CTGCGCCTTCTGCGCCGGCCGGCTGGGCCGCGGGCAGCTCAATGCGGAACGTTGTACCGGCGCCGGGCCCGGTCTCGACGCTGATCCGGCCGCCGCAGTCGGCGACGATCCGGTGCACGATCGACAGGCCGAGGCCCGTGCCCTTGCCGGCGCCCTTGGTAGTGAAAAACGGCTCGAACATGCGTTCGCGCACCTCGGCCGCGATGCCCGGACCGGTGTCGGCGACCTCGAGCACGACGAGGTTCCCCTCCGCGCCGGCCCGAGCGCGGACGCGCACGGTGCGCGGCGCGCCAGCCGGCAGCGTGCCGACCGCGTCGCGCGCGTTGCTGAGCAGGTTGACGAGCACCTGCTCGAAGCGGCGGACGTCGCCGCGCACCTCGGGCAGTCCCTCTTCGACCTCGACCTCAACGCGGACGCCGTGGCTGCGCATCTGCGCGCGCAGCAGCCCGAGCGCGTTCTCGACGGCCTCGCTCAGCGCGGCGCAGGCAAGCGGCTCGGACGTCTCGCTGCTGGCGAATGAGCGGAGGTGACCGATCATCCACGCCATCCGGCCGATCTGTTCGTTGACCGTGCCGAGCCACTCGCGCGCGCGTTCCGGTGGCAGCTCGCCGCCATCGAGATCAATAAGCATGCTGGTGACGATCATCTGCATCGCCGCAAGCGGCTGGTTCATCTCGTGGGCGATGCCCGTGGCGAGCTCGCCCAGGGCGGCGAGGCGCGCCGCGTGGATGAACCGGCTGTCGCCGGCCTGCAGGGCGCTCGTCCAGTCCCTCTCGGCGCCTGGGGGCGCAGCGCCGGGGAACGTACCCGGCGTCGCCGCTGTGTGCGCTCTGGGTGTCCCCGCGTCCATCTATGAAGCGCCCTCAGTCGTCTCTGCGCACTCCGGGTCTGAAGGGACGGCGTCCGGCTGCGCCTCGTCGCCGGCGGGCAGGATGACGATGACGCGTGTCCCCTGGCCGGGGGCGCTGATGATCTCGATCAGCCCGCCGCAACTGCGCACGATGCCGTGCGCGGCCGACAGGCCCAGACCAACGCCGACGGTCTGCTTGCTCGTGAAGAACGGTTCGAACGCCCGCCGCTTCACCTCCTCGTCCATGCCGATGCCCGTGTCGCTCACCTCGCACACCAGGCAGGGGCGCTCGGCGCTCACCGGGCCGTTGGGATCGTGGAGCACTCGCGGCTCGAGGGCCATCGAGAGGCAGACCTGCCCGCCGTCGGGCATCGCCTCGATCGCGTTCTGCACCAGACCGTGGAAGAGCTGGTAGATCTCGTTCGTGCGCCCGCTGAGCCGGGGCAGGTCGTCGGCCGCCTCGACCGTGATCCCCACCCCTTGCGGAAGCGTGGTGCGGAACGAATCGGCCACGTCCTGCAGCACCTGGCGCAGGTCAACGGGTTGGCATCCGCGTTCGCCCAGATGCGAGAACACCGCAAGCTGGCGCGTCAGCGCGGCCATGCGCGACAGCGCCGTGCGCGCCTGCTTGAGCGGCCGTTCGTACCGCTCGCGGTCCAGGGCGGAGCGCAGGATCTCCAGGCTGCCCGAGACGACGAAGAGCAGGTTGTTGAAGTTGTGGGCCACCCCCTGGGCCAGCGTGCACAGCGACGCGAGCTTCTGCGCGCCCAAAAGCCGCTGCTGAATCTCCGTCTCCTTGGTCAGGTCTTCGTGCAGCACGAGCGCGCCTTGCACCGTGCCGCCGGCGCTGCGAATCGGCACACCGCGCGCACGCACGACCGCCGTTGTTTTCTCGGCCTCGTCGAGCGCCACCCGGCTCTGGTGCTCGAAGTCTGCGCCCGTAAGCAAGGCGGCGAGGTGGTGCTCGATGCCGACCTTGGCTGCGCCGGGGTGCTGCGTGAGCCGCGCGCCCACGAGCGGCCCCGCGTACAGGGCGTCGAACAACGGGTGTTGTTCGTGCCACGCGTTCACCGCCTTGATGCGGCCCACCTCGTCGAGTAGCATGATCGAAATCGGCACCGCGTTGAAAATGGCCCGGTACCGCGCCTCCGAGCGCGCCAGCTCGACGGAACGCGCCAGCACCTCGTCTTCCAGGTCCGTGTTGATGCGCCGCAGCTCGTCCTCCGCCCGCTTGAGGCCCACCAGGTTGCGCACCCGCGAGATAAGCTCCTGGATCTCGAACGGCTTCGTGACGTAGTCGTCGGCGCCCACCTCGAAGCCCTTGACCAGGTCGCGCGTGTCGGCCTTCGCCGTGAGCATCAGCACCTTGACGCCCTGCAGCGACGCACTCGCGCGGATGCGCCGGCACACCTCATACCCGTCAATGCCGGGCATCATGATGTCGAGCAGCACGAGGTCCACGGCGGTCGAACCGAGCGCCTCGAGGCCGCGCTCGCCGTCCTCGGCCTGCAGCACGGTGTAGCCGGCCATCTCGAGGTTGGTCGCCGCGATCAAACGGTTGTCCTCGTTGTCCTCGACAACGAGCAGCGTGGCGGTCTGTTCAATCACCTCGTTCATTGTGCCTCCGGCTCCTGGTGAATGCCCGGTTCACGGCCATCGTCGGAACGCCGCGCCGCTGTCTCCGCCGCGGCCGGCAGCGTGAAGTGGAAGTGGGTCCCGGCCCCCGGCTCGCTCTCGGCCCAGATCCGCCCGCCCTGCGCCTCCACGAGCTGGCGGCAGATGGCCAGGCCGAGGCCGACGCCGAGCGTCGTGCCGGAACGGTCGAGCTGCTCGAAGGGGCCGAAGATCGTCTCGAGTTTGTCCGGCGGAATCCCGCGCCCCGTGTCGCTCACGCAGAACTCGACGAGCTCGCCCGCACCCGCAGGCCCGGCGGTCACCGCGACGGTGCCGCCGCCCTCGGTGAACTTCACCGCGTTGCTCACGAGGTTCGCCACGATCTGCGCCAGCCGCGTCCGGTCCGCGTACACCAGCGGCGTGGCCTCGGCCACCGTGAAGCGCGCGGTCAACTCGTGCTCCGCGAACGCGCCGAGGAACTGGTTCTCCGCCGCGCCCAGCACTTCGGCCGGAGCGATCGGCTCGAGCCGCAAGGCGAGGCGACCGGCCTCGATCCGCGAGATCTCGAGCACCTCGTTGATCAGACCCTGCAGGTGGCGGCTCGACTTGATGATGCGCGCAAGAAAGTCATCGGTCTTGGAGTCCCGGCCCTGTTCACGCAACCCCACCAGCGTGTTGGCGAGGCCGAGGATGCTGTTCAGCGGCGTGCGCAGTTCGTGGCTGATCGAGGCCAGAAACTCGGACTTGAGCCGGCTGGCTTCCTCGGCGTTGTGCCGCGCCTCGATCAGCCGGCGCTCGGTCTCCTTGTGCGAGGCGATATCGGTGACGATGCGGAACACCACCGGCTCGCTCTCACCCACGTCGAGGGCATTGAGCCTCACCTCGACGGGCAGCAAGGCCCCGTCGCCGCGCCGGATGTCCTGCTCGATCACCTGGTAGCCGGCCCCGCCGTGAGACGCCTCGACGGTCGCCTGCTCGACCTCGTGCTGCTCCGGCGGCGTCAGGTCGCTCCACCGAAACCCCACGAGCTCTTCGAGGCCGTAGCCGACCAGGTCTTCGAACGCGCGGTTCCACCGCACCAGCCGCCCGCTCAGGTCCGAGATCACCCACGACGTCATGGTCGACGTGATAATGCGCGAGAGCAGGTGCACCTCGTGCGTCCGCTCGGCCACGAGCCCTTCGAGGTCGCGGCTGTAACGCTCGACCTCCGCATGCATCCGCTTCATCTCGGTGATGTCACGCACGAAGCACACCGTCACGGGCAACCCGTCGGCCCCGTCGGCCTGGCGCCACGTGGAGACGTACGCATCGAACCCCTCGCCCGTGCCCCGCCGCAGGCGCAGTTCTCCCTGCCAGTTGCCGCGGTCCGCCGTCTGCCGCAGCAACGTGCCGGCCGCCGCGCCGTCCTCGACGAGATCGCCCACGGGCCGCCCGAGCAACCCCGAGGCGCCCACGCCCAACAGCTCGTGGCTCGACGGGTTGGCATAGACGATCACCTCGCCCGCGCT
>CAZJXV010000314.1:0-4775 GCA_964550015.1 uncultured Verrucomicrobiota bacterium
GAGCATCATGGCTAAGATCACCAAATGTAAAGAAGCGTTAGACGCACCACACTAGTGGGCATTGCGGCGCCGAAGCCCAAGACGATTGAGGCGGAGAAGTTCGTGCTTCTTGGTGCGGATGGGAAAACGCGCGGCGTTTGGGGTGAATATAAGGTCGGCACCGTCGGGCTAGAGGTTTTGGACAAGAATGGCACGAGCCGCCTCAGGTTGGGGGCTGACGAAGATGACTCGATGGGTTTGGGGTTGTCCGACACGAAGGGAAAGCTGCGCATGGGTCTCGGCGTGACGCAGGAATCGACGGGTCTCTCCGTCGGTGACCAAAATGGCGAGTTACGTGTCTCGCTGACCGTGAACGAAAATCAGACTGGCCTCTCCATCCATGACAAGAAGGGGAAACTGCGAGCTGGCCTAGGGGACGCGCAGGGAAAGTCGATACTGGAGCTCCGCGACGAGAACGGCAGGCCGCGTGCCGGCTTACGTGTGACTGGGGACGTTCCGGAGCTGTGGCTGGCCGACAACAATAGGGCAAAACGAGTATTCATCTGCGTATCAGAAAACGAGCCGGTTCTTCGTCTTGCGGATGAGAACGGCAAGAGGCGCGCAGAGATGTTCTTCTCAGAAGGGGAGCCGGGTTTGCGGCTACTTGACAAGAACGAACAGCCTCGAGTCGCCATGCTCGCGGCAGACGACGTGTGGAACTTCGGCCTTTGGGACGGAAAGGGGAAAGCGCGTGCCGGGCTGATGTTTGTTGCGCTCACTGGGCCGTGTCTGAGTCTCTACGACGAGAACGAGAAGGTGCAGTTGGTGCTGTATGTTGACGACGAAGGCGCTGGCGCGCGAGTCCAAGACGAGAAGGGAACTATCATCTGGGAGGCGCCGCCGCCGGAAGACGAAAGCGCGGACGCAGAGGCGGGCGAGGAGTAGTTCCGGCGCGAGGCGACGACCGACATAGTGGTGCCTGTGCGACGGGAGTGGTGTTCTGCGCGGTGCCGGGGCGGTGCGCAGCGGCTGGAGGAATAAGCGTGAAAAAGCAAGCCAAAGTCGAAGCAAAGACGGTTATGGCCGAGGAACTGGAAGCATATCGAGGCAAGCCCTATGAAGAGCTCGCTGGTCTGGTGGGCAAGAATTTCGCCTATGAGAAGGCTGGGCCGAGCGGGGCGATGTATCAGATCGAGATTGACGTAGTTTGGGATGACCGACGCAAAGGGAATGTTCGCGTGTTCTGTTCAATAGATGACGGCGGATGGCGAGCGTTCGTTCCGTTGACTGATAGTTTCATCAAGAGCCCCTCGGGACAGTTCGTTGGAGAGTAGTCCTTGGTAGTAGGCATAGGCGCTCGCCAGAGGGGAGGCGGTGCGCCGAGTTGCCGAGCTGAGTCGTTGGGTGGCGGTCGAGTGTTTTGCCATGGACTTCACCGACGCGCAGTTCGGCCGAGGCTTCGCCGTGCCTCCAGGAGTTCAAGCGCGGCCACCGGACGATGCGGCCGACGAGGGAGAGGCGGGAGAGGAGTAGCCCCGCCACGGCATGATGGAGCGACGCGTTATGCAGCACAAACTGCACATCGTCACGTATGCACTCGCAGCCATTGTCGCTTTCATCGCAATCCGCATTGAGGTGCTCAACACACAGGCCGGAGGCATGCTGCCGAATCGCGAATATCGGAACAGTGATCCCAAGCAAGGGGTGGTGACGTGGCGTCACAGCCCAGTCATCAACGAGAGGCTCTGGCGACGCTTCCTGGGCCCACGAGACGCCAACGGGGAACCCGTTACCCGGCCCCTGACGGCATCCGACAAGGAGCAGATGAGGCAGGACATCCGCCGAGGTCGGGCTAACAACAGGCTTCTGGGTTTCGTCGAGACGGCAGGCGTACTCCAATACTTGCTCGTTCCTGTTCTTTTCGTGCTGTCGTTGGTGCTCCTGGCGCGTAGGAAGCCCAGTTGCCGTGGAGTGCTTGTTGCCGCCTTACCCCTTTGCGTGTCGATTGCCGCCTGCGCGTTCATGCTCTACCGCGCTTATTTCCCGAGTCTGGGAAACTAGTCCTGCGTGTGTGTTGTCAGCCTCTTTGGCACGCGTGGCGGGGGCGCCCGCTGTGCATGGCGGGCGGGTGGTCAGTCGAAGAGGGTGCGGAGGTCGAGGGATTCGAGGAGGGCGATGTAGGCGGCCTCGTCCAGGGGGTCCTCGACTCTGTCCTGGAGCTTGAGGAGCTTGACGGTGACGACGGCGAGGTCGCCCTTGGTGACGGGCTCGAGGTGGCGCCAGCCGCCGAGGGGGGCTATCCCCTTGCCGGCCAGGAAGCTCTGGTAATCGAGGGCGGTGGCGCCGGCGGGCATATTGGCCTCCTCGCCCATCATGCGGACGATGGTACGGGCGAGGTCGGCGTGGCGGACGATGCGCGGGGCGGGCTCGGGGGCCACGGCCCGGTCATGGGGCACAATGCCGCAGGAGGCGCATGTGAGTACGGCTAAGGCGATGACGGCGAACGACTTCGGTATCATAAACCCTTCCAGATAGCGTTTGATAACGCTTTCTCTCGCGGACGTTTCTTGGACGTCTTCCCGGCAGGCACTCGATTAAGGACGGACCGTCAGAGGCTGATCCCGAAGAGCTCGGCGGCGTTCGTACGGAGGAGGTTCAACGCCAAGGGGGCCGCCTCGGACTCTTCTATATACACCGAAAGTACCCGTTTTGTCAAGACCCGAGCTACGTTTTCGCGTGCGATTTCGGCGTGGCCGTAGATGCCCTCGACGAAGCAGTAGTCGCCGCCGAAGGCGAGGATCTTGTTTTCGGGCACCATGTCGAGCCACTCGTGGAGCATGGCGCAGGAGGCGGCGGGGCTGATGATGTGCATCCAGCACATGTCCACGTAGACGTTCTGGAAGTTCTTTGCGAGGGTGGCGAGCTCGCGGGAGTAGGGGTAGCCGCCGTGGAAGATGTCGAACCGGCACCTGGGGTAGGCGACAAAGAGGTTGGCGAGGTCGGCGGCGCGTGAGTTGCCGATGTAGTTGCCGCAGCCTTCGTGGAGGCCGGTGTGGATCTGCACGGGCAGGCCGTGGCGCTCGGCGAGCTCGATGGTCCGGTGGACGAGGCAGTCGTGCAGCGGCTTGGCCTCCTCCCACGAGATCCGGCTGTCGGGGTAGCGGTCGCGATCGAACTGGCCGGCGAGGATGCGGTTCAGCGCGCGCTCGGCGTCGGCGCGGACGGGCATGTCGAAGCGGAGGGGGCGCGCGTAGGCGAGGCTGATCTTGATGCCGGCGATATCTTCGGCGGGCTTGGCGGTGATGTGGGCCTCGAGCGCGTCGAGCAGCGTGTCGAGGTTGCGGACCGTGACGCCGAGGGTGCGCTCGAGCTCGCGGACCTTCGCGCGCGACATGGCGTCGATGAAGGCGTCGAACCGGATGACGGGGTGGAAGAGCTCGCGGTCGCAGTCGGTGCGGTTGGCGTCGAGGATGGAGCGGTCGATGCGCGCTGTGTCTTTGAGGACGGTCCGGTACCAGCCGGGCTTGTTGGCGGCGGTGATCTTTTTGGAGAGCTCGGCGTAGGTGCGCTCGCTGATCTCGCTGATGCCGAACAGGCCCTTGGCCGCGATCAGGAGGGAGCGGGCGTAGGCCGTGTGGCGCATGCGTTCCCAGAAGGGGGCGAACCTGGCCCAGCGCTCGTCGAGGGGGACCTCGACGTTGCGGAGCCACTCGAGGTCGTCTTCGGGGAAGCCGGCGGAGACGAGGTCGGAGGAGGCGTAGTGGCTGAAGAACTCGCTGAAGAGGTCGACGGTCTTGCCGTTGCGCTCGGCCTCGGGCGGCAGGTGCTCGTGGGTGTCCACGAGGCGGATGTTGTCCACGGCGGCCTTGATGCGGTCGTAGAGCTGCTTGGATTCGGTCATGGCGCTGGGCTCCGCTGGGGTTTCGCGTTGTGCGACGGCTTCATATACCACAACTGCGTCAAAAATGGGGACAGGCACCTGTTTTTCTGCGGCAGGGTGTGTGGAATGTGTCCGGCCTCCAGGCAAAAACAGGTGCCAGTCCCCATTTTTTCGCGCGCGGTGCGGGCTGCTGTAAAACCGACTTTATGCAAGCCCTTCGGGCTATGGTTTGGTTTGTTGCGGGCTCTGTACCCAGGGTGGCGCTTTGCCCCTCGACGAGCCCTGAGCTTGGCGAAGGGCTCGTCGAGGGGCAAAGCGCCACCCTGGGCTATTCTATGCAGCCCCTTCGGGGCAAAGGTCCGGGGCAAGGGTTCGGGGCAAAGGTTCGGGGCAAGGGTGCGAAGGACAGAGGCGGGGTCCGGGGCAAAGGTTCGGGGCAAGGGTGCGAAGGACAGAGGCGGACTTTTTCAACAGCGCTGTGCGGGGCTGTAAGAGATGCGGGTTAGCGGGTGCCGGGGGTCTTGTAGGTGGAAAAAATAGGGACAGGCACCTGTTTTTCTGCGGCAGGGTGTGTCGAATATGTGCGGCCTCCAGGCAAAAACAGGTGCCAGTCCCCATTTTTCCGTGCCGGGCGCGCTGTGAGAGATGCGGGCGATTTTTCTGCGCCGGGGCGTGTCGAATGTGTCCGGGCTCCAGTGCTTGCTTGCGGAAATTCAAATTATGATTCTGTCGCGCCTCACGCGATTTCCATCGCGCCTCACGCGATTCCCATCGCGCCTCACGCGATTTCCATCGCGCCTCACGCGATTTCCATCGCGCCTCACGCGATTTCCATCGCGGCTCACGCGATTTCCATCGCGGCTCACGCGATTTCCATCGCGCCTCACGCGATTCCTATCGCGCCTCACGCGATTCC
>CAZJXV010000315.1:0-2000 GCA_964550015.1 uncultured Verrucomicrobiota bacterium
CGTCGCCGAAGCGGCGCCCGTGCCGGGATGGTCATTCATCTTGGCCGACCGTTGCCGGCCGGCTCATGCGGCCTACCGGGGGCAGGGCGAGCAACCCTATCGCCCCTGTTTGGCCTTGCTCCGGATGGGGTTTGACCTGCCGGGGCGGTTGCCCGTCCCGCGGTGCGCTCTTACCGCACCATTTCACCCTTACTCTCCTCCGCCAAGGCTATGGAGAGCAAGCCCCTCGACGATTCCATTCCCGAGGGCTTGCCCTTCGAAGCCAAGCGAAGCTTGGCGAAGAAGGGCGGTGTCGTTTCTGTGCCACTTTCCGTCGCCTTACGGCGCCCGGGTGTTACCCGGCATCCTGCTCTGTGGAGTTCGGACTTTCCTCCCCCGCGAACGGGGGCGACCATCCGGCCTGCTCCTCCGCACTCTCAAACACGTCCATATCGAGCCGCTCTCGACGAGCCGCTCGCACCCGTGCCTACGAGGCCGCTTCCTCACTCTCGCCCTGCGGCTCGTCGGGCACGTAGAAAATGCGCCCGCAGTTCTCGCACTGCACAATCTGCTCGTAGTGGCGCGTCATATTCTCCGTCTGCGGCGTGACCGACAAGTGGCACCCGCCGCACGAGCGGTTGACGATCGGGACGACCACAGGGCCTTTCTTCTTCTCGAAAATCCGCCGGTACAGCCGAAGCACCCCTTTGTCGAGGAGCTGTTCCGCTTCCGCCCTGTGCCGTTTCGCTTCCTCGATCTGCCGCCGGATCTCGGCGAGCTCGGCCTCGACCACGGCGACCCGTTCGTCGAGCTGCCGCCGGCGCTCGGCGAGCTCGTTATCCCGAACCGTCGTCTGCTGTTTCTCCTGCTCGATCTCCTCGTACTTCTCCAAAATTTTATCCTCGGTGAGGCGGATGGCCGCCTGCACGTCGAGGATTTCCTTCATCATCGCCTTGTATTCGACGTTGCGCTTGATCGCCGCCTGCTGCGCCTCGAGCTGCTGCCTCTTTTCCTGGCGCGACTCGAGCTCGAGCTCGAGCTCCTTCAGCCCCGCCCGCAGGTGCTGCAGCCGGTCACGCTCGGCCTCGAGCTGCCTCATCTGCTCGTCAAACTCGCGCCGCTCGGCCGTCAGGCGATTCCCAAGCGCTTCCTGTCGTCGGTTCAGACCGAGAATCTGAAGATCGTAGTGTTGAAGCTGCAGGAGTTTTCGAATCGTCTCTTGCATCCGCGGCGCCGTCGTTATTTCTAAAGCCCATAAGTATCCGGAAAGGCGGCGCCCAAAGTCAACCGCTTTTTGACGAAGCGCTCCTTGAGCAGGTTCTGTGGAGTTCCACGGCCGCAGCCGTTCGATGAAACCAGAAATCAGTCGCCGGCAAGGGAGCAAGAGCGATGCTTTTTCAGTCCCAACTCGTCTTGGCCTCCAGCACAGAGCCGATCAGCCGCTCCGCGTTGCCGTAGAACAGCCGTTCGACCTCCTCACGGCCCAGGCCCAGCGCCTCGCACGCCCCTCGTATCGCACGCAGGCCCTCGTACATCATCAGCGTATACGTCGCCTCGACCTCCGGGGCCTCCCGGTCCGTGTTGAAAAAGAAATCCTGGCTCGTATGATTTACGTACTGCCGCCCGTGCCACACCCGTCGGCCCCGCATATAGAAAATCGGATTATCCGTGCCGTAGAGAATCCGCTCCGGACCAAGGCACTCCAACGCGAGCCGATGCACCGCGGGATTGAGCACCGCCGAGTTGTCGAAATACACCCCCGCCTCGTCCGCCAGTGCCGGCAGCGCCTCGCGCGCGTGCGGCTCCGTGTAGCACCGGCCAAGGTGCGCGATCACCAGCACCACGTGCGGATACCGCCGCCGGATCTCCTTGACCTCGCGGATGTTGTCCGGGTGCCCGAGCCGCCCTGCCTTGGGCACGTGCAGCGTCACCCACGCCCGACGCTCGTCGAGCACTTCCAGAATATGGTGCGGCAGGAAATCGAAGATACTTGCCTCGAGGTGCTTGTCGCGGCTCTCCGC
>CAZJXV010000315.1:2100-4745 GCA_964550015.1 uncultured Verrucomicrobiota bacterium
AGCGTCACCGTCGGAAACACCGTCATGAAACCATGGAGGACTTTCTTAATAATGACGATCACCACGACCACAAACACGATGATCGGCAGCTTCACCCAGATCGGCAGCGGTGTCCGGTGTCCCGGCTCGGCGCGTTCCCCCATCCACGCCCGCAGCACCAGAGCCACCGCAAAGGCAACCCCCGCGCCCGTCCAGAACATCCAGTCCGTTCTCGGCATCACGTCGGCCAGCAACCCGCCTGCGACGCAGTAGCCCACGCCCGAGAGCGCAACCGCCGCCACGATGGGCACCCGAGCCCCCACGTACAGCCACCGCACCGCATGCAAGCACAGCAGACGAACCAGCAGCCCCGTCACGTGCGTCGCGTCAACGTCATGGCCGAGCGCCAACGAGGCGATCGTGAACGGCACCGGCACGCCCAAAAGAAGCGCCTTCCACTTCGGCTTATGCAGGTAGGCGACAATCGTCCCTTGCACCGAGACCGCAAGGACCAGCACAACATCCCACACGCCGATCTCGACGGAACCCCCAAAAAAAATTCCCAACTCAGTCGCCGCGATAGCCCATCTCCTCCCAAATCTTCCGGGCATACGCCACCGCCTCGGGACGCGGCTCATTGAGGCCCTTGATGCTTGGCGGCGGCTGGCCTGGCCGGGCGTCTTTGGGCCAGGGCGACCAGTCATCCTTGGCGTACTTGCGGCGGACGCTCTCCTTGCGGAAGTCGGGAATCTCGAACGCCGCCCCGTCGGCCAGCGCTGAACGCCACGCCTGGATGCTCACCATCGCCATGTCCAGCCCGCGGTACACGTCGAAGTAAGGCGGCTCGTTCGTGCGAATCGCCTCGGCGAAATAGTAGTTCGTAAAGAAATCGCCCCCGCCGTGCCCCGTCTTCTTCGCGAGTTGCGCGTGGATAGGAAACTGGGGTTGATAGATCTTCTCCTCGACCTCGCCTTTCTTCAGATCCCACGCGTTGTGGACCAAACGCACCATCCCGCGGTCGCCCGTCCGGAGGTTCTCCACCAGCCCCCGTGTGCCGTGAATGCGCCACCAGCTCCCATGGCCCGCCGTCATCACCTTGGCGACCCGCACCACCGACTCGTTGTCCATCCGGCAGAGGATGACCGAAACGGGATCGCCGCGCCGCACGACCGTCCTTTTCATCTCCTCCGAAAATTGCGCGACCGAAAGCGCGTTCACGCGCACCGGCCGCGTATCCGTGATGTACATCAGCGGCGCCAGCGCATGCGAGGAGTAGTAGGTGGACGCGATCCAGTTCCGCCAGTGATATATCCCCGGCGACAGCTTGTTCAAGTCCTGTGGAGCCATGGGGTGATTGTACTCGCCCTCGCCGTACTGCATCTCGCCCACGTCGCCCGTGCGATACACCCGGCGCATCTCCTGATTGCAGGCAAAGAAGGGATAGTTCTCCGCAAACAGGTAGATCTTCCCGCTCTTCTCCACCGCCCGCGCCAGCGCCACGCCTTCGGCCGGCGTCTTGCACGCCATCGTCTCGCTCATCGCATGCAGCCCTCGCTCGAGCGCCTTGATCGCAAGCGGTGCGTGCTCGTGGAAGTAATTCGCCAGCACCACCGCGTCCATGTCGTGCTCGAGGAACGCGTCGAAATCCGTGTACGTCGCCACGCCGAGCTGCGTCCCTGCCTCGCGCAGCTTCTCTTCCCACGTGTCGCACAACGCCACGAGCTCCATCCCCACCGGAGGGGCCCCGCGCGCAAAACTCATCCCGCGCTGCACCCCGACCACGCCGACCCGGATCGGCCGACCGCCTTTCTTCTTTCCAGCCATAGCCCTCTCACCTCATTTCCGTTGAACCTGGCGCAGAAGCGAGAACCCGTTCTCGCCGTAAATCGCCTTGAGCTCGGCGTCGCTCAGCCCCGCCATCTCGGCCGCGCGCCGGATCGCCAGAACGATCTCGTACATCATAAACGTCACCGGCACGCCTTTGGCCGGCACCCGGTATCCGCTCGGCTGGTAGCCTTCCGCGACGACGTCCACCCAGTGGTTCATCACATAGACCCTGCGGCCGCGCATCGCCGCCACCGGCAGGTCGCTCGCAAACAGCACCCGCCGCGGCCCCACGCCCTCGATCACCATCTGCAGCACCGTCGTATCCATCACCATCGACACGTCGAACGACACGTTCTCGAGCTTCGCCACCGACCCGATCGCCGCCCGCATCTGATCCGGCAGAAAGCATCGCCCGGCGTGCGCCAGCACGATGTTCGCCTCAGGATATTCCTTCGCGAGCTTCTCCACACCCTTCTGCACCCGCGGGTCCGCCAGCCGCTCACTGCCCGGCACGTGCAGCAGCACGACGAGCGACCGTTCATTCGCCAGGCTCATCTCCGCCGGCCCGATCATGTCCTCGACCTGAATGTCGCCGTAGTCATCGCCGTACCACGCTAAAAAAACCTTATATCCATAGAACCCCCGTTCCACGATGCCCCGCTCGAGCTCCTCGCGAGGCACCAGGTCACGTCCCGCGAGCATCAGCGGGAACATCCCCTTCCGCTTGCCCACCTCGGCCATGTAGTCATTTGTCTTGGCCACGTCCGCCGCCGGCGTCGGGTAGCCGAAGCACACCGCGCTCACCGTCTTGTCGGGAAACATCATCTTCAGATCGCCCT
>CAZJXV010000316.1:0-4733 GCA_964550015.1 uncultured Verrucomicrobiota bacterium
CCTGCGCGTAGTTGTCCGTGCCCTCGCCGATGATCTTGATCGAGTTCTTGTTCGCACCCACCGTGCCGTCCGCGCCGAGGCCGTAGAACATCCCCCGGACCACGTCGTCGCCCTCGGTGACGAATCCCGGATCCACCTCGAGCGACGTGTGCGTCACGTCGTCCGTGATCCCCACGGTGAAGTGGTTCTTCGGCTCGCCCTTGGCGAGGTTGTCGAACACCGCCTTGACCATCGCCGGCGTAAACTCCTTGGACGAGAGCCCGTAGCGGCCGCCCACGATGCGCGGCGCCGTGCCGAACGGCGCCGTGCCCGCAGCCATCGCCTCGTTGAGCGCCGTGATCACGTCCTCGTAGAGCGGCTCGCCCACGGCGCCCGGCTCCTTCGTGCGGTCGAGCGCAGCGATCGCTGTGACCGTCTTCGGCAGCGCCGCCACGAAATCCGCCCCCGAAAACGGCCGGTACAGGCGCACCTTGATCATGCCGACCTTCTCACCTTTCTTGGTCAGGTACTCGACCGCCTCGTGCGCCGCCTCCGCGCCCGAGCTCATGAGCACGATCACCCGCTCGGCGTCCGGCGCGCCGATGTAGTCAAACAGGTGGTACTCGCGCCCAACCACCTTGCCGAACCGGTCCATCACCTGCTGCACGATGCCCGGGCACGCGGCGTAGTAGGGGTTCACCGTCTCGCGGCCCTGGAAGAACACGTCCGGGTTCTGCGCCGTGCCCCGGAGCACCGGGCGGTCGGGCGTCATGGCCCGGGCCCGCAGCGCCAGCATGTCCTCCTCGTCAATCATCGCCCTCACGTCGTCGTCGGCCAGCTCCTCGATCTTCTGGATCTCGTGGCTCGACCGGAACCCGTCGAAGAAATGCACGAACGGCACCCGCGACTTCAGGCTCGAGGCCGTGGCAATCAGCGCCAGGTCCATCACCTCCTGGATCGAGCCCGAGGCCATCAGCCCGAAGCCCGTCGAGCGGACGGCCATCACGTCGCTGTGATCGCCGAAAATCGAAAGCGCATGCGTCGCCACCGTCCGCGCCGAGACGTGGAACACCGTCGGCGTCAACTCGCCCGCCATCTTGAACATCGTCGGAATCATCAGCAGCAGGCCCTGGCTCGCCGTGAACGTCGTCGTGAGCGCACCCGTCTGCGCCGCGCCGTGCACGGCCGCAGACGCCCCGCCCTCGCTCTGCATCTCGACGACCTGCGGGATCGTGCCCCAGATGTTCGTGCGACCGTTCGCCGACCACTCGTCGGCAAACTCGCCCATCCCCGACGAGGGCGTGATCGGGTAGATCGCGATCACCTCGCTGACCTTGTGCGCGACGTAGGCCGCCACCTGGTTGCCGTCAATGGTAATCATTCGCCGTTTCATCAAAGCATCCTCTCTCTATGGATGGTGTCTCCGGTCCGCCGGGCAGGGGTGACACAATCGAGCCGACGGAGCCACGGGGAAGTTGCGCATCCGGGAATTATCCCTACCATAACAGACGCAGGCAGACGTGTAAAGGGCCTTTCCCCCCTCCGCCCGGCCCGACAGCGCCGCGGACACACCCCGCAACCGCTTCCGCCCCAGCCCCTTGCAGCGCCGTCTGGCCACACAGCGCCCCTTCCGCGTATACTGCGAACCGGGCCGGCGCCGGCGCTTTCGAGACCCCCGCGAGGCCACCATGACCCTTGAGAAGAAACAGCTCGGCGCCCGGGGCGAGCGGGTCGCCCTCCGCTACCTCCGGCGCGCCGGGATGCGCCTCAGGACCCGCAACTGGCGCTCCCGCAGCGGCGAGGCGGACCTCATCATGCAGGAGGGTGACACCATCGTCTTCGTCGAGGTCCGCTCCCGCGCATCGTCCCCCGTGGCGCATCCGATGGACGCCCTCGACTCGCGCAAACTCAAGCGCATGGTGCGCGTCGCCGAGGACTACCTCTACCGCTACAAGCTCCTCGAACGCCCCTGGCGCATAGACTGCGTCTTCGTCTCCTTCGACCAGCGCGGCAAACCCCAGTTCGACCACGTCCGAAACGCCGTCTGAGAAACACAAGGACAGCCACCCATTCTCCGGGTCAGCACCCCCGCGTCCTGGAGACAGACAGCCCCCCTGCCCGCGCGTTTCACCGATTTCCCTTGAAGCCGCACGACGCTCCGACTAGACTGGCGCGTGCCTGAGGGCCCCGTGCCTCCGGGCGCACGGGCCGCTCGCTCCACGAACGTTTCCGAGGTCCACCCCCGGTCATGGCGCACAAGAACAAAATCGCCCTTGTCCTTGGCTCCGGCGGCGTCAAGGGCATCGCCCACGTCGGCATCCTCCAGCGGCTGCGCGACGAGGCCATCCGCGTCGACGCCATCGTCGGATGCAGCGTCGGCAGCCTCATCGCCGGCTTCTACGCCGGCATCGGCCTCGACCCCCACGAAATCCTCCAGCTCGGCAAGGGGCTCACCTGGTCGAACCTGTTCCATCACAGCCTGAGCCTGCGCCGCCTCGGCGCCGTCAGCCGCTACGCGGCCCGCAAGGGCAAGTACGTCGCCGACACCCTCGACCGCCTCGCCCAGGCGAGCTTCGACAAGCTCTGCCACGACATCACCGAACTCGGCATCGTCGCCTACGACGCCCTCAACGGGCGCGAGATCTTCTTCTGCACCGGGCTGCCCAACATCGGCTTCACCCTGCGCGACGCCGTCGGCGTCTCCTGCCGCGTCCCGCTCTTCTACCCGGCCCGGAGACGCCGCGCGGACGCCCAACTGCTCGTCGACGGCGGCGTCATCCATCCGGTGCCCATCGACCGCGCATTCCAGGGCCCGATCAGCGCCACCAAGGTCATCGCCGTCGACGTTCGCCCGCGCGACAACAAGAAAAACTGGAGCTGGAACCTCCTGATGCGGACCCTCTACCCGTACACCTCCCGGCTGGCAGTCGATGTCGAAGAGGCCGTCGTGCGCCGGCCCCGCGACGTCGTGCTCGTCCGGCCGATCGAGAAGCACTACTCGATGTGGGGCCTCACCGCCCGGCGCGTGGACGAACTCGTCCGCCTCGGCTACGAGGCCCTCACCGACGAGTGCCTCGCCACCGTGCGGACGTGGGCCGCACCGCGCGCCTGAGCGCCCGCCGGAGGCCCGGGCCGTGAACGCGACGCCGCAACCGTTTCATCGTGGGGTTGGATCATGAAAAAGACGACTCGGAAAAAGCTCATCGAGTGGACCATCACCGCACTCCTCGTCGCCCTGCTCGCCCTCGTGGTCTGGTACCGGTTCATCCGCCCGCCGACCCAGGGCCCGCAAGCCGGGCCGACCGGCCCCCGGGAATGGGTCGACCTCTCCCCCGTCGCCACCGTCGAGGTCGCCCGCGATGAAGACACCATGGCCCGCGGCCTCATGGGCCGCGACTCGCTCGCCCGCAACAGCGGCATGTACTTCCTCCACAAGGACTCCGACGTCCGCAAGTTCCACATGGAGAACACCCGCATCCCCCTCTCCATCGCCTTCATCAAGGCCGACGGCACCATCGCCGTCATCAAGGATATGCAGCCCTTCGACCCGCGCCGTATCAGCTCGGGCGAAAAGGTCAAGGACGCCCTCGAAATGCGCCAGGGCTGGTTCCGCGACAACGACATCCGGGTCGGCGACCGCGCCAAACTCCACGACGACGGCACGGTCCATTTCTCAAGAAAATAGGGACAGGCACCTATTTTTCCGCGCCAAAGCGCTTCGAATGCGTCCAGCCTCTACAGAAAAATAGGTGCCTGTCCCTATTTTTTCAATCCCGCTCCCGGCGCCCGTATCGGACGAGCAGCAGGATCGCCTTGTCCTGCAGCGGCGTGCGCGGGTAGTTCTTGGCAATGCCCTCGAGTATGTCGAGGCCCTCGGCCAGCCGGTGCGTGGCGATCAGCTCGCTGGCCGTATCGAACTTCTTCCACCCTCCCTTGATCCACTCCCACTCGTCGAGCTCCTTGTAAGCCTTCTTGACGTGCTTCTCGAAAAAGCCGTTGTCCTTCTTGACAATGATCTGGAGGATCTCGCGCGCCGACTGGGGGTACGC
Organism: uncultured Verrucomicrobiota bacterium; assembly: GCA_964550015.1. GTDB lineage: Bacteria > Auribacterota > JABMQX01 > JAFGEW01 > JAFGEW01 > CAZJXV01. Next base: position 4,029 of record CAZJXV010000316.1, read on the forward strand.
CCGGTTCTCATAGGGCCGGTGCATCCGGTAGTGGGCCACGTCTATCATCTCGTCGGCCATCAGGTTCTTGGCCAACTGCACGCTCAGCACCGTGTTCCTCTCGTCCACGCTCATCGCCTCGGCCCACGCGGCCACCGCCTCCTTGTAGCGGCCCTGCCGCTGCAGGTCCTTGCCCCGGTAGAAGAGGTTCTGCGCCTGCGCCTCCGCCTGCTGGAGCTGCCACTTGGCCTCCAGATGCTGCTCGCGCGCCTCGCGCTCCTCCTCGGCGATGTCCGTCGCGCTCTTGCGGCAGCCTGCCCCCAGCGCGAGCGCCGCCACGCACAGCAACACCCACACAGCGCGCCCGGCGCCTTGACGATTCCAGCGTCTCAGCCTCAACCTCAGCCTCAACCGCATCCGACGAACCGCACCTCCCTTGCTCTATCCCATCTGCCAACGTCTCACGCACCTATAGCATACACCCAACCACGCATCAGGTCAAGCCGACCTGGAGACCTGGGGGCGAAAACGCTCCCACCCGAAAACCCGGCTGCATAAGTCCGAGCAGGTCTAAGCGAAGCCGCGAAGCGGCGACAGAACCTAGCCTGGGGCGTAAGGGCCTGTTGAAAAAGCCCGCCTTTGCTCTTCGCAGCTTTGTCCCGAAGGGGCACCATAGAATAGCCCAGGGTCAGCTTTGCCCCGAGCTCGTTAGCGCAAGCGGCCTCG
>CAZJXV010000317.1:0-4686 GCA_964550015.1 uncultured Verrucomicrobiota bacterium
CTTCCTGAACATGGGGATCGTGGTGGTCACGGTCACGTCGCCGAAGCCAAGTTCCGCGCCGTTGACTTCGTCCTGCTCCTGGCGTTCGTCGATGCGAATCTGCGAGCTCTGCACCGACTGCGTGTAGTAATCCAGATCGCGCCGCTCGACGGAAGCGATCTTCTGCTCAATGTCGAGCTTGTTGACGAAGTACGTCTCGCCGGCATGGATGTAAACCGCGTGGGTGTGCAACTGGCTGAGCGCGGACACCTCGTCCATAGTCCCGATCACCCGCTCTTCTTCCGCCTCGTCCTGAATGGTATAGATCGCCCCGGCGATGTTTCGCAGGTTTACCTTTGCGGCCGGATATTCCGAGCTGGCCCAGTACCACCGACCCTCGATGTGCTTCACGAGATCGTCTTCTTCCAGCAGTTCGAGCACAACGTCTGCGAAGGGACCGAACCGGTTCGTTTCGTCGTCGCCGAGCGGCAGCTCGTAGGCGGCGCATCGGATGTGATCAATGGCGATGTGCGGGTTGTCGGGGTCGGTCACCGCCTGCTCGGGGTTCTGCGCGAACAGGTACCGGCAGTGCGACATCAGGTATTGATCGATGGGGGAGTTTTGTGCGATGAGAAAGACGACCGATTCCTCCAGCCCGCGCCCCGCCCGCCCGGCCTGCTGCCACAGGCTGGCTATCGCCCCCGGATAGCCTACTATGATGCACGCATCGAGGCTGCCGATATCGATGCCGAGCTCCAGGGCGTTTGTGCTGGCCACGCCGAGGACCTCGCGCTCGACCAGTTGCCTTTCGATCTCACGACGCTCCTCGGGGAGGTATCCGCCGCGGTACGCTCGGATGGACTCGGCGAGCCGGCGCGATTCCGGCTGCAGCAGATCGCGGCAATTCTTGTAAATCAATTCCGACGCCAGCCGCGTGCGCGTGAAGGCGATTGTCTGGATGCCCTCGCGGACGAGCGAGGCCATCAAGTAGACGGCCTCCCACAGCGGGCTGCGTCGGTCGCCGCCGGCGCGCCAGTCACCCTCCCTGCCTTGCGCGGCTGTTTCCAGCGGAGGCGGATTCCACATCACAAATCGCTTGGGCCCGTGGGGCGAGCCGTCGTTCGTCACCAGCTCCATCGCCCGTCCCGTGATTCGCTCCGCATGATCGCGCGGATTAGCTATAGTGGCCGAGCTGCAAATGAACTGCGGGTCGGAGCCGTAATGCCGGCAGATGCGGTCCAGCCGCCGGAGCACGTTGGCCAGGTGCGAGCCGAATACGCCGCGATACGCGTGCACCTCGTCGATCACCACAAACTTCAGGTGTGTGAAGAAGCGATTCCAACGGGCGTGGTGGGGGAGAATGCCCTGATGGAGCATGTCGGGGTTGGTCAAGACGAAATTCCCGCCGTCGCGGAGTCTGCGGCGCAGGTTTTGCGGCGTGTCGCCGTCGTAGGTCCCGGCGAGGTAATTGACCCCTGCGTCGGTGTTCTCGAACTTGGCCAGGCCGCGGAGCTGATCCTGAGTCAGCGCCTTTGTCGGATACAGGAAAAGCGCCGTCGCCAAGGGGTCGTCGATCACCGCCTCGACGATCGGGATGTTGTAGCACAGCGTCTTGCCGCTGGCGGTGCCGGTCACGATCACCACGTTCTTACCGGCGCGGATTTCTTCGATGGCCTCGGCCTGGTGCGAATAGAGTTGAGCGACGCCGTCGTCATCGAGCGTCTGCCGGACGGCCGGGTGGAGGCCGCCGGTTACGTCGGCGAACACGGCGGAGCGCCGGGCCAAGGCTTCCACGTGCTGCATTTGCTCTCGGCAGAATCTCTTCTCGGGCAGTCGCTGTAAAAACGTTTCGCAGTCCATAACGCTTCCCCATCTATTTTTGATCTTCACTTCGCTTTTTCTTCAGCCTTTTCGCCCTGGAGGCGAGTGAATCGCCCAGATGGATCGTCTCGGGCGATTGCCGTTTTATCTTGTCTGCAGGGTGCTGCTCCTTGGTACTTTGCGGCCGCGCCGGGGCTGCCGGCCGCCCGGGAAAGGCCTTCGGCGTGAGGTTGCCTGTGCGGCCTTTCATTCCCGGCGGCGGGGCCGGCCCGCCCGCCTTCAGCGGGTGCAGACCGCCGAGGGCGAGCTTCTTGGCCAATCGCTTGCGCAGGTCCTTGTGGAAGTCGCGCTTGCGCTCGGCGCGTTTGGCGACGTCCGGCGCCTCCAATTCCTTAGCCTTTTCCACGTCCGGGTATTGTGTCTTCATGTCCGGATTGATCGGGTGAAAAACCTCCGGCTCGCGGCCGCGTTCGAGCCGCCGCCGGAGTGCCTGCTCCAGCCGGATCGCCTCGGCCGGATCACTGTCCGACAGCGCCCGCGTATCGGCGCAGTTCAGGTTGCTGCCGTCGCCGAGGAAACCGTCGAGAATCATCAAGGCTGCCGCCTTGGACGGGATACTCGCTTCGCCGCGCTGGATGTCCCACGTGGCATACTGCCGCAGCGGCTTCCCCACGCAGCACGGGCAGCCTTCCGAGCATGGGCACGCCCGGATGTGGTCCCGAACGGCCGGCATGATGCGATGCAGCAGCTCGTACGCCCGCTGTGTATAGCCGAGGCCCAGCCGGTAGCGCTCGTAGATGAAGATGGCGTTCCACGGCGAGTTGGCGCTCCCGACAGTGTGCGAGAAATCGAGCGTGTCGCAGGTAATGAACAGCGGCAGCAGCATTCGCGTGGCGTAGCCGACGGCGCGCAGCCCCGAGTGCGCGTCGAGGCCGGCGTCGCGGACCTGGTTCATCAGCTCTTCGGGCGGCACAAGCCACACGGCCATTGTTTCCAGCACGAAGGTCGGCAGGTCCAGGCCGTGCCGCGAGATCGCGTCGAGTTCATAGAAGCGTATCTTCTCGTACATGACATTCTTGAAGTAAGCCGTCACCTCGCCCCAGTATGCCCTGCCCGTGCCGAAGGGCCTTTCTCGGAGCTGGGCGTCGATGTGGTGCACGTCGGTCCCGCCGATGGGCTGGGTGTAATAGTCGACGTCTTCGCGTTTGACGGTCGCCACGTTCTTCTCGAAATCGAGCTTCAGCACGCGGTAGGTGTCGCCGCGGTGCATGTAGATCGCCTCGGGATGCAGGATCGGCGAGGCATCGAGCTTGTTGACCTCGCCGAGCACCTCGCCCGTGTCGGCGTCCTCGATCACCACGTTGGCGTCGATGGTGCTGCGCAAGGACATCTCGTGCTGGGGCGTCTCGGAAGCGGCGTGATACCATCGACCGTCGATCTGCCTGACCTTCCGGTTCTCCTGCAGTATATTGAGGATGACGTCCGCGTGGGGGCCGAAGCGGCTGGTGAGGTCCGACGGCAGCGGGATTTCGTGTGTCGCACAGCGCAGGTGTCCCATGACGACAAACGGGTTGTCCCTGTCGATCACCGCCTGCTCGATGGGGCGGTCGAACAGGTATTCCGGGTGGCTCATTACGTATTGGTTCACCGCGGTGTCGAGCCCGATCAGCAGGACAAGGGCATCGCGGTCGCCCCGGCCGGCTCTCCCCGACTGCTGCAAGAAGCTTGCCAGCGTGCCTGGGTAACCCACGATGATGCAGGCGTCGAGCGCGCCGACGTCGATGCCCAGCTCGAGCGCCCGCGTGGCGCTCACGCCAAGCAGCTCACCGGCGAAAAGCCGCCGTTCGATCTCGCGACGCTCCTCGGGCCGGTAGCCGCCGCGATACGGCGTGACCTTCTTCATGAGATGCGGAGCGGTTCGGTGCAGCGTTTCGCAGACATACCGATGGATCATCTCCGCCGTCATCTTGGCCTTGGAAAATGTGATCGTGGGCCAGCGGCGCAGTATCAGCTCGGCCATCAGCTCGTGCGCTTCAACGTTGGCGCTCCGGCGCGAGCGCCACGTCCTGTTTCGCATCACCGGCGGGTTCCACAGCGCGTATACCCGTCGGCCGCGCGGGCTGCCGTCGCGGTCGATCAACGTCGTTTCTCGTCCGATCAGTCGTTCGGCAAGCTCAGCGGGGTTGGCGATCGTGGCCGAGCACGCGATGAATTGCGGGCGGCTGCCGTAGTGCGCGCACAAGCGGTCGAACCGCCGCAGGAGGTTGGCCATGTTGGCGCCGAACATCCCGCTGTAAACGTGAAGCTCATCCAGCACCACGTAGCGCAGCTTTGCCAGGAAGTTGGCCCAGCGCGCATGCTGGGGCATCATGACGGCATGGACCATATCGGGGTTCGAAAAAATCACCGACGCGCCGTCCCGCAGCTTGCGGCGAGTGCTGGGCGGAGTGTCGCCGTCAAACACCCCGGCGGGAACGTTGTGCCGGCCGGCGGCATCGAGGCCCGCCCGAAACGCCTTGAACTGGTCCTGGCAAAGCGCTTTCGTGGGGAACAGCAGCAGAGACCGGCTTCCGGGATCGGCCTGGAGCGTCTCGGCGATCGGCACAACGTAGCAGAGGCTCTTGCCGCTCGCCGTGCCGGTCACGACCAGCACGTCGCGGCCGTCCCGCACCGCGGCGATCGCCTCCGCCTGGTGGCTGTAGAGCTGCGCCACGCCCATGCTTTTCAGCATTCGGCGCGTGCCGTGCGAAAGCTCCTCCGCGCCCGGAGCATACTGCGCCGGCCGCGCCGGGACCTCGTGGACATGCACAATCTGATCGCGATACTCCGGCAGAGAGCGAATCTGTTCGAGGAAGCCGTCAACGTCCATAAATCAACTCACCGGGG
>CAZJXV010000318.1:0-4685 GCA_964550015.1 uncultured Verrucomicrobiota bacterium
TCAATATCGCGTCACCGGCCTACAAGTTTCATGTCCAAGTCGACAGCGACACAGTATACAGCGCGACAGCAGCACCGACCACGCAGGGTGCGTTCGTCTACAACAAGGGCGACGGTGGGGTCGACGAGACGTTTGCCTCGTTGGAGTTCCGCGCTACGCAGGACAACGGCACCACGTACGGCGGCGCGATCATCAACGCGATCCAGATGTTGGACACGTCGACCGGGACGGACTTTGCGATCCAACTGCGCAACGACTCGGCGGCGTGGTTCGAGGCGTTTAGGCTGGTTAAGGACGGTGACGTCGGGATCGGGACCGACAGCCCGCCGATCGCCACTGCGACATACGGCGCATCGGCTCGGTACGTTGCGGTCTACTCGACGAGCCAGCCGACCGTGCTGGAACTGTCACGCACCTTGAACACCGATGGCGATCCTGTTGGTGGGATCCAGTTCTCAAACCAGGCGAACGCCGATTACGCCAACAACGACGCAGACGGTCGGATTGTTGCGCAGATCGACGCACTGCTCGAAACCACGGACGGCAACGACGGCGACGATAGCGGCGCGCATCTCGGCTTTTACACCAAGCCAGAGGCCGGCAGTCTGACGCTTGGAATGTTGCTGCGTTCGAGCGGTAACTTGCGCATCGGGTCCGGTTCGCCAACGATGGCGACTGGCGCAGGGGACGTGTACATCACCGCCGACTTGGAAGTCGATGGTCTGATCTACGCGGACGGTGGCATTTCGATTGCGGACGACACTGCCGCGCTTTACCTGTCGGCGTCCAGCGGCGCGAACATCGAGCTATATGGGTCGACGCACGCGAGCTTGGCCAACGAGGCGTACTACGACGCGAACAAGCACACGTTCCGCAGTGCGGCCGGCGCGAGTACATCGGTCACGCTCACGCCTGGAACGTCGCTGCTCGCGCACGTCGATACCGGCGTCGGTGTTAGCGGTGCACCGCAGGGGCGCTTGGAGGTGCGCGAGGACCAGGCCGGCGCAACGACGCGGATCATCGTGAACAACGACGGCACGGTGCAAAGCGGGACCAGCGCACGGTTCAGCCTGTACACCGGCAGCACCGAACGCGCGTATCTCGATTACGCCAGCGACGGCACCGGGTTGCTCACGCTATACAACAGCGGTGGTGACATCAAGGTGCCGCTGGCGGCTGCGGCATCGTTCGAGGTGGATCTGACGAGCGGCAGCGGAACTGTCGATGGCTTCCACGTTGAGAATGGCACCGACTATTGGCGTGCGGACTACGTAGCTGCGAATGCGATCAATGTGACGGCGCAACTACAGGACTGGGACATCGACGTGTCTAAGTCCGCGCACATCGACAACGCGGACGGCACTAGCGCAACCGGCGGCGTATTCACGCAGGGCATCCAGCATCTCGACGGCGAGGCTGGGATCAAGATCATCCGGTGGGACTACAACACCGCTTCCGCGCTCGGCGTGTTCGACATCATAGCGACCAACAGCGGCGCGACCAGCACAGCCAATCTGCGGCTGTGGGCCGACGACGACATCATGCTTCAGTGCGAGGACATCGCGCTGAACGCTTCGTCATCGATCACGGCTGCGGTGGACATGACGTTCAGTGGTGATGCCTATTTTTCCGCCGGCATCTGGTTGCATTCGGCGGCAACCAACGCGAGCGTGATCTACGGTGACGAAACCAACGATCAGTCTCTGCTCTTACTCGGCACGGAGCACGGCCGGCAATTCATTATTGGCGATCGGGCGAACGGTCTGAACAAGGACTATGATCACGCGGCGAGCACGCACCCGATCCAGTATTGGCAGAGCGCGACCGATCCAGACAGCGCGAACAACCAGTGGGCGTCACTCTCGCACGTCGGCACGCACGCGGTTTTCGAAACCGGCGTCGGCGTGTTCGAGATCAATCCGTCGAGCTACACCCGAATCGGCAACGCCGGCTCGTCCTCGCATTCACTCAGCGCGGACGACCTGATGGTCAGCGGCGATCTTGAGGTGGACGGATCTGGATTCTTCGATTCAGGAGTAAACTTCTACGGTACCGCGAGAGTGAGCAGCGGTGGGGTGTTGCAGTTCGGTGGCAGCGGACAGGTGCAGTTCGAGTTCGACACCGACGAAACAAACGACTCGATGAAGCTCGGCGTTGACGAGACCGCGCGCAACCTGGCGATCTTCGACAAAGGTGATTTGGGTAGCGACTATTCGCTGCCGGTGTCAACGCATCCCACGTTCTGGATTTTCAGCGCGACGGCCGCAGGCACCGCGACAAATGAGTACGTGAAGATCTACCACGCCGGCACCGGCCAGAACGGCTACATCACAACCGGCGTGAACAACTTGTCGTTGCAGCCGGCGACCTATGTTCGCATCGGGACCGGTGCTCCTACCCTCGCCAACGATGCCGGCGATGCGTACATCACGACCAACCTTGAGGTCGGCAGCGCGGCCTACTTCGCGGACGGTGCCGAGGGCACGCCGGGCATCGCGTTCACCGTCGATTTTGATACCGGCTTGTGGCGGTCGGCCACTGGCGAGATCGCGTTCAGCGCCAACGGCGACGAGATCATGCGCACGGGTGCCAACGGTCTTGCGATCGGCTTGGACGCTGCGCCAAGTTACAACCTCGACATTCAAGATCTGACAACATGGTCCATGATTCGGATGCGCGGCTCGGGTTCAGGCTACACCGACAGCGGGATCATGCACCAGTCGGACGAGGCGACCAGGGGTGGCGGCACCTTCTATTTGAACACCGGGGCCGACACCGAATGGTTCGCCGGTCGACCGTACAACAGCGGAGACTCGTATATCATTGGGCGGCGCTCGGCCGTATCGATCACTCACGAGGACGGCACCGCCGATCTGGCGTACAAGCTGTTCCAAGTTACATCGAACGGGTCGGTGAACATCGGCACGGGTACAGCGGTTCAGGCTACGGCAAGCGGCGATCTGTACGTGACTTCGGATGCAGAGATCGACGGCATCCTGTACGCTGACGGCGGCGAGATCACGATGGCTGACGATACCGCCGACCTCGCAATCAAGGCGGCAGACGGTGCCGTGATCTACCTGTACGGATCGACGCACGCGACGCTGGCGAATAACGCTTACTTCGACGCCGACCTGCACACGTTCAGGGACGAGGCCGGGGGCAACACCTCGCTGGTGATCACACCTGGAACTAGCATCGTTGCCAGCGATCCGGCGACTTTCAATTCCACTGTTGCATTGTCTACAACGACAACACTAGCTGACGACGCGGTGCTCGCTTTCGGTGACGGTCCCGATTCTGCTTTGGAGTGGAGTACCGACCAGCTAACAGCACACACAATGGTCTGGGGTTTGGGCGCGACAAGTAACTCCCTGCTACTCGTTAATAACAGCGTTCGACACAAAGACTACGACCACGCAGCGCAGACCAATCCGACGCTGTTCATCCACTCGGCGACTGATCCAGACAGCGCGAACAACCAATGGCTGTCGCTTGTCCATACCAGTACACACGCGGAAATCACAACTGGTATCGGGGTACTGGAACTTAATCCGTCGTCGTACACACGAATCGGTGACGCTGCATCCAGTTCGCACAGCTTGAGCGCGGACGATCTGATGGTCAGCGGCGATCTAGAGGTCGACGGCGTCACCTACTTCGACGGACATGCGTATTTCGGGGACAACGATTCGGTATATTTTGGTGCTAGCTCCGACGCGCGATTAATTTTCAACACGGCACAAACGCAGGATGCGCTGATGCTCGGTGTCGATACGACGGCGCGCGAGTTCATCATTTGTGATCAGGATGATCTTGGCTTTGACTTCCAGCATACTGTCGCCTCGCACCCGACGTTAATCATTCATTCGGCGAATCAGGCACTGAACGAGTACATAGCGATCACGCACGACTCGACCAACGCAGTGTTCCTGGCCGGCACCGGCTCGCTGCATATGGCGTCCAGCGTGCTGCTCAAGGACGACACCGATCTGCTATTCGGTTACAGCAGCGACGCCGCAATCCAGTGGGACACCGCGCAGACGACCGACTCATGGATGTTCGGTGTCGATGCCAGTTCCCGCACCATGCACATCTGCGACAAGGGCGATATGGGTTACGACTTCGGCACGCCAGCCGCAAGCGACCCGACGATTGTGCTGCACAGCGCCAGCCAGTCGCAGACCGAGTTCATGGCTTGGGCGCACAACCAGACCGACGCGGCCGAGACGATCGGCAGCGGTGGTCGGGTCACGCAACACTCCGCGCCGGTCAATCTGGCTGACGACGGCTCGTTCGATCTGCCCACGTCGAGCGCCGGCTGGATGCACTTCGTCGTTGGCGACGGCGAGGAGTATGGGTATGTCGTCTGGGCAAGCGACGGTACGGTGACCCTGGTCAACAACTCGGGCAACGTGGTGGACAGCGACACGGACACCAAGTTCTGCATCTTCGACAACGGAACCAGCGTGAGGGTGCGGAACAGATTGGGCAGTGCGAAGGAAGTCATTTTCGACTACCACTACACGACCCCGTAGGAGGCGACGGCGATGGGCGATCTGGTACTGAACGACGCGATCATGATCACCGAGGGCGGTGGCATCGCCATCCGGCTGACCAATAAGACCGGGGCGCGAGCGTCAAGGGAACCGTGGTGTCCAGCGACCCGTCGAACGCCGAGTCGT
>CAZJXV010000319.1:0-4666 GCA_964550015.1 uncultured Verrucomicrobiota bacterium
CCCGCGGCATCGAGGCCGTCGCCGTCGAGGTCGCCGGAGCCTGAGAGCTCGTAGTCCACGTAGCTGTGGGTTTCGAAGAGGCCGGTCCAGGTGCCGGCGAACTCGCTGCCGCCGGAGTTGGCCATGGTGACGTTGAGGCCGATGATGCGTCCGGGCACGAGGGTGAGTCCGTCGGTGACGGGGGCCGCGGGGTCGAAGTAGGTGTAGGCGACGCCGTGGGGCAGGACCCTGGGGATGCGGGCCTCGGTGTAGTAGCGGCCGTCGGCGGAGGTCCTCTGGACGAGGCTGTCGGGGATGGTGCCGACGCCGTAGACGGAGGCGGTCGAGCCGGCGGTGGCGATTTCGATGTGGCTGCCGTCGCCGTAGACGTCGCCGTACTGGGTGGCCTTGTCGTTCCAGTCGGCGTCCACGTGCTGGACGTCGGACTCGAAGCGGCCCCACTCGCCGCTGCCGTCGAGCGAGACTTTGTAGTAGAGCTGCTTTTCGGATTCGAAGGCGAGGTAGAGGTAGTCGCTGTCGTAGTTGGCGTAGACGGTCAGGTCGAAGTCGGTCGTGTATTTGGTGAAGTAGTAGCCCTGGGCGATGGTGCTCCAGCGCGGCTCGATCGTGCCGTCAATGTCGGGGGGCGAGGCGGTGAAGGGGATGACGGCGGGCACCTTGTAGAGCGGCTGGTGGTCGGCGCCGTCGAGCAGGCCGTCGTCGTCGGTGTCGGGGTCGTTCGGGTCCGTGCCGCCGTAATTGTAGCGGGAGTACTCGGCGGAGTCGCTCAGGCCGTCGCCGTCGGTATCGGCGGTGGCGGGGCTCGAGCCGAAGCGGGCCTCGTCCATGACGGCGCGCGTATCGTTGTCGGGCATGGAGTCGCCGTCGGCGTCGAGGCATTCGAGCTTGCCGTCGTAGTAGGAGCCGAAGTTGAGGTAGTCGTCGTAGCGGCGCATGGCGGCGGCGATGCCGTCGTAGTGGGTGCCCCAGTCCACGTGCTCGCCGTTGAGGGGCGAGGGGTAGTTCCACGCGAAGTGGCAGAAGAGCATGTCGTCGGCGCCGGCGCGGTTGCACATCGAGTCGATGGCGTGGTGCAGTTCGTGTGCGAACGTCCACGCCACTGTGTAGTTGACGTTCGGGTCTTTGCCGGGATAGGGGACGCCGCAGACGTCGCCGAGCGAGGCGCAGGTGCTTCCGAAGACGAGGTAGCCGCCGAAGCAGCCGTCGAGGTTTTTGCCGACCAAGTAGGCGAGGTCGTACTGGTGGTTCTGGACGCCGCGGCTCCTCAGGTCATCAATCACGGCGCTGCTGTACCACGACGAGCCGGGCGGGTAGGTGGGGATGAACATCCAAGTGGCGTCGAGGTTCATCCGGCACTCGGTGGTGCGCCAGTAGAATTCGATGGTCGTGTTGATGCCGGCGACCTCGCTGTCGACGGCGGCCTGGGAGTAGCCCTGGGTGTAGTAGACGATGAGGATTTCGAGGTTGGCGTGTGTCGAGTAGGAGGCGGGGTCGGTGCCGAGGGTGGTGGTTGCGGGCGTTGAGAAGTCGCTGATCTCGGCGCCGGCGCCGTTGATGGCGACGACCTTGTAGTCGTAGCTTTCGCCGGGCGTGAGGTCGTAGTCGGTGAACGAGGTGCGGAGCAGGACGCGCTTGGTGGCGGTGGTGGGCCAGGCGGGTGAGGCGGCCAGCTTGCGGTAGATCTCGTAGCCGGCGACATCGCCGGGAACGGGGTCCCACGCGACGCGGACGGTCGAGTAGAAGGGCGTCAGGGTGACGTTGCCCGGCTGGTCGAGCAGGTTCTGGACGGTCAGCGGCGAGGGCCAGGTGTCGAGCAGAGCGTCGGGGGACACGGTTCCGGCGCCGATCTCGGACGCGGCCGGCGCGCTGGGCGTGCCCGGCGTGCACAGATCGCTCGAGGTCTCGATTCCGGCAGCGGGGGCGTCCGTCCGGAGCGAGGGTGGGCTGTCGGTCGCGTTGCCTGTGACAGTGCCGGCATCGCCGCGGACGTTTCCGAGATGACGGGGGTCCCGGAGTCGCTCGGTCACGGCCGCCGTCTTTGTCCCTGATCGATTCGGGCGCCGGGGGTCCGTGGATTCTTCACCTGTGGAGGGCGCTCGATGCCGTACGCGGGTGCCGCCGGTGTGGCGTTGGGCGGTTCCGTCCCGGGGTGGGGAACAGCTCCCGCCGAGGCACAGGATCAGGCAGATCGGGAGTATGAGGCATCGAAGTGAGCGGTGCATCCCAAAGCCCCCTCTGAAGTGTGCGCGCTCGGATACAGATAGCAGCAATGCGATACGGTGATCGAACAGCGATCACACCATTATTATACACGAGAAGTTGGCGAGCGTGCAAGGTTGAATCCGGCCGGCCGGGCCCTTGGCGGTGATCGAGTGCTCAAACCTTTGTGGCCCGGTGCGCGTTGAAGGTTTGAAACGGGTGACGAACGAAACAGCGGCACAGCGAAACAGGGAGCATGAACAATGAGACGCTGGAAATGGATTGGCTTGATAGCGGCGGCGCTGGCGATACCGGTCCTCGTGCTGGCCCAGGCGCCGGGCGGTAAGGGCGAGGGCGGCGGCCGCAAGGGGCCCGGTCCGGGGATGGCACCCGGTAGGGGCGGCGGCGACCGCGGCCAGGGGTTCATGAGACGGTTCGACGCCAACGGCGACGGCAAGATCAGCCAGGGCGAGTGGGTGGACGCGTTCCGCAAGCTCGACAAGAACAACGACGGCGTCGTGACCAAGGAGGAGCTTAAGGCGCAGGCGCAAGAGGCGCGCACCGAGGTCTGGAAGCGGATGGACAAGGACGGCGACGGCGCGATCTCGCGCGAGGAGTTCCCCGGCCGGGACGAGATGTTCGACAGGCTTGACGCGAACGGCGACGGCAAGGTCACCGCGGAGGAGCTCAAGGCTGCACGTGAGAAGATGCGCGAGCGGCGTGAGCGGCGCGGGCGCGAAGGCGGCCCGGGCCGTGGGCGTCACGGCGGCGCTGGCGGCGAGGAATAAGCGCGGTCCACACCGCGTGCCAGGAAGCGCGTTCAACATAGACAGCGGCCCCGCGGGATGATCCGCGGGGCTGCTCGTTTTATCCCCAGGATTCAGTCTCCGTCTCGGCGCTGTCTATTCCTTCGTTCTGATGTAGTCGAGCCAGTGGCGCTCGAACTCTTCCATGTCCATTTTGAAGGCGCGCTTGACGAGTTTGTGGAACTCATACTCTTTTCGGAGCTTTTTGTGGAGGGTGACGAGGCCGTCGTGGCCGAAGCGGTCAATGATGAACTCGACGAGCATGAGGGACTCGGCGTAGAAGAGGCTGATGTCGGCGCCGTGCGGGTAGCCGCGCGAGGCGGTGAGGCGGCCGAGGGGGATGAGGTGGCCCGAGGCGAGGGCGCCCTTGGCGATGGCCTCGCGGTGGTCCTTGCCGGCGAACTCGTTGTAGCAGGCGAGGCCTTCGAGCAGCCACAGGGGCAGGTAGGCGTCGTCGCGGGCGTACTCGCGGTGGATGACGTGGGTGAGCTCGTGGGGCAGGATGCGGTTGAGCATGTCGTCGGCGCTGCCGGCGTGCATGTAGACCTCGCGCAGGGGCCCGTAGGCGAAGCCGGCGGCCCACTCGGTGGTGGCGCCGGACTCCTCGACGAACTCGACCCAGGCGTTCGCGTCGTCGAAAATGAAGACTTTGCACTTGTCCTTGTGCCAATCGAGGCCCGTGTACTGGAGCTGGTCGGTGACGCGGGCGAGGGTGTCCTCGATGCGCTTGGCGGCGATCTTGGCGAAGTCGGTGTTTTTGTAATAGACGATGCAGTTGGCGGTTTCGAGGTCAATCCAGCGCTCGCGGGCGGCGTACTTGCCGGCGGGGGAGTTGGTCTTGACCTTGACGTCGAGGGTGTCGGCGCCGCGGTAGATTTTCTTGGCGGTCTCGGCGGCGCGGGTCCACGCGTAGGTGGTGAGGAGCTGCTTGAGCAGGCGGCGGCCGTCGGTCTGGCGGCCGCGGGCGATCTCGCGGCGGGCCTCGACGAGGAGTTTTTCGGCCGAGACTTCGTCTTCGGCGGCCTTGAGGCGTTCGAGGGCGTGGGCCTTGACGGTGCCGTTGAAGTTTGCGGCGAGGAACTCGTAGCAGCGGGCCGCGCCTGTGTAGCTGCCCCGCTCGATGAGGACCTCGGCCTGCTCGCGCAGCGAGCGGACGATGGCGGTGAGCTCGGTGCGCGCGGGCGTCTTGAGCGGGCCGCCGAGGCGGCTCGCGGTGCGCAGGTTCTCGATGGCGGGCTTCAGGCCGTCGAAGCGGCGCTGGAGCAGGCCGAGGCAGTAGAAGGCGAGCGGGTTGGTGCGGTCCACGGTGATGGCCTGGCGGAAGCGGCGCGCGGCGCCGTTGGCGTCGCCCTGACGGTACAGGGCGTAGCCGTAGTAGACGTAGGCGTTCGAGTAGCGGCGCTGCTCGTCGGGCGTGAGCGAGCGGCCCTCGGCCCGGGCGGCGAGGTAGGCGTCGACGCGGCGCCAGTAGTCGCGGTCCTCGTCGCCGTAGCGCTCGACGGCGTCGGCCAGGCGGTCGGTAGTAGCGGCGGGTGTGGGTCGAGGGATAATGGCCGCGGCTGCGGCGGCCAGGGCCAGGAAGGTTCCCACGAGCAGTCTCACGAGCGATCCTCTCACTGCCGATGTCTTCACGGCGATGTCCTCACGGCCGATGTCTTCAC
>CAZJXV010000320.1:0-4625 GCA_964550015.1 uncultured Verrucomicrobiota bacterium
CCCTTGGTGCACAAGGACGATGTAAACCACGCCGCGTTCAGCCCGGACAGCACACGTGTCGTCACCGCAAGTGATGATTACACCGCACGGGTTTGGGATGCGGCTACGGGCAGGCCTGTTACGCCGCCCCTGGAGCATGAGGGCGATGTGCGGCACGCCGGGTTCAGCCCGGACGGCACACGCGTCGTCACCGCATGTGCTGATCAGGCTGCCCGCATCTGGGACGCGGCCACAGGCAAGGCCTTTGCGCCCATGGGGCACGAGGACATTAGGAACCACAAGGACGTTGTGTGGCACGCCGCGTTCAGCCCGGACGGCACATGCGTTGTCACGGCAAGTCTTGATGACACCGCGTGCGTCTGGGACGCGAACACGGGCGAGCCGATCATGCCGCCATTGACACATGCTGGCGACGTGGTGTACGCTGAGTTCAGCCCGGACGGGACGCGCGTCGTCACGGCTAGTCTGGATGACACCGCCCGGGTGTGGGACGCCGCGACGGGCGAGCCCGTCACGCCCCCCCTCGAGCACGATGCCAACGTGGAACACGACCACGATGTGCTGCATGCTGAGTTCAGCCCGGACGGGACGCGCGTTGTTACCGCGAGTGCCGACGGAACTGCACGGGTATGGAGCGCCGAGACGGGCAGGCCCGTCACGCCGTTCCTGAAGCATGCTGGCTGGATAGCGCACACCGCATTCAGCCCTGATGGAACACGCATCGTCACCGCGAGTGGTGACGGCACGGCGCGGGTGTGGGATGTGGTCCCGGACGACCGGCGCGTCGAGTGCCTGGTTTTGGTTGCGCAGGTCCTGTCTTCTCGAAAGATTGACGATACCGGCGGTATGGTGCCGCTCACGCCGGAGGAGATCCGTGAAACCTGGAATGAATTGAAAGCCATGTCGCCGCGCGGCGCGGGTGACCGGTGATTGCGCCGGCAGATGCAGCACATGGCGCGACCGACTGCGCCGTTCTTCCGCGAAGGAAGTATGAAGAGACAGCTGTCGGGAAAGGGTGTGGGAAACCATGCCGTACAAGCCGAAGCCGATTGACACGTCACATGTGAAGCTCGACAGGTCGCTGCGGGCGCTGGTCGAGAAGCTGGCGAGAAACGTCCACGACGTCTGGGCACAGAAGCGCATGGCAGAGGGCTGGACGTATGGTCCGAAGCGCGACGACGAGAAGAAGACGAACCCGACCCTCGTGCCGTACGACGACCTGCCCGAATCCGAGAAGGAGTACGATCGCCAGAGCGCGCTCGGAACCATCAAGTGCGTTCTTTCCCTTGGCTACCGGATTGAGCCCCGCGACGGCCGCCGCAAGTCCAAACCCAACGCGTCCCTTGTGCAGTTGGCTGAGCAGCTTCGGTCGGAGCCACCGGCGGACTTGACGGAGCTTCATGCCCTGTGGCGGTCGCACGAGTTGGAACGATGGGTACGGTTTCCCGAGCTGTATCGCCTGCTCGCCGAGCAAACCATCAGCATTGGCGAGCCGCTGCTCACGTATGATGTCGTGACCGCGGGGCTCGAGCTTTTCACGGACCCTGAAGACCCCGGGCGGTACGTTGACGTCCGCTTGCTCGATCGCGGCCGCCGTCGGCTCTGCGTAAGGCTCAGGCAGCTTCAAGGGCTTGCCCTGGCGCAGAGTGGGGCAACCTCCCGGGCGCGTGCGGTTCTCAAGGAGCTGCGCGCCCAGGGACAGAAAGACGGCGAGACCCTGGGCATACTGGCCCGTACCTACAAGGACCTCGGCCTCCGCGCCTGCACCGACCAGGAGCGCTTGACGCAGTTTCGCAAGGCGCTCGATATCTATCGAAACGCCTACGAGGTCGCCAAACGCGGCCGCAACGCTGACGCGGCCCTCTACAACGGCATCAACGCGGCCACACTCTCGCTGCTGTGCGGACAAAAGGAACGTGCCGTGTCGCTGGCCATAGACGTGCGCCAGATCTGCTTGAGGAAAGCGAGGCGGTTTGCAGCAGGCAAGGCGAAAGACGACTACTGGGTCTATGCCACGCTTGGCGAGGCCGCGCTGATACAGGGCCGCTGGAACAGTGCGGAGAAGTACTATGAGAAGGCGGCACAGCTCGCCGGGCGCCATTATCGTGATGTGTCTTCCATGCGCCGACAGGCGCGTCTGTTGGCTCAACACCTTGTAGGAGACCCTCATCGCCTGGACCGCTGCTTCGCTGTGCCCGAAGTGGTCGTCTTTGCGGGTCACATCTTCGATCCGGGTGGCCGGCGAGACGAACAGGCCGGAGACGAGTGGGAGCACTCCATCCGCCGGGCAATGGCCGATAAGCTCAATGCGATCGGTGCGTGCATCGGCTACGCTTGTGTTCTCTCACGCCCGGACATCGTCTTCCTGGAGGAGATGTCGGCGCGAAACATGGAGGTCAACGTTGTGCTTCCGTGGCCCTCGCGCAGCGTTCAGACCGCCCTCGGCAAGCGTCTTCCGGACGCCGGATGGGAAGAGCGTTTCGACCAGGCGGTGCAGAGGGCATCGAGCGTCACTGTTCTGGGCAAGAAGACCAGCACCGACATCTTGGCTGACCTCGAATTCGCGTATATGTTTTCGGATGGCGTGGTCGCATTGCGGGCGCAACAACTCGACACGCACATTCGGTTTGTAGCCTTTCGACACGGTCGTGGCGATCGCGTTCAATCTGACACGGTCTCTCTCGCCCACTACTGGACGAGCCAGGGAAGAAAGATCGACTGGCTGGACTGTCGCGAGCCTGGTCGCAGTACTGAGGCTGCACGATCTCATCCCGCGCAGGCCGATTCCCCGTCCTTTGGAGAACGCTGGCGCGCCGAGTTCCCTAAGGAAATTCGGGCAATGCTTTTTGCTGATGTCAAGTCCTACAGCAAGATTGGCGAACGGCAAGTAATCCTGTTCAGCCATCACTTCTTGGAGAAGATCGCGGAAGCTGCACAAGCGCATCAGGATCACGTTGTCGTTGCGGAGACCGCCGGTGATGGCATCTTTCTCGTTTTTCGTGACCTCGTGGCTGCTGCCTCCTGCGCGCTTGACATCCGTGACAAGGTCGCTTCGTTTGACTGGGAGACGTGCGGGCTGCCCAAGGAGATCGGCATCCGCATCTCGTTGGATGCCGGCCCGGTGCATCACTACACGGACCCGATCGCCCAGCGCAATGCCTGTTGCGGCGACTACGTCATCCGCGCAGCACGCATTGAGCCGATCACACCACCTGGGCACGTGTACGCGAGCCAAACCTTCGCCGCGCTGGCCGCCTCGCAGGGCTTGAAGGCGGCTCAGTTCGAATATGTGGGGAGGGTGCCGCTGCCCAAGGACTTCGGGACCACGCCCTTGTACCACGTGAGCCGCGGCAGCGGCACGGAATAGAGAGCGGGCCGCTCCACGCAGACAATGGCTTCAGTATCGGTCCCGAACGGCTAATCGGCATGCCGCTCTGGCCATGCCTCGTAACGCTGGCGCGCCCAAGGCTCGAACTGCACTTGCCGCAATGTCGTTTCATGCCCGGGCAAACGCATTCTCTTACCTAGACATCACGCCTTCATCACGGTCCATACAAGAGTGGCGCAATACCGCATTCCATAGGCTGCATCTGCCGGCGCAATCACCGGTCACCCGCGCCGCGCGGCGATATGGCCTTCAATTTGTTCCAGGTTTCACGGATTTCCTCCGGCGTGAGCGGCACCATACCGCCGGTATCGTCAATCTTTCGAGAAGACAGGACCTGCGCAACCAAAACCAGGCACTCGACGCGCCGGTCGTCCGGCAACACATCCCAGACCCGAGCGCTTTTGTCGTCACTTGCCGTAACCACGCGTGTGCCGTCCGGGCTAAACTCAGCGTGCCACACGGGGTCACCGTGCTCCAAGGGCGGCGTGACACGTTTGCCAGTCGCCGCGTCCCAGACCCGCGCGGTCCCATCACGACTAGCGGTGACGACGCGCTCGCCGTCCGGGCTGAACTCGGCGTGCCACACCCAGCCGGTATGCTCCAAGGGCGGCGTGACGGGCTCGCCCGTCGCGACGTCCCACACCCGCGCGGTGTCATCCAGACTCGCCGTGACGACGCGCTCGCCGTCCGGGCTGAACTCGGCATGCCTCACCCAGTCGGCATGCTCCAGGGACGGCGTGACAGGCTTGCCCGTCGCCGCGTCCCAGACCCGAGCGGTGTTGTCGTTACTTGCTGTAACCACACGTGTCCCGTCCGGGCTGAACTCGGCATGCTCCACCCAGTCGGCATGCTCCAGGGGCGGCGTGACAGGCTTGCCCGTCGCCGCGTCCCAGACCCGAGCTGTGCCGTCACGACTGGCGGTGACGACGCGCGTGTTGTCTGGGCTGAACTCGGCATCCTCTACGTCGTCCTCGTGCTCCAGGGGCGGCGTGACAGGCTCGCCTGTCGTCCCGTCCCAGAGCCGCGCGGTGTCATCCCGACTTGCGGTAGCGACGCGCTTGCCGTCCGGGCTGAACTCGGCGTGCCACACGGGGTCGCCGTGCTCCAAGGCCGGCATGACAGGCTTGTCCGTCCCTGCGTCCCAGACCCGCGCGGTGTTGTCGTCACTTGCCGTAACCACCCGTGCGCCGTCCGGGCTGAACTCAGCGTGCCACACCGAGTCACCGTGCCCCAAGGG
>CAZJXV010000321.1:0-4596 GCA_964550015.1 uncultured Verrucomicrobiota bacterium
CAGCACCGTCACATCGAGCTCCAGCACCGGCCTGGGCGTATCATGGCCTACGACCTCGGCGAGCCGCCCGCGGTCGGCCAGCGTGAGCACAAACGCGCTCTCGCCGCCCGTGTAGAGCCCCAGCCGCGGCTGGCCCTCGTCGTCCGGCCGGATTCGCGCCGGCAGCGCCTCGAGCGAGCACGCCTCGACACGGAAGAACGGCGCCAGCTTCCCGGGCGCCTGCGCCGGATCGAACCCGGCCAGGTTGCGCACCAGCCGGTGCGTCGGCCGGACCACCAACCCCTCGTCCTCCATGTTGACCAGCGTCACCATCCGCCAATCGTACGCGCCCCCCTCGCCGTGCGCGGCGCGCATCTCGTCGCGATAGTTCACCGCCGTCTCGTAGCGGTGGTGGCCGTCGGCAATAAACAACTGCTTGTCGGCCATCACCTCGCAGATCGTCCCGATCGCCTCGGGATCCGTGATCGCCGAAAGCGTGTGCCGCACGCCCAGCGCGCCCCTCTCGTTGAGCGCGCCCCGCTCGCCGAGCGCCTCGACCGCCACTTCAGGCGTGCCCCGCCCCTCGAGCTCCTCCAGCATCCGGCTGATCGTCCGCCCCGCGTCCGAGTAGAGCATGAAAACGTGGCCGAAGTTCGCCCGCGTCGCCCGCATCAGCCGGAGCCGGTCGTCCGTGTACTTCTTGAAAGTCCGCTCGTGCGGGTAGATCACGCCCGTGCCGAACGGCTCGAGCTTCACCAGCGCCACGAACCCGCGCCGGTGCACCGTACGCCCCTCGATCTCGAAACGCTGCCCGCTCGCGTAGATCGCCGGCCGCGCGTCCTCGACCAGCACCTGCTCGTCGAGCCACCGGCCAAAAAACCCCGCCGCGCGCGTGTACACGTTCGCCGTATCATCGTCGCCGGGCTCCGTGCGCCCCAGGACCAGCCGCACCGCGCTGTACGGGCTCGCCTCGTAGTAGACCGCCTGCATCTCCGGCGTGATCTTGTCGTACGGCTGCGTCACGACCGCCTCGACCAAAACCGTCGCCGGATCGTATCGGATGCCCTTGAATGCGCGGATCTCCGCCATCGTCACCGCCTCCGTCCTGCAACGCGCAGCATGCTCTGCGCGCAAACGCCTCACACAATAGCCGACCGGCCTTCGACCGCAAACGGAAAAGGCCGGGCCTGGGGTACAACACCCCTGGGCTACGAGACGGAGGAACCGCCGAGTATCCATGACGGCGGGCGAAAAAGAGGCTTGACAGCGTCAAGGCAGCGCAATAGTCTATTAGCGGAGACTAAGATAATGCGCCCTGAAGCATTGGCCAGATTACTTAAGGTGCTATCGGTCGATACGCGCGTTCAGATCGTCCAACTCCTCAAAGGCCGGTCGCTGTGCGTCAACGCCTTGGCCGCCCGGCTCGATGTGACGCAAGGCGCGGTCTCACAGCATCTGCGCGTCATGCGCGACGCCGGCCTCGTCATCGCCAAGAAGCGCGGCTACTACGTCCATTACCGCCTGAACGAGCAGACCCTCGCCGCGTGGCGGGAGCAAATAGACAAATTGCTGGACCCCGAGCATAGGGTTCGCGCAGACACGAAAGGAGCTTTGAAATGTGCTTCCATGACAAGAAGGAAGGCTGCCAGAAGCCGGAAAACCTGAAGGGCAGGCCCCAGGACTGCACAGCGGAGCAGATTCGGGAGTGCCACGGCGACCTCAGAGGACACCCGTGCTTGCCGGGGAAGAAAGAGCACCCGGTCCCCAAGGGCCATTCATAGCTGAAGACGGAACGAACCAGCGAGGAAGTATTATTGTGAAAGTTCTCTTCATCATCAATGACGCCCCCTACGGCTCAGAAAAGGCGTACAACGCCCTCCGAATGGCGATGGCGATACAGAAAGACCACGCCGAGGTGGAGGTTCTGATCTTTCTGCTGGCAGACTCGGTCACGTGCGCCTTGCCGAATCAGTCGACGCCGAATGGTTATTACAACATTGAGCGCATGCTCAGGGCGGTCATAAGGAAGGGCGGGCAGATAAAGGCTTGCGTTGGTTGCTCGGAGGCCCGTGGTGTCGCTGGGCTAACTCTGCTGGAAGGAGTCAAAATCAGCACCATGAGCGAATTGGCCGAATGGAGCGTCGAGGCCGACAAGGTTCTCACATTTTGATAGACAGCTGTCTATTCCGCATGGGGGAGCGTGAATGCGATTAGCGCGCGCTGCGCCAGTTGTGGGGATGTCCCGCCGCAGCCTGAGGATAACTCGACGCCAATAACAAGGCAGGAGAAGAATCGTGTCCGTCGCCATGAACCATCACGGGCCCGGCGGAGGCCTGGGCGGACTGGGCTGGCTGATCCTGGCCGGTATCGCGGTGCTCGTGCTGCTCTTCGCGTTCTTCGTGCACTTCCGCATCCGTCAGAGCGACGGCCTTTCGCGCAGCGAACGGCGTCGCCTGGATCCGATGGAGGCGGAGATCCTGGCGATGCTCAGACAAACGGGACGGCCAATGGCCCAGTCGCAGGTTGGCGACCTCACGTCCGCGGATGTGGAAGACGTTGCCCGGGCCGCGCAGCGCTTGGAGGCGAAAGGGCTGGTGCGGCGAGCCTGGTCCTCCGAGCAGCAAACGTACCTGTTGAGCCTGACTTAGGAGCAGCAATCCGAAGGCGCAAGCATGAGAGATCACGAGCCACTCATTGAAGTCGAAGGCATCGCGAAGCGCTTCGGCGATGTCGTAGCCGTAGATTCGGTTGCCTTCGCCGTCCAGCGCGGCGAGCTGTTCGGCTTCCTCGGACCCAACGGCGCGGGCAAGACAACGACGATCAACATGCTTACCGGACTGGCCCGGCCCGACGCCGGCACCATACGCATCGCCGGGATTGATTGCTCGAAGAAACCCCGGGCCGCCCAGCACCTGATGGGCGTCGTGCCAGACGAGAGCAATTTGTATCCCGAGCTGTCAGGCTTTGCGAACCTGTGCTTCTGCGGATCGCTGTACGGCATGCGTAAGCGCGACCGCGAATCACGGGCACGCGAACTGCTCGGGCAATTCGGTCTGGCCGACGCCGCGAAGCGAAAGTTCGGCGGCTACTCCAGGGGCATGAAGCGCAAGCTCACCATCGCAGCAGGCATCATCCACGCGCCTCCCATTCTGTTCCTGGACGAGCCGACGACCGGCATCGACGTGGCCAGCGCACGCCAGATCCGCCAGCTCATTGCGCACATGAACGCGCGCGGGACAACGATCTTCCTGACCACACACTACATCGAGGAAGCCGAGCGGCTGTGCCGGCGCATCGCCTTCATCGTCAAGGGCCGGATCGTCCGTACCGACACAGTGGAAGACCTCATGCGGCAGAGCGAAGGCCGGCACGTGGTTCAGTTCGCTTTCTCCGGCAAAAGCGCCGAACTGTCCGATGAGATCACGGCCGAGTTCCCACACCTTCACTGTCAAGCTGTCGTGGGCGGCGGGATTCGTGTCGAATCGGCCGAGCCGATTCGCGTCGGCCCGCTTGTACGGCTGCTCGAGGACCGCGGCGCGGAAGTGTCCGAGGCCCGCAAGATGCGCCCTTCACTGGAGGAGGTCTTCGTCCGCATCACCGGCATCGAAGCGGCCGCGATGAAACAGGAGAAGGACAAGGCCAAGATCGGAGGCGGCACATGAGGGCCTGGATCGCGTTCTGGAACATCCTCACCAAGGACATGCGGTCCTACTACCTCAAGCCGCCGAACATCAGTTGGGGCCTCCTGTTCCCCCTCGTCTGGATCGCCATGTTCTTGATTCGCTCCCGGCTGGGGATCGAAAGCTTGCCCAGCCTGCTCCCCGGCCTGGTGGGGCTGAGTATCCTTTTCGGCACGACGAGCGTTCTCTCTGTGACCGTGACGTTCGAGAAGAAAGGCCGCTCCTTCGAACGGCTCTTGCTCGCACCCATCTCGCTCGAAGTCCTGATGCTGGCCAAGACAACCGGCGCGATCCTGTTCGGCGCGGTCAACGCCTTCGTGCCGCTCGTTGTCGGATCGTTCCTGACCGACCTTTCCGCCGTCAACTGGGCGACGCTCATCCCGGCCGTGGTGCTCATCGCCGTCAACTCGACCTTCCTCGGGTTGTTCATCGCCGTTTCTGTGAAGGAAGTCTTCGAGGCCCAGACCTTCTCGAACTTCTTTCGCTTCCCCATGATCTTCCTGTGCGGCCTGTTTTTCCCCATCGGGCAATTACCCATCTGGCTGCGACCGCTCTCCTATATCCTGCCGCTGACCTACGGGGCCGATGCCCTGCACGGTTCCATTCGGCACGCCGCCGCCCTGCCGCTGCCCGCAGACTTCGCCCTGCTGACGGCGTTCGGCGCGGTGCTGTTCGGCGTCAGCTTGCGAAACATCCGGCGGAGATGGATTATGTAAGATGATGGCCCTTAGCTACTTCTGCCGCGCGCGGGGGGCGGCGTAGCCGATCAACTGCAGTAGAAAGCGGGCGCTCGCCCGCGCCCTTTCGGTCCGACCCGAACACGGGTATGATCGCCTTGGAGGCAGTATGGACCGCCAGATCGAGCAGATGTTCTCGCGCGTCGCGCCGCGCTACGACCGCCTCAACCACCTGCTGAGCCTCGGCAGTGACCGCTGGT
>CAZJXV010000322.1:0-4591 GCA_964550015.1 uncultured Verrucomicrobiota bacterium
CGACGAGAAAACACACAATCCGAGCCCCGGAGGGGCGGCAGAAGCATCTGCAAAGGGTTGACGGCGTTGTTGGGCAACCTGCTAGAAAACCCAGGGCGGCCCTTCGATAGAACTCAGGGCAGGCGTTGCGCTCGCTTTGGGCTGGTCTAGGAAGCCCCTACTGGGTACACTGGCTTTTTGAGCAGCCTGCTAGGGTCCTGACTATCAGTGTTCATCTCTGAAACCTGTGGCTGAAAGTATGGAAAAGAAAAGAATTCTGACAGGAGACCGGCCCACGGGGCCGCTGCACCTCGGGCATTACGTCGGCTCGCTCGCGAACCGCGTCAAGCTCCAGCACGAGTACGAAACCTACGTCCTCATCGCCGACGTCCAGGCCCTCACCGACAACTTCGAGCACCCGGAAACCCTCGGCCGGAACGTGCGCGAAGTCGTCATGGACTACCTCGCCGTCGGCATCGATCCCGAGGTCGCCACCATCGTCCTCCAGTCCATGACGCCGGAGATCCACGAGCTCGCCATCTACTTCATGAACCTCGTGACGCTCGCGCGCCTCACCCGCAACCCGACGGTCAAAAGCGAGATCACCCAAAAAGACTTCGGCAAGGAGGAGCTCGACGAGGAAGCCCACCGGCTCGCCGCCCTCGGCGTCAACCCCCAGGTGCCCGTCGGCTTCCTCGCCTACCCCATCCACCAGGCCGCCGACATCATGGCGTTCAACGCGCACCTCGTCCCCGTCGGCGTGGACCAGATGCCCATGATCGAGCAGACGCGCGAGATCGTCCGCCGTTTCAACAACCTGTACGGCCCCACCCTCGTCGAGCCGGACGGCATGGTGGGCGCGTTCGAACGGCTGCCCGGCACGGACGGCGGCGCGAAAATGTCCAAGAGCCTCGGCAACTGCATTGACCTGAGAGACCCGGCCGACGTGGTGAAGGAAAAGGTCCGGGGCATGTACACCGACCCGAAACGCATCCGGGCCGACATCCCCGGCACCGTCGAGGGCAACCCGGTCTTCACCTACCACGACGCGTTCAACCCGAACACCGACGAGGTCGAGGACCTCAAGGACCGCTACCGCAAAGGCGCCGTCGGCGACGTCGAGGTCAAGAACAAGCTCACCGCCGCGCTCAACGCCTTCCTTGATCCCATCCGCGAGCGCCGCGCGAAGTACGAGACCCAGCCGAAGCTCATTGACGAGATCATCGTCGAATCCACCCGCCGTGCGCGCCGCACCACGAAGCGCGTCCTCGCCGCCGTCCGCGACGCCATGAAAGTCAACTACTTCGGCCGTGTGGAAGAATAGCCACAGAGCACACAGAGTTCACAGAGCCCCCTGCCTTGGCGTCTGCCAAGGCAGGCCTTATTCTCCTCTCCGTGCTCTCCGTGCCCTCCGTGGTAGATTCTTGATCTGTGCCTATCTGTGAGATCCGTGGCTGACTTCTCCTCCAAAGACGACGCATGGTTCGCCGAGTGGACGGCGCGCTGGGACGCCATGCAGGACGCCTACGTGCCCGGCCGCCGCGTTGCGTTCCGCTTGATCGCCGAGATCCTCGCCGAGCGCTTCCCCCAGGGATGCCGCGTTGCCGACCTCGGCGCCGGCGCCGGCGCGCTCGCCGAAGAGATTCTCAACCGCGTGCCGGGCTCGACCGTCCTCTGCCTCGACGTCGAGCCCTTCCTGCTCGAAGCGTGCACAAGACGCCTCAGCCCCTTCGCCGACCGCGCGAAGGTCGTCCGCTGCGATTTCAGGAAAGAGGATTTCACCACAGAGATCACAGAGCACGCAGAGAAAGACGGCGGGCCGAGGGCGACCCGCCCTACATCCGCGGGGCCCGACGCCCGCGACAGCGTTGTAGGGCGGGTGCCCTATGCTACCGAAGGTAGCCGCCCGCCGAAGCCGCGTAGCGGCGCTCCTCAGGATTCTGGGAAAAAGGATTTCACCACAGAGATCACGGAGAGCGCGGAGAAGACGAGATGCGAGGCCGTCGTCACCTCGACGACGATGCACTGGTTCGGCCGGGAGATCCTCCAAAAAATCTACACGTGGGCCAGCAGCATGCTCGTTCAGTCCTCTCCTGCCCAAATGGGCCAGACCCCTTCGGACCGCCCTCTGCCCAGGGCCGTAGGCCCGGCAGGCGGTAGCCTGGGGCGCAAGCCCCAGGTTCACAACGACGAAACGGAGAATCTGAGCCCCGTAGGGGCGACAGAAACCGCCGCCGCCCGCGCCGCACACGGCGGCCTGTTCCTCAACGCCGACCACATCCAGCCCGACGACCCCGACCTCGCCCGCCTCGCCCTCGACCTCAACGAGGCCGAGCGCGCCTGCCTATTCCAACAAACGGGTGCCCCCACCTGGGACGAATTCTGGCATAGCCTCGAAGACGCCCTCGGCATCGCCTCCTATTATGACACCGTCGCCCGCCCCGCCTGGGGCCAACAGGACGGCCCCGAGCCCGGCTACCCCCTCGCCGTCCACGCCGACCTCCTCCGCCGCGCCGGCTTCCGCCACATCGCCACCCTCTGGCGCCACCTCACCGACGCCCTCCTCGTCGCTGGACGTTGATGGGCGCACACAAGCACACGTGCGGCCCGCTCAATCGCCCCTCCGGAGCTTCCAGGACACGGGCGATAAGCGCGTTTCAGGCTCAAGTGCTCGCAACTTCTGATCCCAAGGGGAATTGCCTTTGTCCTGAGCCGCGCAGCGGCGATTGGCAGTAGCCTCGGGCGCAAGCCCGTGGTATCCTCGACGAGAATCAGATCCGAGCCCCGCAGGGGCGATTCACATGTCTTTACGAGACACCCACATCCCGCACACCACATGCCCAGACCTTCTGGGTGCGCCCACAGCCAAGACCATCGAACTGACAGTTTACCACGACGAAAGACGATGGGAGCACTGGCTGTACCACGGTTTCACCTTAGTGGAGCGCTGCAAGGCTGAGGAACTTTCCGCTGTAGCACTGTCTCTGCGGCAGCACTCAAAATGGTGGAAGGCCGTTCACTTCTGGAAGCTGAAAGGATCGAGCAACGGAAGTCCCCGAACTCAGCTGGCTGTTGCGTGGGCGAAAGCGCTCGACCACCAGCTTCTCCCGCTCATGCGGTTCTTCCTTCTCGGCATTGACGAGTCAATTGTTGACCACACGTTCTTCGATGATGGCACAGGCAGCAGGGCTGAAATCAGCACCCGCGTTTACAACAAGTTCTTTGAGATCGGCTTGTTTACTGCTCTGCGTTGGTTCCATTGTCAAGAGGACAAGGTCGTAGTCGAGGAAGTCGTCGCGGAGGAACGCGGCTTACACGATCACGACCGGTTCCGCCAGTACGTGCCATACCGCATCAATCATAGGGAGTCCAACGTTATCGTGAATCGTGCAGAAGTCAAAATGCTGCCGGGAAAGGCGGACCAGCGTGAGCCGCTCAACCTAGATCTGGAATGCCTCCAGATGACGGACGTGTTCGTTGGCGGATTCTGCCAAGTTCTAGACGCCCCTAACAGGAAGCCTGGATGCACCGAAGTGGGCATGGCGCTGCTTCCCCGAGTCAAGAAACTGAATAAGTCCCCATTCAATAAGAACAGTTGCGCGTGGAAGCGCCTTGCCATGAGGTTCTTCCCCACGGCGCCGCCACAAAAGGGCCTTGTCGACGTGAAGGCGGCATCGGGCTTCATGTACGAGAGGCGGCCCCTCAAGATGACGAACGATCCACGCCAGATGACACTGTTTCGCTAGTTGCATCCTCCCTTCCCTTTCCCCCCATTTCTGCTATAGTGCGGGCCTTAATTGACAGGTGGGAACGAAGATCAGGACGGTGACGTGAGCATCTTGGTTGATGAGACAACGCGGGTGATCTGCCAGGGCATCACGGGGAGTGCGGGCGCGTTCCACACCCGGCAGATGGTCGAGTACGGCACGAAGATGGTCGGCGGCGTGACGCCCGGCAAGGGCGGCACCGACCTCGACGGCATCCCCGTCTTCGACACGTGCGCGGAGGCGGTCGAGAAGACGGGCGCGAACGCGAGCGTCATCTACGTGCCCGCGGCGTTCTCGGCCGACGCCGTCATGGAGGCCGTGGACGCGGGCGTCGAGCTCGTCGTGTGCATCACGGAGGGCATCCCCGCGCTCGACATGGTGAAGGTCAAACGCTGGCTCGAAGGCAAGTCTTCTAGGGTCATCGGCCCGAACTGCCCCGGCATCATCAGCCCCGGCAAGTGCAAGATCGGCATCATGCCCGGCTACATCCACAAGCCGGGGCCGGTGGGCGTGATCTCGCGGTCGGGCACGCTGACGTACGAGGCGGTGTGGCAGCTCACGTCGCTCGGCATCGGCCAGTCCACGTGCATCGGCATCGGCGGCGACGCGGTCCCGGGCACGGGGTTCATCGAGCTGCTCGAGCTGTTCGAGGCGGACGCCGACACGAAGGGCGTCATCGTTATCGGCGAGATCGGCGGCACGGCCGAGGAGGACGCAGCCGAGTTCGTGAAAAAGAGTATGTCGAAGCCCGTCGTGGGCTTCGTTGCGGGCCAGACTGCCCCCAAGGGCAAGCGCATGGGCCACGCGGGCGCCATCATCGCCGGCGGCAAGGGCACGGCGGCCGA
>CAZJXV010000323.1:0-4587 GCA_964550015.1 uncultured Verrucomicrobiota bacterium
ACTTGGCGAGCGCGTTCCAGGTCTCGAGGTGGAGCTGGAGCGGCGACATGTTCTTGGGCTTGAAGACGACGTGCTGGCCGCCGTACAGGCTCCAGTCGCGCACGAGGACCCGGCCCTCGCTCTCGAGCTGGCGGTAGGTTTCGGTGTCGGGCAGAGGTGTCAGGATCAGGAACTGGACGGTGTCAATCCCCAGGCGGCGGGCGAAGCGGCCGGTGTCGCGCAGGGTCTGGGGTGTGTCGGTGTCGGCGCCGAAGACGAACATGCCGTGGATGCGGATCTTGTGCGCGTGCAGCTTGCGGATGCACGCCTCGATGTCTTCGAGGCTCTGCTGCTTATTGTAGAGCTTGAGGGTCTCGGGGTTGGTGGATTCGAGGCCGACGTAGACGAACCTGCAGTTCGAGCGCCGCATGAGGTCGAGCATCTCGTCGTCCTTGGCGACCTCGACGCGCACCTGGGCCGTCCAGCGCGGCGTCACCTTGCGCTCGATCATCAGCCGCATCAGCGCCTTGGCCCGGGTGCGGTTGGCGATGAAGTTGTCGTCGACGAAGAAGGTGTGGAACCACTTCTTGAGCGCCAAGGCCTGCTCGAGCTCATCAACGATCTTTTCCGGACTGCGGAACCGGTAGCGGCGGCCGAACATCTTGGTGACCGAGCAGAACGCGCAGTTGTACGGGCAGCCGCGCGAGGTCATGATCGGTAGGATATGCATGCGTTCCCATCCGTGGATGAGTGTGAGGTCAGGAATCGGGAGGGTGTCGAGGTCCGGCACCCGCGCGGGCAGCGGGTTGTGCACGGCGCCGAGGGCCGTGCGATATGAGAGCCCCTCGATCCCGGAGAGATCGGCGCCGGCCTCGAATTTCTCGAGAAACTCGAAGAAGCTGTCGTCAGCCTCGCCGCGCAGCACCCAGTCGGCGTGCTTGAGTGCTTCGTCAGGCCGGGCTGTCGGGTGTGCCCCTCCTATCAGGACTGGCAATCCGCGCTGGCGGAACTTGTCGCCGAACGCGTAGGCGCGCGGCGCCGTGCACGTGATCGTGCCGACACAGACGAGGTCGGCATCGCAGGCGGCACGGAAGTCCACCTTGCTCACGTCCTCGACGTATACGCGGACTGTGTGCCCGAGTTGGCGCGCCCGGGTTGCCATGGTGGGCATGCCCATTCGGGGGATCTTGAACTTGGTGAAGACGTGGATGCCGGGGGCTCGCGGTTCGATGAAAGTGATCTTGAGCATGCCTACCTCGCCTGTGGGATTCCTGTGTGCCTGGCAGGGAGTACGCGCAGGAAGTATATATTAAGAATATCGGGTCCAAGGCTGCGGCGCAAGAGAAAACTTCTATCACGGCTGCCGCCTTGCGCGCGGGTTGAATTCCCACGCCGGGTGTGCTTGACTGTGCGTCACATCCAGGCAGGTCGGGAGGCAGCATGACAGGGAAAATCCACAAGGCACGGTTGAGAAGGCTCTTCAGGCGGGTTGACGGGGCGGCGGATGCGCTGCTGCTGCAGGGGGACGCTCAATTGATGCGCTGGCTCACGGGCACGGCCGAGGGGATGGCGGTGGCGACGCGGCGGGGCGTCACGATGGTGGCGCACCCGATGTTCGCCGAGGCGTGCTCGGAGACCCCGTGGCCGGTGACGGTGCTTTCGGGCAAGGCGGCCGCGCCCAAGGCGGTCCGCGAGGCGCTTGGCACGGCCCGCAGCGTGGGGGTGCGGTTCCAGGCGGTTTCGCACGGCGCGTTCCTGCAGATGAAGAAGCAGCTCCGGGGGCGGACGCTGGTGGATATCACCGACGCGGTCGCGGCGGTCACGCGCAAGCGGGACGCCGCGACGATCGCCGACCAGCGGCGCGCATGCCGGATTGCGGCGCGGGCGGCGCGGGCCGTTCCGTCCATGTGCCAGGAGGGCATGACGGAGATAGACCTGATGGCCGAGATCTCGTTTCACATGGCGGGCGAGGGCGCCATCGGCGGGGGGATGGCGGCGTTCGGTGCGCACACCTCGCATCCGCACGTGGTGACGGGCCGCCGCCGGCTCAGGAAGGGCGACCTGGTGATGGTGGACTTCGGCGCCAATGTCAACGGGGTCGGTTCGGACATCACCCGCACGTTCGTCTTCGGCAAGGCGTCGGCCGAGCGGCGCGCGCTCTACAGCGAGGTGTACAGGGCGCAGCAACTGAGCTTCGAGCTGATCGGGAAGAAAAAGGACGTGCGCGCGATCAACGCGGCGGTCTCGGCGCTGTTCGAGAACGACGGTTACGGGCCGTTCATCCATTCGATCGGCCACGGCCTCGGCGGCTTCGGCGGCGCGTTCCACAATACCGCCGGCGCGATCAACACCGTGGAGCCGGGTCTCTACGTGCCGGGCTTCGGCGGGGTGCGCATCGAAGACGACATCCTCGTCACGGCGGCGGGCGAGTTCGAGCTGCTCACCGGCGCCAGCCCGAGGTCGAAGCTGATCGAGATCTAAGTCAATCACGGGGAAGACGGGGACGGGGGAGAGATTGCCGGCAGACGAACAAGGAGTGTCTCATGGCGGCTGATGAGGGCACAGGCGATCGGCCCGAGCTCAATGAGGAGACGCGGCGGATCTGGGACCGCAACGCCGAGTGGTGGGACGACCGGATCGGCGACGGCAATGCGTATCAGATCGAGCTCATTGAGCCGGCCCAGGAACGGCTGACGCCGATCGAGCCAGGCATGATGATTCTCGACGTCGCCTGCGGTGCGGGACGTTTCACGCGGCGGATGGCCGAGCGTGGTGCGCATGTGGTGGCCTTCGACTTCAGCGAGCGGTTTATCGAGCGAGCGAAACAGCGCACACCTCCGACCATCCGGAACATAGAGTACCATGTCGCCGACGCAACCGACACGAGGCAGCTCCTCGCGTTCGGTCGAGGCCGGTTCGACGGCTCCGTGGCCACCATGGCGCTTATGGACATTGCCGACATTGAGCCACTGTTTGGTGTGCTTGCAGAACTCCTCAAGCCCGGAGGGTGGTTTGTGTTTTCCGTGATGCACCCCTGCTTTCAGTCAGCGGAGATCCGCAAGTTCGCGGAGATGACGGAGACCGACGGAGAGACGGGCTTCCTGAATGGCGTGAAAGTGACCAGGTACCTCACGCCACGCGTGTGGCGGGGCGAGGGCATCGTGGGTCAGCCGGAACGGCATCACTACTTCCATCGTCCGCTCTCTGTCCTGTTCGATACCGGCTTCAGGAGCGGATTCGTGCTCGATGCCTTGGAGGAGCCCGCCTTTCCAGGCGGGCAGGCTGACGTCAAGTCCGTCCGGTGGCGCGACATGCCCGAGATCCCGCCCGTGCTCGTGGCGCGGATGCGGCTTGCCTCGCCGCCTGGTGACGAGGGCCAGGCATCGGGAACGCCTTCCTGAAGCGAAAGCAGTGAACAACGGGGGCGATACAGCGTATAATAGGCACAAGAGGCGGTTGCTCCGCCGCGTAGGGATACAGTTGGCTGAGCGAGGACGGATCCGATGAAGTTGAGATTTCCCTGGGCGATGCTGCTTGTGGCCGGGCTCGCGTTTGTGTGGTGCGTGAACGGCTGCAACACGGATGAAACCGACAACCCCACCACCGATGCGCCGCCGGGTGTGGACGTTTCGGGCTCCTGGACCGGCACGTTCGACACCGCCGATACCTCGGGGGATTTCAACTTCACGATGACCATGGACGCCGACGGCGAGGTCAGCGGCATCAACACGCGGCTGGGCCGCTTCACGGGGGACGTGAGCGGCTTGACCTTCAGGATCGACGCCACCGACGTGTTTGCGACCATCTCCCCGAACGGCCTCAGCATGACCGGCACCTACACGGACTCTGAGAGCGGCGACGTCGCGAGCTTTACCTGCACGAAGGACTAATGTCCGCCCGGAAAAAATAGGGACAGGCACCTATTTTTCTGCGCCAGGGTGTGTCACATGTATTCAGCCCCCACAGAAAAATAGGTGCCTGTCCCTATTTTCTATTTTTAGAACTCGACGGGGAGTTCGGCCTTGCGGCCGCTTTTCTTGGCTGTCCGTGCGAGGTTGTAGGCCTCGTTGTACTGGCGGGTCACCACTTCCCAGCTCACGACCTGGTCGAGGTATCGCTTGAGGTTCTCGCCCAGGCGCATGCGGAGCGGCTCGTTGCATGCGAGCTGGATGACGTGCTCCCTGAGCATCGCCTTGGTGGTGAAGAGCAGGCCGCCCTTGCACTCGATGGCCTGGGCGGTGAGGCCCTCCATGGGCGCGGTGGTGATGAACGGCTTGTTGACGGCGATGATGCGGGCGAGCGTGCCCGACTGGGTCTCGTCCACGGTGGGGAGCACGACGAAGTCACAGACGGCCATCATCTTGTAGTAGACGTCGCCGCGCGGGACGAACTCGTAGTAGTGGGCGATGCCCTTCTTTTCGAGGGTCAGGGCCTGGGCCTTCCAGTTCTCGTAGTCGGCCTTGTGGTTGGGGTCGCGCATCGTGCCGGCGGCGAGCAGGTCCCAGTCCTCGCCCGTCCGGCGCAGGATCTCGTTGTGGATTTCTTCCCACATTGAGAGCAGGATGTCCCAGCGCTTGTTGGACTGGATCCAGCCGACCATGCCGACGA
>CAZJXV010000324.1:0-4287 GCA_964550015.1 uncultured Verrucomicrobiota bacterium
TGGTTGTTTCTAAGGGGTATACACCCCGAGAGGGATGGCCTCCATAGTATCTGAAGGGCTTACATAAACGGAGTTTTTCAACAGACCCGTCAGCCTGTGGGACGTGACAGTGACGCGAACGAAGCCCCCCCCCAGGGGGCGGCATCCGGTCTTCTGCCGTCGAGGATCCCACCTGTCGCCCCGGCGGGCGCTCTTTCCATCCACATCCTCATGATCGACGGGCTGACGGGCCGTTGAAAAACTCCGCCTTTGCTCTTCGCAGCTTTGCCCCGAAGGGGCTGCATAGAACAGCCCAGGGTCAGCTTGGCCCCGAGCCTGTCGAGGGGCGAAGCGCCACCCTGGGTACAAACGCCGCAACAAACCGAAGCATACCCTGAAGGGGTTACATAGGACCCTCGCCGTCAACTGGCAGACCCCCGCTAGTCCTCGGCGATCTCGAAAACCCCGTCGAACTCCTCGTCAAGGAAGATCTCGACCCAGTCGCCGTCCACAAAAATCACCGTCCAGCCCGCGTCCAGCACCCAGTCCCTCTGGGTGTGCGGCGCCAGGGTCGCACGCACGTCAATGTCGCCGTCGGCGTTCTCGTCCACCTCGACGAAGACCGTATCGCTCGAGTTGTTGATCACGATCAGACGGGTCGAGCCCCAGCCGTCGCCATCGCAGCCCCCAATCCCCGCCAGCGCCAGGACGCCGAGCAACCCGACACCCATAAGACCCCATCGCTTCATTGCGCATGCTCCTTCGCTGATCGGCCACCGGAACAGGCCGGCCCAAAAGCCGCCGCCCATCCACTCACCTCAGCAGATTTCGACGGCCCCGCCGCGCCGGTATTCGACATCGCTGGCCCTCAAACCGCCCTGCCCACACGTGGCCTCCACCAAGCCATCTCCGCTGGCTTATGATACGATAGCCTATCTCTCGCCAAAACGGTTGTATGACACTAAGTCATACAGGTCCTTCCTTGGCTTTGGCTTCAATACGTCTCCCGCCGGGTAGCCCACGGATAGAAGCACCACAATGTCGTGCGAACGTGGTACTTGCAGCGCTCGCCGCACTCCTCGCTTGCTGTACCATCCTATGTAACACACTCCGAGGCCCAGCTCGACCGCCCTCAAGACAAACTGTTGGCACGCTATGCCACAGTCGATCAGGTAGTACTTCGTCCCCTGGACCGCCCGGCCGAGCCGGTTGGCCACGATGTCCGGCTTCGCCAGCACCGCGATGAGCACCGGCGCCCTCGCCGCGAAGCGCGTGGCCCGGTACACACCCGAGAACGCCGCCGCCGACAGCCGCGCCTTGGCCTCCGCGTCGTCCACCACCACGAACCGCCACGGCTGCGCGTTCTCCGCCGACGGCGCCAGCCGCGCCGCCTCCAGGCACTCCTCGATCACCGCCCGCTCGACCGGCCGGTCGGCGTAGCGCCGCACGCTGTGCCGCGCCCGGATCAGCTCCATAAGCCCCATGCGCACCCTCCCGCCGTGTCCGCCCCCACGCTACGTGTCCGCAGCATTCTTGTCAATCAGTCGCCCGTACGAGACTCGCCCGCGCACGGTCGAAACCCCGCCGCCCGAGCCCTGTCGCCGTAGCGTCAAGCGCCCAAACGCATTGACACTCCGGCGCCCCTGTGGTATTCTCAGCACAGGGCTGAGCGAAGGACCGGGGCTCCTTCAACCGTTCGACCGCTCAGAAGGCACAGGATGTCGCAACCACAGGGGGACACCATGACCCGCCTGCTTCGATTCATGTCTCTGGCGTGCGGACTCACGCTGCTCATCACGCCCGGCACGCATGCGGCCCCGCCCGAGGCCGTCACGGCGCCGTTCGCCGTCGAGCACTTCACGCTTGAGACCGGCGCCGACGGCACGACGCGCATCGTTGCCGAGGGCTTCGCCTCGGCCGGCGCGCCCGGCAATCCCGTGCTCCCGACGAAGGTCCTCGCTCTGCCCGTGCACCCGGACATCGATTGGCGCACGACCCGCGTGGCGCTCAAGGACGGCATCTGGAAAACGCTGCCCGGCCGGTACACGCTGCCCGCCGCGCCGCCCGCGGTCGCCCGCTACATCAACGACGACGGCGAGCCCGTCGAGGTCACCGCCTGGGGCGACGCCCGGCGCGTCGCGGACGGCCGGAACCTCGACGTGTGGGAGCGCGACGCCGACTTCCCCGGCTGGTCCGTCCTCGAGTTGCCCTACAGCCAGGATCGCGCACAGAAGCTCGCCCGCGTTCAGCTCTGCCCCGTCCAGTACAACCCCGTGCAGAAGTCCCTCACGCTGCTCGAGTCCGGCACGATCGAGCTCCGCTACCGGCTGCTGGGCCCGGCCCGCGCGGCCGACCGACACCCGTCCACCGCCGCCTCGCAGGCCCCGGCCGCCTCGAGCCAGAGCTACGACTTCTGCATTATCACGACGCAGTACATCGTGAGCACCTCAGCAACGCTCGCCGACTACGTC
Organism: uncultured Verrucomicrobiota bacterium; assembly: GCA_964550015.1. Classification (GTDB taxonomy): domain Bacteria; phylum Auribacterota; class JABMQX01; order JAFGEW01; family JAFGEW01; genus CAZJXV01. The sequence goes on from CAZJXV010000324.1 coordinate 2,451, forward strand.
GCCCACCGCGAGTCCCAGGGCTTCTCGGTCCTCGTCAAGACCATCGAGAGCATCGAGACCGACTACACCCAGGCCCTGCGACCGGAGCTGTTCGAGTCCACCGACGAACGGGCCGACCGCATCCGCGCCTTCCTCAAGGACACCTACCTCGCCTCCGGCCTCGAGTACGTGCTGCTCATCGGCCACCCCGACCCCGACGACCCCACCAACGGCGCCGACAGCGTGGGCGACGTCCCGATGAAGTACGCCTTCCCCGACGGCTACCACGCCCCCACCGACGCCTACTACATGGACATGACGGGCAACTGGGACGTCGACGGCGACACCCTCTACGGCGAGTGGGAAGACGACTGGCACAACAAGCCCGGCGGCGTGGACTTCGCCAACCTCGAGCTGCACGTCGCGCGCATCCCCCAGTACGACACGAACCTCGCGTCGCTCGACGCGATCCTCCAAAAACTCATCAGCTACGACAACGAGTTCCTGGGCGGCACCGAAGCGTGGCGCACGAGCTGCTTCATGCCGAACCCCATTGACTACAGCGACGCCTACGGCAGCGAGGGCAACATCTCCCCGATCACCATGGCCGAATGGATCAGGAACACCGTGCTCATCCCGTCGGGCTGGTCCTACTACCGCATCTACGAGCACGCCTACACCCACCCGCCCTACGACATCACGCCGCCGCCGGAGCAGATCCCCCTGGGCCTCGGCCACACCAACTTCACGCACTACTCGAGCACCCACTACTTCAAGGCGGGCTTCAATGTCTCGTCGAGCGACATCACCAACTACACCATCACCTCGCTCACCGACGACAACGACGCCACCGCCTGGAGCGGCACCGCAGTGACCTCGGGCCAGTTTCTTCAGTTCAAGACCGCCAACCCCGACGACGATGGCCGGAGATACATCCCCGACAAGATCGTCATCAAAGGCGCCTCCCTGGCCGACCTGCCCGACGCATTCACCATCCGGATGGCCGCTAACGCCACCATGAGCGACGCCTACACCGTGGTCACCGAGACCAGCGGCCACGCCCACGCCGCCCTCGAGGGCGGCTACTACGTGCTCAAGTACGAGGACGCCGACGGCACCCTGAACAAGGTCGGCCGGAAACGCTACATCCGCCTGACCTTCACCCACGGCGGCTCGACCGACGTGCAGATCAACGAGCTCACCGCCTACAGCGAGGAAAACGCCTCCATCAAACCCTACGTCCTCCCCGAGTGGCAAAACGGCTACGGCGTGGCCTACTACAACACCCACGGCTCGGCCACGAGCGCCGGCGACGTCATCAGCTCGTCGGAGTGCCCGCTCCTCGACGACGACAAGCCCTGCTTTACCTTCCAGAAGGCGTGCAGCAACGCCTACCCGGAAGCGAGCAACAACCTGGCCTACGCGCTCCTCGCGCACGGCGGCATCGCCTCCCTCGGCGCCGCGCGAGTCTCCTACGGCCTGGGCGACTCCGGCTACCCGGCCTGGATGCCGCGCATGATCCAGCAGAACAAGCCCTTCGGCGTCGTCCGCACCGAGATGCTCGAGGAGTTCGCCGCCACCGGCGCCCTCGGCTGGGGCGGCCTGTTCGCCGACGCCATGCGTTTCAACGTCTACGGCGACCCCGCCACCGCCATCCTCTCCGACAAGGACGGCGACACGATGCCCTACTGGTTCGAGCAGCGCCACGGCCTCGACCCGGACAACGCCGCCGACCGCGACCTCGATCCCGACAACGATACCTACACCAACGTCGAAGAATGGGTCGCCGACACCGACCCCACCGACCCCGCCTCAAAGCCGGCGATCACCACCGAGACCCTCTACACCGGCGGCGCCG
>CAZJXV010000324.1:4297-4558 GCA_964550015.1 uncultured Verrucomicrobiota bacterium
CTCACCTTCCCCACCTCGAAGTTCCGCTGGTACAAGGTGTACTACGGCGACGGTCCGTACCCGGCCACCTGGCAGCCATGCAGCGGCGACATCCAGGGCACCGGCGGCGACGTCGTCTTCGTAGACAACGGCGGCCCCGGCCGCCTCTCCCCCACCGACCCGAGTTGCACGCGCCGGTCCTACAGAGTCGAGGTCCGGCTGGGCAACTAGTGTAGTGCGTCTAACGCTTCTTTACATTCGGCAATCTGAGCTATGCGTTTC
>CAZJXV010000325.1:0-4533 GCA_964550015.1 uncultured Verrucomicrobiota bacterium
TCCCTGCTACTCTGCGAAGTAGCTTCGCTACGAAGCACGAGTCGGCAAGCTCGGGCCCGACGCTTGCCCTGGGCTGACCTATGTGGCCCTTTCAGGGCGACGGACTTCGCGGCAGGCGCGGGCGAATCAACGTCATCGGGGGTTTTCAACAGCCCCACTGGCACCTGCTTTTCGTAGATGCCGCACACTCTTCACACGCCTTGGCCCGGGAAAACAGGTGCCTGCCCCCATTCCTCAATACCGGCTAACTCCCCGAGACACACCGCGGCCCCCTGCATGCCTGGAAGGGGAAATGCCGAAGGGGGGAGTCGAACCCCCACTCCCTTACGGGAACTACGCCCTGAACGTAGCGCGTCTGCCAGTTCCGCCACTTCGGCACGGTGGATTCAAATACATACGACCGCCGGGCGCCCCTGTCAAGGGCCGTGCCGACACAAAAACGCGGCGGCCCACGCCGCCGCCGCTCGCGCCCCCCGCCCCGCCTACTCCTCCTCAGCCGGGGGCTTGTAGTTGAGCAGCCGCTCGGGCACCGCCACCACCTTCACCGGCGTGCCCTTATAGTAGAACGTCATCCGATACCCGTAATACTTGCTGCCCTTCCACCCCTCGTCCGACGAGTCCTTGCCCGTGAACTCGAAACCCTCGCTCACGAACTGCCGCGTCTGGCCCGGCGCCAGGTCCATCCCGCTGAGCGTGCCCTCCTTGAAGAAAAACACGCTCGCCGACGTCTTGCCGTGCTTGCCGTACACCTCGTACTTCGCCGCCAACCCCTTGAGCGCAAACCCCCAGCCGTTCTTCACCGTGATGTGCAGCGTCTTGGTCGTGCTGATCTCCTCGACCCGCTCCGTGTCATCCTCCGATTCCACGTCCGCGTTCGTCTTCACGCGCTTGGTCTTGACCTGGATGGTCGTCTGCAGGCTGCGCGCCCACTGGGCCTTCTCGGCGTCGGAGAGAGTCCGCACGTACCGGCTCCCCGGCTGGGCCGGCTCCGGCGTGACCGGCGCGGCCCCTTCGGGCTCCGCCGGCTCGGGCTCGGGCTCCGGCTTCGGTGTGTCGCCCGCCCAGATGCCGATGCCCGCCTGGCGGGCCTTCCTGGAGAAGTAGCCGAACACGTCGGCGTAACGCCCGCCGGCGTTCCGATACGTGCTCTCCATGCTCGCCAGGCCCCGCTCGACAAGCACGCGATTGACGAACAACCCTTCCACGTACACGTACGCCACGTCGTAGCCGAGGCCGCTCCGGCGCACCTTCGGATCGTACTCCAGCGTGACCGCCTTGCCCTCGAGCAGCCGCTTGAGCCACGCCAGCGTCTGCCGGGTTAGGGGCGTGTCGCCCTCGGGCACCGTGACGCCCGCAAACTGCACCCACTCCCCATCGGACAACTTGAGCTTGTTCGTGTCGTGGACCGTCGCCACACGCACCTGCTTCGTCTTGCCCCAGTCAACCTCGACGTCCTGAGCACGGATCCACCCGTACGTCTTCTTCTTGGCCGAAACCTGGATGAAGTACAGACCCGGCCGCGCACCATAAACCATGAAGCGCTTGCCCTCCGCCTTCGCCGGCAACGCCACCCACTTCTTGCCGATGTACACAGGCGCCTGCGGGGTCGTGACCTTGACGATCTCGCTAAAACCGCTCGCCGCAACCGCCACGGCTGCAACACAAACCAGCATGCCCGTCATGCGCGCCATCTGCGACCCACTCCTCACGTACGCCCAACACCCACCGCGTGAAAACAGAAAACCGGGAAGGCCACCTCGCGCAACCCCTCCCGGCCCAATCCGCCGACGACGACCGGCGCCGCTCAGTTCCCGCCGCCCAGCGACTCCCAGTCGGTAAGCCGGCTCGGAAGGGAAACGACCTTGACCAAGGTCTTCCTGTAATAGAACCTCACCCGGTACCCGTAGTACTTGTTGCCCTTAAACCCCGCCGAGCTCGAGTCCGTGCCGCGGAACTCCACGCACGACGTCTCGAACTCCTTCGCCTGACCCGGCTTCAGGTTCATCGCCTCGACCGCGCCCGACTTCAGAAGCACCACACTCGACGACGTCTTGCCTGTCTTGGCGAACATGTCCCACTTGGCCGTCAGCCCCACAAGCGGGAAGTTCCAGCCGTTGCGTACCCGGATCACCAGCGCCTTGTCATAGGCGAGCGTCTTCGTGCTGGAGCCGCCACGGCTCCCGCGGCTGCCGCCTCACCCGGCCGGAACGACGCCATCGTGCACCTGGGGCCGAGGCCCCGTCGTCACGATGCCGTCGTTCGCCTCTGTGCCGGCGGCGCTCAGTCGCTCGCTCTGGATCTTGATCTCGACCTGCAGCCGCAGCGCCCACTGCTGCAACTGCCTCGGCGTGAGCCGCACCGGCCCCACCGACGCCGGCTCCACCGGCTGCGAGCGCGTCGGCGGCGTCTCCTCCACCCTGCGCTCCACCGGCCGCTCCGGCGTCTCGTCATCGCGCCAGACACCCAGCTTCGCCTCACGGGCCAGCTTCAGGTTGTACTTCAACACCGCATCATACCGACCCGTGTCGCGGAAGTCGGCCGACAGCTTCGCCAGCCCGCGCTCGACCAGCAGGCGGTTCAGAAACACCCCGCCCACGTACACGTACGCCTCCGAATAGCCCAGGGGGTTCTTGGCCGTCGTGTCGAACTCGAGCGTGACCTCCTTGCCCACGAGCGCCTGCTTCAGCCACGACAGCGTCTGACGCGTCAGCGGCGAATCCTCCCTCGAGACGTCCACACGCCGGAACTGCACCAACGTGCCGTCCGCCAACTGGATCGTGTCCACGTCCTGGACCGCCGCCACCGTCGCGGTCTTCACCTTGGCCTTGCCCCAGTCAACCTTGACGTCCTGCGCGCGAATCCACGCGTACACCTGCTTCTTGGGCGAAACCTGGATGAAATACAGGCCCGGGCGCGCGCCGTACACCATGAAACGCTTGCCCTCCGCCTTGGCCGGCAGGGCCACCCACTTCTCGCCGGTATAGACCGACGTCTCCGACGAGGTGACCTTCACGATCTCCGCCAGGCCTGTCCCGGCGAGCGCACACACCAGGACCGCGCCGAGAATGCCTGTCGTGATGCCCGCAAAACGCGCCATAACGCTGTCCTCCTAACCTGCAGACACAGCGATATCTTCTTGGATAATATGATACGCGAACCGCGGCGCCAACACAACCTTTTTCTGACCAAAACAACGAAAACCGGTGCAGGCCACGCCCCGCCAGGTAACTGCCTCTGCTAACGCGCCTGGCTGACGCAGATTAGAGACGCCAACCAGGCGATCCAGGCACAAGCCCCGGACACACTTACCGCGCCGTCCGCTCCCGATGCCACGCTACCGCCCGCTCGATGCCCAGCTCGATCGGGAAGTTCGGACTGTACCCCAGCAGCCGCGCCGCCTTCGAGATGTCCGCGTACGTGATCGGCACGTCGCCCGGCTGCGGCGGCAGCGCCTCGATCCGCGCCCGCGTGCCCAGCGCCGCCTCGATCAGCCCGATCAGCTCGCGCAGCTCCACCGTGCGCGAGTTGCCCAGGTTGATGATCTCGAACCCGGCCCCGAGCCCCATCGCCCCACAAATCCCGTCCACGATGTCGTCGCAGTACGTGTAGTCGCGCTGGCTCGTGCCGTCGCCGAACATCGGCACCGCCTCGCCCGAATCAATGAGCCGGATGAACTTCGCGATCGCCATCTCCGGCCGCTGCCGCGGCCCGTACACGGTGAAGAACCGCAGGCACACGACGGGGAACCCATACAGGTGATGGTACGTGTGGCACAACACCTCGCCCGCCAGCTTCGTCGCCGCGTACGGCGAGACCGCCCGCTCGACCCGGTCCGCCTCGCTGAACGGCACCTTCGTATTGGTGCCGTACACCGACGAGGACGACCCGAACACCAGCCGCGGGCGCCCCGGTGCCCGCGCGCCGCGGTGGCGGCAGCACTCCAGGACATTGAGCGTGCCGTCCACGTTCACCTCGGAGTAGAGGCGCGGCTGCTCGATCGAGGGCCGCACCCCCGCCATCGCCGCCAGGTGCACCACGCACCCGAACTCGTGCGCGGCAAAGACCTGCTCAAGGAACCCAGCGTCGCGGATGTCACCCTCCGCAAGCGTGAACCCCGGACGCCCCGCCACGCGCGCCACGTTTTCCCGCTTGATGGCCGGCTCGTAGAAGTCGCAGAAATTGTCCACGACGACAACGCGCCGCCCCTCGCCCAGCAACCGCTCGACAAGGTGCGACCCGATAAACCCCGCACCCCCCGTCACCAGAACACCGCCTCTGTCGCCCATGTTCCCTCAGTGAGGTCTCATCCAACGAAAGCCGAAGCGAAAGCCGAAGCGAAAGCCGACTCCCACAGGCGGCAACACTAAGCCGCCGGATGGACCGGCGCAATGCGAAACTCCGCTCGGTGGGCAAGAATGCCGGCGCCACACCGCGGCTCAATGTAGCGCCGGCATCCCGGCCTGAGCCTGTCGAAGGCCTGCCGGCTGTCGTGTGGGCCTCCTGCCCACACAGCGTATTGCGCCGACGCCAGCC
>CAZJXV010000326.1:0-4525 GCA_964550015.1 uncultured Verrucomicrobiota bacterium
GCCGATAATGACGCCAAAGACCGTCTTGTCCTTCTTCATCAGACCCTGGACCTCCTGTACGTGCCTTTCAGACCGGAACTGGTTGCATTCCGAACGGACGGTAGCGCATTCGGGCGCCGTTTTCAGCGTTTTTCTCAGCGCGGGGATTGATAGCCGGCAGCTATCAGCGGGGTGCGAAATCAGGGACACCACACCTGTTTCACCTCATGCATAGGCCTTCGGTCAGGTTCGCGAGGCGGCGGACCTCTGGAGCTGGGTCACGTGATGCGGAAACCCAGGAGCCGCGATGCGGGCCAACCTCGGCATGAGGCGAGCCCAGCACCGAACCATCCTGCCTGGCAAGTAGAGTACTGCGCCTAATCCCGGAGCGCCCAACAAGCCGCACATTGCGCTTCGTGCAATAGGCGTGGCGTCCCTCGATTTCGGTTTTCTGAATACGCTGGGGATTACGCTGTGTGATCGCGGCGCGAGGTCGGTGCCTGTGATCACACCGTGAGAGGGAAAGGGTCTTCCGGCGGCCCCTAGACGGCGTGGGCCGCTTGTGCGGGAGAGGCGATCGGCTGGGTGATGTCGAGAATGCCCTCGCCGTTGCCGGGGTAGTCGGCCACCTTGAGCTTCATCTGCGCGACCATGTGGCCGAGCGAGTCGAGCACCATGGTGATGCGCTGCGCCTGGCCGAGCGCGGCTTCGCGGAACGCCTGCCCTTCCTCCGTTTCCGGGCGGTAGCCTTCGGCCGCGCTCATGATGACCTGGACCGCGTTGCCGATGTGGTGCGACAGCGCGCCGAACGTCTGGCGTGCCGCTTCGGCCCGCGCACGCTCCCGCTGGTGCTGCCAGTGGGTGCGGCGCATTTCGCGCGCCCGAAGCACGCTCTCGATGCGGGCGAGCAGCTCGCGCGGGTGAAACGGCTTGGTCAGGTACTCGTCGCAGCCCGCCTCGAACCCCTCGATCTTGTCCTCGAACCGGTCCATGACCGTGAGCATGATGATGGGCACGAGGCGCGTTTCCTCGGCGCGCCGCAGTTCACGACACAACGCAAGGCCATCGAGCTCCGGCAGCATCCGGTCGAGCAGGATGGCGTCCGGGGCGCCGCCCAGCGCCAGCGCCCGGCCGGCGGCGCCGTCGCGCGCTCCGAGCACGCTGTGCCCGGCCTTCTCGACGTGGTAGCGGACGAAGCGATGGATGTCTTCGTTGTCGTCAATGAGCAGCACGTTGGCCATGCGGCTCTCCTTTCGGCTGCGCCAACGTTGGCGCCGTTGCCGGTGGCGGCACGCAGTGCGGGCACACGAAACGGCCTGAGAACCACGGCTCTTCGTGGGAGAAGTCCGGCACCATCTCGAAGACGAGCGCCCGGCCGCACGTGGCGCACTGCAGCCGGTACGGCAGGCCGAAATCGGACAGCAGGCGCGAGGTCTCGTCCGAGTACGGATCGACCGGCACGCGATAGCGCGACACGACCCGCTTCTCCATCGGGCGGGCGAGCACCTGCCGGACCTTGGCCACCACGTCTTCCGGCCGGGTCCGGTACTTGACCAGGAAGTCGGTGGCCCCCAGCTCGAGGGCCTGCTCGATGTCGCTGTTCTCGCCGCGGCTCGAGCACGCCACGACCGGGATTTGGCGCCACCGCGGCTCGGCCTGCAGCCGGCGCAGCACCTGGAAGCCGTTCATCACCGGCATCTTGAGGTCGAGCAGGATCACGTCCGGCACGTCGAGCTCGAGCGCCTCGAGGCACGCCTGCCCGTTCATGGCAATGGTGGTCGAGAACTCGCTCTCGGCGAGCTTGTACTGATACATGCGCGAGACATCGAGGTCGTCCTCGACCAGCAGGACCTTCGCTTTCATGGCCGCCGGGTCCTCTTAGAAGCCGTGCTGCATTTCTGTTTCCGGCTGTTCGACCGGCGCCAGCCGGTAGAGGTACCCTGGGTGCCCCTCGCGCACCTGTGGGGACCGCGAGACGATACGCAAGACCCGGTCCTTGTTGGCGAGCGGCCCGAGGGCGGCCACGGAGAGCTCCACCGTCTGCCCGGGCTCGAAGCAGAGCCGCGAGAAGAACATCGCCTCGTCCTCGCTGACCGCCTCCAACTGGCCCCGGATCCTCACGCTGGCCCCGCCACTCGTCGCGTACTGGGCAAGGCCGATCATCTGCTCCTGTGGTTGCCTGTCCGCGTGCCGGGCCACGAGCACGCTGCGGACCTTGGCCGCGAGCATCCCCGCGTTGATCGGCTTGGCCACGTAGTCGGCCGCGCCCCCCTCGATTGCGCGCGCTACGTCGTCGCTGCCGCGCTTGGCCGAGAGCACCACGACCGGAATGCCCTTGAGCGCCGGGCTGCTCTTGAGCGCCTGCAACACCGCGAACCCGTTGAGGCCCGGCATCTGCAGGTCGAGCAGCACGAGGTCCGGCCGGCCCAGCCCGACGCGGTCGAGCGCTTGCCGGCCCGAGGCGGCCACCTCGACCTCGTAGCCTTGCTGCTCGAGCATGGCGCGTGCGTAGCGGGCCGCGTCCGGATCGTCGTCAACGATCAGGATTCGTTCGAACATGCGGCGCTCTCCTCAGACGTAGGCCTCTCCGGGGAACGGTTGCTCCCCACGATGCTTAGTATCGGTAGATTCCGGCCGCACCTGAGCACTCGGGGTCGGCCATCTTCAGTGCGGGAGAGTGTGGGGACGGGCCGCGGGGCTCCCTGGGGCTTCTTGGCCTCAGGTATCGGATTGGGCAGCGTCGGGGGGAGGGTCTTCCTGGGCGTCGTTGCGGACCTGTTCGACCGTCTCCACCAGGCGGGCGAGGCGGCCCTTCTCTTTGGCGGCGAAGACCCTCTGCAACTGCTCGGGCGAGTAGTTGGCCTTGAGAAACTCGACGAGCGGCAGCCGCTGCAGCCAGCACTCGAGCACCCTGCTGCACGGGAGCCCCTCGTTCATCTTGCGGCAGTACGCGAACGTCACCGGCCCCCCCAGCATCGGGCACCGCCAGCGCTCCTCTGCGTCGTGCTGCTCGATGTCGGGCTTCTCGGTCATTGGGCCTCCTCAAGCCTCCTCAAGGCTCCTCCGCGCGTCATACTCTCACTCCGCGGGCCGGGCGTCAAGCCCGCCGTCGTTCGGAATCTTGTCGCGGTAAACGTGTTGACAAGAGACACTCAACTGTGATATGAAGTTAGTTTCAGGAGTACAGGGGGCATCCGGTCCTGTTCCGGGATCACGGCCTCGCATATCCGATGTGCAGCCTCATGAATGTATGGGAGGAGACCCACGATGAAACCGCAGCTTCGCATGACGTTTGCCCTTGTTCTGTTGTGCCTGCCCGCGCCGCTCATTGCCACCACGATCTACGTGGATGACGACAACACGACCCCCCCCGTGGGACGGCTCCGCGGCCAACCCGTACCAGTACATCCAGGACGGCATTGATGCCGCTGTGTCCGGCGTGGACACCGTCCTCGTCAAGGATGGAACCTACACGGGCACCCTCAACAAGAACCTCAACTTCGGCGGCAAGGCGATCACCGTCATGTCTCAGAACGGTTCCAGCGCGTGCATTATTGACTGCGAAGACTCCGGCCAGGGGTTCTACTTCGGTTCCGGCGAAGGGGCAACGTCCGTCCTCCAGGGGTTCACAATTACCAACGGCTCCGCTACCGCCGGGGGCGGTATCTGCTGCAGCGGCAGCAGCCCGACGATCAGCTACTGCAGGATTACGGGGAATTTGGTCAGCGACGACGGTGGCGGCATTTACTGCGTTAGCAGCAGCAGCCCGGCGATAACCGGCTGCACGATCTCCCACAACACGGCCGGCGACAATGGTGGCGGCGTGTATTGCACCGCCAGCAGCCATCCGACAATCAGCGGCTGCAGCATCACTGACAACACGGCCGATGGCCAGGGTGGTGGCATGACCATGCTGGGGGGCAGCGACCCGACGCTCACCGGCTGCTCGATCACTTCGAACACGGCCAATAGGGGCGGCGGCTTCTACTGGTACGATAGTGACCCGACCCTCACCGACTGCACGGTCTCATACAACGAGTCGACCGGCAGCGGCGGCGCCGGCATCTTCTGCTATGGCAGCAGTGCCACAATCACCGGCTGCACGGTTACACGAAACGAGACCAGCGGCGGCACGGGCGGCGGGATCACCTCTTTTGATCACACCGGATCGATCACGAACTGCACGATCAGCGGGAACTCCGCCTGGAGAGGCGGCGGCATCGAGTGCTATACGAGCAGCGCGTCCATCACGAATTGCGTGATCGCCAGCAATACGGCGAGTTTTCGGGGCGGCGCCGTGTGGCTCATCCTCGGCAGCAACCCGCAGTTCACCAACTGCACGATCACCGATAACGAGGCCCCGACCGGCGGCGGCATGTACTTTTCCGACTCCGGCGGCACCACCCTCGTCAACTGCATCTTGTGGGGTGACTCGTCGCAGGAGATTTACGTCGCCTCCGGCGGCAACCCGACGGTGGACTACTGCGACGTCCAGGGCGGCTGGCTGGGAACAGGCAACATCGACGCGGACCCGCTCTTCATCGAC
>CAZJXV010000327.1:0-4521 GCA_964550015.1 uncultured Verrucomicrobiota bacterium
GCGTGCGGTCGAGGAGGTGTTCCGGGCCGTCGTCGAGGTGGGCGGGACGCTGACGGGCGAGCACGGGATCGGGACGACGAAGTCGGCCTACCTGCCGCTCGAGTGCGGGCCGCGAGAGATCGAGCTGATGCGCGCGCTCAAGCGGCTCTTCGATCCGAAGGGCCTGCTGAACCCGGGCAAGATCTTTCCGGGGCAGACGGGCTAACATCGGGCTTTGTCGAAAGCGCTGGCATTACTCGACGGCCTCGCCTAGAGTGCGGAGCAGAGCAAGGCGCAGGTGGAGCCATGGCCAAGTCCCGAAGGCCCGATATCAAGAGCCTCTACTACATCACCCACGTGGACAATGTGCCATCCATCGTATCCCATGGCATCCTTTCACACTCCGAAGTGGAGCGTCGGGCTGTCCCATACACCGCAATCTACGACTCGGCGATCGTGAACAGACGAAAGGAGCGGGTCGTGGAGGGAAGCCAGAGCCTGTGGGACTTCGCGAACTTGTATGTGCAGCCCCGCAATCCGATGATGTACCGCGTCGTTCACGAGAGAGGCGACACGGACCTGGCCGTGGTTGCGGTTTCCCCCGGCGTTGTTGGGCTTGCCGGCAGCTACGTCTCTCTCGGGAACGCGGCAAGCTTGGAATCAGACATCGTGCCGACCGAAGAAGGCATGGAGGCACTCGCCGACCAATGGGCAATTATCAACAGCGAGTGGTGGAACCCAAACGACGGCTCCAAGCGCAAGATCATGGCGGAATGCCTCGTCCCGACCGTGATCCCGCCGGACCATATCCACACCGTCTACGTCAGCAATCATGACACGGCAGCGAGGTTGAGGGAGCAATTCCCGACAGGTCGACCCGCCGTCGTGCCGGAGCCGCACATGTTCTTCAGGCCTTTGAGACGCATTCAGCTCACGGGCACGCTTTCGCTCGTTGAAGGTGACATGTTCTTCTCCGGAATGCAGACATTGACGGTCAGCGTCAATGTCGTCGGCATTATGGGGAAGGGGTTGGCGTCACGGGCGAAGTACCAGTTTCCGGATGTCTACGTCGTCTACCAGGACGCCTGCCGACGCCGGAGGCTTCAGATGGGGCAGCCGTACCTGTATAAGCGCGAGAGCTTCGTTGATGAGGAGCTTGCCGACGAACCCCAGACGCTGCCCAACCCGAACGCAAGAAAGTGGTTCCTTCTCTTCGCCACCAAGAAGCACTGGCGAGAGCGTGGAGACATGGCGGGGATTGAAGCGGGCCTTGCGTGGATTCGTGAGCGCTACCAGAATGAGGGTATCCGTTCGCTCGCGATGCCCGCGTTGGGCTGTGGTCTCGGGCACCTCCAGTGGCGCGAGGTGGGTCCCCTTATGTGCAGGTACCTGGCCGACTTGGGCATCCAGGTTGCCGTGTACCTACCGCGAGAGCGAAAGACCCCGTCGGAGCTTCTCACATCGGACTTCCTGCTCGGGGGCAACAGCGAGGGCTAGCGAACGGTCAATCCATCTGTAGGTCTCGCCAACGTCCCTCGATCTGGCTCCCGCGTCCTCGACGCTGGTAAAGACGCCTTTACAGGGAATCGTTCGCTCTGCTACGGTGAAACATACAACGCAGCATCGGGCATGGGCGCGTTCGCCCACCGAACGCAGGACCGGAGGAACGGGCGTGCGACAGGTTTGGGTCTGGATCGTGTGCGGGTGCGCCGTGCTCATGTTTCCGTGCGGCTGCGAGAACAAGCTTTCGGTGCTCAAGCGGGCGGCACGCCTGGTGGAGCGGGAGCGGTACGCCGAGGCGGTGGAGGCGTACGAGCGCTACATCGAGCTGGTCGGCGACGCGCCGGAGACGGCCTATGAGCGGGCGGAAGCGTCTTACCAGATCGGCTGCATCTATACGTATCAGCTCCACAAGCCGGTGAGCGGGCAGCGGGCCTTCGAGCGGGCCGTCCGGCTGCGGCCCGATTACGCCGACCCCCAGTGTCACCTCGGGATTATGTACAGGGCGCTGGGGAAGCTGGAGGAGTCGGAAGCGGCGCTGCGCGCGGCGCTCGATTCGCGGCCCGAGATCACCGAGTACGCCATCGCGCCCGCCGTGGTGCGCCGGCCCCGGGTGATCCTGGCCGATCTGGCGCGGGAGCGGGGCCGGTTCAACGAGGCGATCAGGCACCTGTACATCTACGAGCATTACTCGGAGGACGAGGCCGAGGACTGGCACCAGCTCGGCAGGATGTTCTGGGTCGAGCACGACTATCCGAAGGCGCTGTTCTACTTCAAGCGTGCGTCCGAGACGCTCACGCAGTCGGAGCGGGGCACGTCGCGCTACTTCCCGATCCGGCTTGGGCTCATCGGCGCCTCCGTCCTGAACGGCTACCTCGCCGAGGCGCAGGAGATCCTGAACGAGTCGGTGAACATCATCGAGCAGTATCAGGATTATTATTCGAAGCTCTCGAGCTGGCAGCGCAGCGAGGCGCCGGGCCTGGAGGCGTTCATCCTCGAGTCGCGTCGCGATCTGCTCGTGCAGCAGGCGCTTGTCTACGCGGGCCAGGCCCAGTACGAGGCGCAGGCGGCCACGCTCCGGGAGCTTCGGCTGCTGACGCCGAACGATGAGGGGATCCTGCTGCAGTTGGCCATGACGTACGCGAAGAAGGGCGATTTCGCCGCCGCGCGTGAGGAGCTCGAGACGTTCCGGCAGTTGGCCCCGCACGAGCCGGGGGCGATCAGGGCGGAGGCGCAGATTCTCTACGAGGAGGGTGATTACGCGGCGTGCCTGGCGCGGTTCGAGGACTACATCGCCGTGTCGCCCGGGTCGAATGAGCCGCGTGCGCTCAAGGCGGTGGCGCTGGTCAAGGCGGGGCTGGCCGACGAGGGGATCGCGCAGCTCGAGGCGCTCTGCAGGCGGTATCCGAACGTGTTCGACCTGCAGGTGAAGATGGCGCAGGCGCTTGCGGCGGCGGGCCGGCCGGGGCCGGCGTTGTGGTGGCTGCGGCGCGCGACGGAGACCGGGCTGATGGTGCCGGTGCTGTTCCAGACCGACCGTGAGCTGCGCGCGGTGCTCGACGAGCCGGGCTTTGCCGAGCTGCTGAGCAGCGTGCACCGCCGGCTGATCGTGCGCCAGCGGGTGCACGAGGCGGAGGACTTCCTCTACCGGGGCGAGCAGGACCGCGGCCTGGCGGCGCTCGATCGTCTGCGGCGTCAGAATCCCGACGTGCTGTTTACGACCTATGCGCTTGCCCGGGGCTTTGTGTTCGCGGGCAAGCCGGACGAGGCGTTTCCGCTGCTGATGGAGTGCGCGAGGGGCGGGCTGTTCAACCGCAACGTGCTCGCGCGGGATGGCTATCTGTATGAGCTGCGTGAGGACCCGCGCTTTGTCGAGGTGCTTGGGGCGATCGAGCAGCCGTGGCCGACGGACGGGCCGGGTGCCGCGCCGGTGAACGAAGTGGAGTAACGTGACGCCGTGCTTGAGCTGAGGGTGATTCGAGACGAGCCGGAGCGGATCGAGGCGGCGCTGCGCCGGCGCGACCCGGGCCTGACGCTGGCGCCGGTGCTGGAGGCGGACGCGACGTGGCGGCGTCTCGTCGGGGAGATGCAGGAGAAGCAGGGCACGCTCAACGCCGCGTCGAAGGAGGTGGGCGCGCTCAAGCGCCAGGGCAAGGAGACGGCCGAGACGCAGGCGCGGCTCAAGGTGCTCAGCGACGAGGTGGGCCGGCTGCGGCGCGAGGCGCGCGCGGCGCAGGCGGCGCTCAACGGGCTGCTGGCCGACATGCCCAATGCGCCCGACGAGGACGTGCCGGCCAGCCAGGATGCGGAGGAGAAGGTCGTGGTGCGCGAGCACCTGGCGAAGGCCGAGTTCGACTTTCCGGCGCGCAACCACGTCGAGCTCGGCGACCGGCTCGGGCTGCTGGACTTCGCGCGCGCGTCGCGGATCGCCGAGGCGCGGTTCCCGATGTACGTGGGGTTGGGGGCGCGGCTCGAGTGGGCGCTGATTGCGTTTATGTGGGACGTGCAGGTGGGCGAGCACGGCTACACGCCGGTGCTGCCGCCGTTGCTGGCGAACGAGGCGACGATGTTCGCCACGGGCCAGTTGCCCAAGTTCGAGGAGCAGTTGTACCGGTGCCGGGACGACGCGCTGTACCTGCTGCCCACGAGCGAGGCGGCGCTCACGAGCCTGCACCGCGACGAGATCCTGCCCGAGGCGGCGCTGCCGCTGCGGTACACGGCCTACACGCCGTGTTTCCGGCGGGAGGCGGGCACGTACGGGGCGGATGAAAAGGGCTTGATTCGCGTCCACCAATTCAACAAGATCGAGATGTACTGCTATTGCGTGCCGGAGCGGAGCGACGCCGAGCTCGAGCGGCTCGTGGCGGACGCCGAGGACGTGGTGCGCCGGCTGGGGCTGCATTTCCGTACAACGCTGTTGGTCACTGCGGACCTGGCGCAGCAGGCGGCCAAGACGATTGACATCGAGGTGTGGCTGCCCGCGCAGGGGCGCTACTACGAGGTGTCGTCGTGCAGCAACTGCCGCAGCTACCAGGCGGTGCG
>CAZJXV010000328.1:0-4493 GCA_964550015.1 uncultured Verrucomicrobiota bacterium
CGGTTCTCGTGACCGCCGCCGGCAGGTATGAGCGCTTCCGCCGCACGAAGGTCGCGATAACGGCTGTGGCGGATCTGGCCGGCGACACGGTTACGGTCAGAGCAGGTCGTAGGAGGCTCGGCAGGGGGACGCTGGCCCTGGACGGGCGCCGGGCCTCCCTGGAGCTGGAGGTTCTTATGCCGCCGCGCGGCGCTCCGTTCGGTCCGTTGGATGTCCGTGTCGGCAGGAAGAAGGTTGCAGTCGTCAAGCTCCCCGACGCCGATGAACAGCGCGCGCGTGGACTGATCGAAGCCGAGCTTCACTTCCGCCCCTATGTCTTCAGCGGCATGGAGTTTCCCGAGTGCGACTTCGAACGTCCTCTGCTTGCCGAGGAGCTGATCGGCCGATACGAAGTGAGGACGACGTTCTACGACAAGGACTACAACGAGGTGACGGCCGCGGAGAACACCGGTCGGTACGGCGCCGTTGTTGAGATCGTGCCCGAAAAAGGACGCGTCATCAGGCGGTATAGGACCCTTTACCGGCAGCCCGAGGAATTCGTCGGTTTTAACTGGTGGCGATATAAAGCGAAGGTCTCGATGAGCCTCCCGGATGCAATGGGCATCGAGGCTGATGTGTTGGGTGAGCAGTCGCGCGTTGTTGGTACGCATTTGAAATGGCGCTTTCACGACGGCTTCTACCGGGATAGTGGCAGCGCCGCGCTGTTGGCGGGCCTGCACGAGACACGGCCCGGCGCTGGTGCGGCGAGCGTTGCCGATGACGTGTACGCACAGGACCGCCAGTGGTGGGTGGGGCTGAAGCGCAAGCTGTACGGAACCGAGAAGCTGTATCCCGACGCGTTCGTCTGTCCTCGACCCCTTGAGGGCGAGCCGGCGCCCGTGCTGCGCGAGGGGAGCGCCGCCGACGCCGGCATGAAGGGCGATGCCGTGGACAGGATTGACGCCGTCTGCCGGGCCTGGGCGGAGGACAGCGACGAGGCATTCGCCGTGTGCATCGCGCGGCACGGCGTCGTCTTTTTCCACAAGGCCTATGGCGAGCGCGACGGCAGGCCGATGACGGTCACGACAAAAAGCTGGATGGCGTCGCTGACCAAGCTGATGTCAGGGACGCTGATGATGATGCTTGTTGACCAGAGCCTCGTGAGCCTGGACGACCGGGTGGACACGTACCTGCTGCCGCTGCGCGACATCGAGGTCGAGACGCCACTGACCATTCGTCATCTCTACACGCACACGAACGGACTGTGGGAGCACTGGGGCGACGATATGCACGACCTCGAGGAGGTGGTCGCCGGCTACTACCCGCACTTGGAGGTCGGTCAACGCTATGAGTACAACGGCGTAGGTTTCGCGCTTGGCGGCAAGGTCGTCGAAGCCGTCACGGGCGAAGCCATCCCGCAGTTCTACAAGAACCACCTGCTCGGTCCCCTTGGCTGCGCGTCCACGGATGTCGTCGGCACGAGCGGCGACGCTGACAGCGTGCCAATGGACGTGGCTAGGATCGGACAGATGCTGCTGAACCGTGGCGCGTATGGCACCATGCGCTTTTTCAGCGAGGAGACCTTCAAGCAGATCCTCCCCGAGAAGCTGGTCACGCTGCTCGGCGCGGACACGCAGGTGGTCTACGGGATTGGAACAATCTGGTACGAAGATGAGGGGCTGGGCGAGGGCACGTTCGGCCACGGGGCGGCTTCCGGAGCCACACTTCGCATTGACCCCGCCAATGGCCTCGTCATTGCCATGACGCGAAACGCTGCCGGCGAGAACTTGGGCAAGTACCACAAGCAGTTCATAGCCGCCATCGTCGAGGGCCTTTCAGACTGACCGTGGATGACGGAAGTGGGAAACCATTGGCCAGCACAAGGGGCTGTGCATGTATATGTGGACCATCTTCCACACGATGGCGCACTCGCGCCAGATCTGGCTGCTCCGCGGCGCGCTCGGCCTGACCGACGGCAGGTCCTGGCCGCAGCAGCACTGGGCGTGACAGCCGCCGGACATGGGCATCACGGAGCGTGTGGAGACCGGGATGTAGGGCGGGCCGCCCTGGGCCAGCCGAAGCGCCGAAAGCGTGCCACAGCGGGTCGCCCAGCTCATACTACCGCCGCTTTGCGGCTGCCTGGGACATGCTCCGCGAGGCGATCGAGGCGCTGCCCGATGAATCAGCGGCGTCATACACGGGCAGAAAAACGAACATCCGCATCCTATGCGGGCCAGTCTAATTATTGTTCGGCAGACTGAAATGAAGTAGGAGACCATGATGGAAGAGGTCATCGCACGATGCGGTTACAGATGTGATCTGTGCCCCGCCTACTACAGGAATATCAAGAATTCGGAGGACCGAGAGCGTGTGAGTGCCGGTTGGAAAGAGTATGTCGGCGATGACGTGCCCCCCGAGGAAGTTACGTGTCCCGGCTGTCTGAGTTCCGGACCTCATCAGGACGACGCGGGCAATCCTCTGCGTCCTCCTGATCCTGGCTGTCCCGTTCGACCGTGCGTAGTAGGGAAGGGATTGGAGAACTGTGCTCATTGCCCGGAATTCAGTTGTGACAAGCTCGACTCACGGATGAACTTCTTCCAGAAGAAGTATCAGAGCTTCGAGGGCATACCCGAGGGAGACTTCAATACGTTCATCAAACCGTATCTGAGCAAAGACCGGCTTCTGAGAATCAGAAAGGCCCAGTCGATGAACCGGAATACTGATCAAGATAGGGGCTGAGGATGAGCCTTGAACGCATGCTGAACAGAGAGATCGAACCCACCGAAAAAGACGTCGTAAGGCACCTTGGGGCAAAGGCCGCGGTGCTGTGGTCTTCGTTGAGGGAATACCTATCGGTACACTATGAGCATATTCCGGAGTTGGATTTCGGGGGGAGGAACTACGGCTGGTCGATACGGTATCGCAAAAGCGGCAAAACACTCGTGACTCTGTATCCGGAACGCAATGCTTTCACTGCATTGGTTGTCCTCGGCAAGAAGGAAGTCGGGAAAACAGAAGGTTTCCAGGACAAGTTGAGCATTAGAGTTCGGAAGTTGCTGCAAGAAACCGACCAACTGCATGATGGACGCTGGCTTTGGATAAGACCGTCATCGAAAGCCGACGTGGAATCCATCAAGTTACTGTTGAGTGCCAAACGACAACCGAAGCCCTCTAACTAGCTAAGACAACTTCTGCCGAACAAAGCGCTGCACTGGACGCGTCCTCACGACCGCGCCGCTTACGCAGAGTGTTAGGAGCAAGATGATGACAAGCAACGCAGCCCAACCTTTGAGTGAATCGTGGTGGGAGAATTGTCCCAATCAGCCCGACGACGAAACCCGGGCGATTGATGCGCTCGAAGATTCCATCGGACCGCTGGACGACGACACGAAGCGCATCCGGCGGCTCATCAGGAGCCTCGAGTCGTGCCACCATAAGGCGGCGCGGTGGGTCGAGCTGATCATCGAGGCGATCGGCGCCGGGAGCACGACGAAGGGGCCGGGCAAACGGCCACCTGGGCAGACGCATAAGATGGAACGTGTCTGGCACTATGCCATTGCCGCCTTGGAGGCGTGGCGCGCGGGATCACCGGCGGACAGCATTGATCTCGACGTGGGGGGCGTGCCGGCGGGCGAGCTGGTCGCGTTGATCGGCGAGCGCACGCCGCTGAGGGAGTGGCAGGTCGGGCGTGTCGTATCGAAGATCCGGGAATTCGACGCGTACCCGCGCGTGCATCGCGACGCGATCTTCCGTCACGTGGGCCTCGTCGAGGCCGGCACGGAATACGAATCGATCATCGTTGACCAGTGCCCGGATTACTACAAAGAACACGCCGAGTTCTGGAAGGCGACGGCCCAAACCGTCATCCACGACACCGTGGACGAGGAACCCGCAACGATCTCGCTGGCCGAGGCGATAGACCATCTTTGGCCGTGCCACTGGGATTTCTTGGGCAACCTGAAGATCGTGCTTGGGGCCATCGGCGGCGATCTGCACCCCGAGCGGCCGTATGCGGCTTGCGCGCGCAACATCAAGCGCGCGCCGATCCGCGGCGGGATGTGCGTCATCGCCGACACGCTGCGTGCATTTTGCGGCGATGAGCCGGGCGCCGACGGGATCGACGAGGCGATCCTTGGCACGCTCGGCAAGAAGACGCCGGTCAAGCACTGGCTTGCCGCGTCTTTCGAGAAGACGTTGCGTTTGCATCTCGATCTGTAGGGGAGGCAATCATGGGACTGGTCAACAGGCAGAGCGTGAATGCGGAGTGCAAGCCCGTATAGCAACATCGAGGGAGGATTCCGAGATGGAAAAGCTCGACCTGAGAAAGAAACTGAAGCATCTCTATGCGCCTTCGGCCAAGAAAATGGAGGTCGTGGATGTGCCGGAGTTCAAGTTCGTCATGCTCGACGGAACGATCCAACCCGGCGAGACACCTGGGACCTCGAAGGACTATGGCGACGCGATCGGCGCGCTGTACGGCGCGTCGTTCACGTTGAAGTTCATGTCGAAGCTGC
>CAZJXV010000329.1:0-4433 GCA_964550015.1 uncultured Verrucomicrobiota bacterium
GGGACGCGGAAGCGGCGGCGGCGTGGCGGCAGGTCGGCATCCCGGCCGAGCGGATCATCTTCCTCGGCAAGGAGGACAACTGGTGGGGCCCGGCGGGCCAGACGGGGCCGTGCGGGCCCGACACGGAGATGTTCGTCTGCACCTACGACGGCGAGATTCCCGAGGGCAAGACGCCCGAGAACGATCCCGAGCACTTCGTCGAGGTCTGGAACGACGTCTTCATGCAGTACAACAAGAACGCCGACGGCTCCTACTCGATGCTGGCGCAGAAGAACGTGGACACGGGCCTCGGCCTCGAACGCCTCACGGCCGTGCTGCAGGGCGTGGATGACAACTACGCCACCGAGCTGTTCGCGCCGATCATGGAGCGGATCAACGACATGACCTCCGAGCACGACGGCGCCGACGGCGAGGACGTTAGGGCGAAGCGCATCATCGCCGACCACATGCGTTCGGCCGTTTTCATGATCGCCGACGGCGTGCTGCCCGCGCGCGTGGACCAGGGCTACGTGCTCCGGCGGCTCATTCGCCGGGCGGTGCGTTTCGGCAAGAAGCTGGGCATCCCCGGCGCGTTCACGCACAAGGTGGGCGAGGTGATCGTGGAGATGGGGCCGTTCGTCGGGGTGTACCCGGAGCTCAAGCAGAACGCCGGCAGGATCCGCGAGACCCTCATGCGCGAAGAGGAGCAGTTCGGCAAAACGCTCGCACAGGGCCTCAAGGAGTTCCAGAAGCTCCTGCCGGGCGTGCTGAAGAACCCGAAGAGGGAACTGAGCGGCCGGCTCGCGTTCAGGCTCTACGACACCTACGGTTTCCCGATCGAAATGACGCGCGACCTCGCCGAGGAAGCGGGCCTCACCGTGGACATGGAGGGCTTCGACAAGGCGTACGTGAAACACCAGGAGCTCTCGCGCAAGGGCGCCGAGCAGAAGTTCTCCGGCGGCCTCGCCGACCACTCGGAGATGGTCACCCGGCTCCACACCGCGACGCACCTGCTGCAGGCGGCGCTGCGCCGGGTGCTCGGCCCGCACGTGGGGCAGCGCGGCTCGAACATCACGGCCGAGCGGCTGCGCTTCGACTTCGCGCACCCGGAGAAGATGACGCCCGAGCAGGTCAAGCAGGTCGAGAACCTCGTCAACGAGCAGATCGCCAAGGAGCTCGACGTCGAGTGGACCGAGATGCCCGTTGACGAAGCAAAAGCCGCCGGCGCGATGGCGGTTTTCGGCGAGAAGTACGGCGACACGGTGAAGGTGTACGCGATCGGCGACTTCTCCAAGGAGATCTGCGGCGGGCCGCACGTGGCAAACATCCGTGAGCTCGGCCGCTTCCGCATCATCAAGGAGCAGTCGTCTTCTGCCGGCATCCGCCGCATCCGGGCCGTCCTCGAGTAACCCCCCGCGGTTGCGCCCGCCGGCGCCGACGCGTATACTTGCTGCGCGATGAACCGGGCCCCGCTCATAGCACTGTGTACGTTCGCGCTGTCCAGCGCGGTGGTGCCAGTCCATGCTCCCTCGTGTCCTGAGCTCCCGGCGCGTGACCTGACGGCGTCGCTCGGGATGGGGCTGAGCGCGCGCCTCGTTGTCGTCGAGTACTTTACCGCTTCGAAGAACGCCGACGCCAAGCGCGCGTCGAGCCTCATTGACTACGAGGAATGGGCCAAGGAGATGGGGTTCGACGGGGAGCGCGCGAAGGAGTGGGCGCTCGACCACCGCACGAGTCTCGTGGACGACTACCAGCGCCAGAAGGCCCTCGGGAGCACGAAAGAGTTCAAGATCATCAAGGCGACCGTCGTCGACAAGCGCGCGGTGTTCGAGGTGACGCAGGACCGGGCGGCGGGCGTCTATCTTTGGCAGGTCAAGCTGATCCTGAAACACGGCCGGTGGGCCATCACGGGCTTTCGGCTGGTGAGCGTCGAGCGCTGATCGTGCTCGACGTGCCGCGCGCACGGAATGGGGTGCGGCTGGTCGAGTTTGCCATGTGGCAGGATATTGCCGACGAGGTTGGCGCTTGTCAGTGCGTCAAATGCACGCCCGGAATGCGGGCTTGAAGAGCGTGGATAAGACAGCGCGCACGGCCAAATTCCTTCTTGACAACCTGTCCTCATGGTGCTAGGGAACAAAGAAGCTGTCCGAAGTGGCCCATGAGTACGCCGAGGAAAGTGGTTAAAAGGGAGAAGTCCTGCCTGAGAGAAGACGGACTAGTGGATCCCAATCCCTATCCCTGGTTGCTTAGGGTTCGCGAGTACGGCAAGGAAAGCGATTAAATAGGATAGAAACCCAGCCACGCCGGGCAGCGGACTTATAGCCGGGAGCTTCTCGACGAGGAAGCTCCTTTTTTTCGGCCGACGGCCTCCCCGATTGCGTTCTTCCTTGACCCGTATCCCTTTGCCGCCGTAGGCTCCACGCCGTCACTGCGTTTTCAAGAACGCACGAGGGGCCGTCATGCCGGGTGAGGCACAGTTGAGGTACGCCGCGTACACCGTCGGCAACACCGACTTGCGGACGGATGAGATCGCGCCGCTGCTTGGCGGCGTCGGCTTCGACGGCGTCGAGTGGCGCGTGACCCCGCCGGCGCATCCCGACCGGCCCGAGCACCTCACGTTGCTCGACGTGGAGCGCCAGGCCGAACGCGTACGGGCGCAGTGCGATAAGGCCGACCTCGACGTGCCGATCGTCACTTCCTACGAACCGCTCGGCGCCAGCGCGAACGTTGAGGCGCTCATCACACTCGCGGCCGGGCTCGGCGCGCGCCTGTGCCGGTTCTGGTTTCGTGACTACGACAAGCCGGCGCACTACGAGACGCGCTTCGACGACGCGCGACGCGGTCTCGACGAGGCCGTGGCTATAGGGAAATGCTGCGGCGTGAAGCCCGTCGTGGAGGTGCACCTTCGCACGATCGTCGCGAGCCCGTCGGCCACGCGCCGGTTGCTCGAAGCGTTCTCGCCCGACGAGGCGGGCGCCATCTACGACCCCGGCAACATGGTCATCGAGGGGCACGAGGAACCGGAGAACGCGGTCGAGATCCTCGGCCCTTACCTCGCCCACGTCCACGTGAAGAACACGTGCTGGGTCCGCAAGGCCGATGGCTCGTGGGCGTGGGACTGGTGCGCGCTCGATGAGGGGATCGCCGATTGGCCGCGCGTCATCCGCGTACTCGTCGCCAACGGCTACAGCGGCTATCTCTCGCTCGAGGACTTCCACCACTTCCGGCCGGAAACACGCGAGTATCCGCCGGAGAAGAAGGCCGAGCACATCCGCAGCGTCCGCGCCACGTTTGCCGAGCAGCTCGCGCTGCTCAAGAAGCTCGTGGCCGACGCCCGGCAGGAGGTCGGGCGATGACGGTCGGGTTCGGCCTCGTCGGCTGCGGCATAGTGGCGCGCGATCATGCCCGCGCGCTCGAGGCGGCCGAGGGCGCGCGGCTCGTCGCCGCCACCGACGTTGATTCCGACAAGGCGAAGTCGTTCTGCCACGACGAGGGCGCCGCGTTCTGCGCGAGCTACGAAGAGCTTTTGCGCCGTGACGACGTCGAGGCCATCGCGCTCGCGACCCCGAGCGGTCTTCACCGCGAGCAAACGCTCCAGGCCGCGGAGGCCGGCGTCCACGTGCTGACCGAGAAGCCGATCGCGATCACGCTCGAGGATGCCGACGAGATGATCCGCGCCTGCCGCGACGCGGGCGTCAAGCTCGGCGTGCTGTTCCAGCGGCGCGCGATGCTGTTTTATCCGGCCATCCGGAAGGCAATCGAGCGCGGCGACCTCGGCCGCGTCGTCATGGGCAGCGCGCATTTCAAGTACCATCGCGGGCCGGACTACTGGAACAGCGCGGCGTGGCGCGGCACGCGGCGGCTCGACGGCGGCGGCCCGCTCATGAATTGCGGCATCCACCTTGTGGACCTGCTCGTGTGGTACATGGGCAATCCCGTGAGCGTCTTCGGCCACGCGGAAACGCTCGTCAGCGACATCGAGGTCGAGGACACGGCCGTCGCCTCGCTCAAGTTCCCCGGCGGCGCGGTCGGCACGATCGAGGCCGCCACGAGCGTGTTCCCGCCGAGCATCAAGCACCGCGTCGAGATCCACGGTGACCGCGGCTCGATCATGACGGAGGGGGAATCGGTGCGCACGTGGTGCGTGCGCGACGAGACCGGGAAGGAGCTCGACCTCGTCAAGACCGACGAGACGATTGCCGCCTATTCCAGGCCGTTCACCGACCCGTTCTGGATCGGCCACCGGGCGCTGTTCAGCGACATGGCGGCCGCGATCCGCGAGGACCGTGACCCCGTGTGTCCCGGCGAAGAGGCGCGGCGTTCGCTGGCCGTCACGCTGGCGGTGTATGAATCGTCGCGCACGGGCCGGCCGGTCGCGCCGCGCTAGCCCGCATTTCTTACGGCGCGCAGGGCGCGGGAAAAAATAGGGACAGGCACCTATTTTTCTGCGCCAG
>CAZJXV010000330.1:0-4426 GCA_964550015.1 uncultured Verrucomicrobiota bacterium
GGCCTCTGAAGTTGGCGGCGGCGTCTGGGTTTACAACCACGCGAGCGGTGTAATAACAAACACGATTATCTGGGGCAACAGCGCTCCGCAGGGACACGAAATCTGCCTCGGCGATCTGAGCGGAGGCCCCGGCACAATCGAGGTGAGCTACTGCGACGTCCAAGGCGGCCAGGGCGACGTCCACCTCGAGGCCGGCAGCCCACTGGAATGGGGCTCGGGTAACATTGACGTCGAACCGCTGCTCGGCCCCGACGAGCGGCTCCTCGGCGGTTCGCCTTGCATTGACGCAGGCACACCGGCCGGTGCCCCGGCGGACGACATTGATGGCGAGGCGCGCCCGTCGGGCTGGGGCATCGACATCGGCGCCGACGAGTTCGTAGACACCGACGACGATGGCCTGGGTGACTGGTCGGAGGAGCATACGTTTGGCACGGACCCGGCCGACGCTGACACGGACAACGACGGCTTCGGGGATGGGTATGAGTATTTCCGAGACACCGATCCCGACGATGATACTTCGACGCCGCCGACGGATTTCTATGTGAGCACAAGTGGGAGCGATGCGGGTGAGGGTACGATGACCGATCCCTGGCGAACGATTGGCTACGCCCTTGCGCAGGCCGTAGGCTATGAGACCCATCCCGTGCAGATCCACGTTTCGGCCGGTACGTATGTCGAGAACCTCGTCATGGACGATGATGACGAGTGGGAGAGCATTCTGGGTGGCTACGCGGAGGGATTCTGGGAGAGGCGAATCGACAGGCCGGACCGAGAGGATCCTTTCTATGCAACCATTGTTGATGGGGATACTTGTGGCAGCGTCCTGCAGATCATGGACCTTGGAGGCCATGCCGGCTTGATCGAAGGCCTTGTTCTCCAGAATGGCCTGGCTATTTCCGGCGCGGGCATCGACTTGGCCGATAGCAGCCCGACCGTCGCGAGCTGCACGATCACTGCCAACGAATCGCTTTGGCAAGGCGGGGGCATTTACTGCGGTGAGGGGGTGAGCGCCACACTGTGGAGCTGCGCGATAAGTGGGAACACAGCCTACGATGCAGGTGGCGGCATCGCGTTCCATTGGTGTAGCCCTTCAGTTGCTGCCTGCAGCATTGAGAACAATGAATCGGAATGGAACGGCGGCGGCATTGCCTGCATGGCCAACGGAGACGCTGTGATTGCCGATTGCATGATTGTCGGGAACACGGCGACAGCCCAGGGCGCATCTTGGGTCAATGGCGGCGGCGGCGTCTACTGCATTGACTGCCATCCAACGATCACGGACTGCACAATCAGTGACAACATCTACATCGGTTCTCCTGATTGGGGTGGTGGCGGCGGTGGTGTCTACTGTGCCGACGATGGCGATCCTGAGATCGTCGGTTGCACGATCACGTGCAACACTTCGGTCGGGTACGGCGGCGGGATCGCCATTTCCTTTGGGTACCCCTCGATATCAAGCTGTTTGATTGCTGACAACATGGCCAAAGGGCACGGCGGTGGTGTGTGCGTCTATGATATGAGCCCCACGATCAGCGCCTGCGTCATTGTACGAAACAGATCACTTGAAGCCGGCGGCGGTATTTACACGGGTGGGTTCGGCGCCGCACGAATCGTGCATTGCACCATCATCCAGAACGCGGCGCCGAAGGGCGGAGGCCTATACAATTCTCCTATCTTCTCGTGGGACGCTCCGGAAGTGAAAATGTCGGTGATTTGGGGCAATAGCGCAAACATGGGGCAGCAGCTGTATGTGAACCTGGGAGACGAAGTCTACACATGCACCGTCCGCCACTGCTGTGTTCAGGGTGGCGCAGGCGAAGCTTACGTCGAATCTGGGTGTATTCTCGATTATGACGCGACGAACATTGAAGCCGACCCGCTGCTGACGTCCGACGGGCACCTTTGTGCGAGCTCACCCTGCATTGACTTGTGCCCTGACCCGGGTTACTGGCCGCCCATAACGTACGACTACGATCTGGAGGTGCTTCCCGTCGATATTTCCGGCGTGGGCAACGACTCTTTTGACTACGGCGATATGGGCGCTGACGAGTTTGTTGACGAGGATGGCGACGGCCTTCCCGACTGGTGGGAACTGCTCCATTTCGCTTCAGCGACGGCCGCCGAGGCGGGAAGCGACGAGGAACCCGACGGGCTGACGAACATCGAAGAGTACCCGAAGGGTACCGACCCCCATGAGGTGGACACCGACGAAGACGGCCTGACCGACGGTGACGAGGTCGATGTGCACGGCACCGACCCGGCCGACCCGGACACGGACGATGATAACCTCGACGACGGCGAGGAGGTGAACGCCTACGGCACCGATCCGAATGCCCCGGACGGCATTACCGACGTCTATTGGGACCAGGCGGCGACCTCAGTCGTGATCACATTCACCTCGCTTGCAGCCGAGGAATATGTGCTCGAGTACGCGGATGTGGACGAGTACGCGGACGCCCTGAGCTGGTCCGAGGCAACCCCTGTGACGGCAGTCGGCGCTGAGACCACGGTCACTGATAACCTTTCAACGAACCCGCTGACAGCGGACTTTCGTTTCTACCGCGTCAAGCGCACGGATGAAACGTATCACACCCGCCAAACGGCAGCAGTTTTCGAGCTCGACCTGGAGATCGGCTGGACGATGCAGGACTTTTTCATCTCGACGCCGCTCATGCCGGACGAGGATCACGTGAGTGTCCAAGACGTGATTGGCACGCAGATCAACCGGAACGCGCCGAGTATTCGCCAGCATGTGGCCACCACGGGAATGAACAATCGCATGGTCTACGACCGGAGCGAGGGGACGTGGTCGGCCGACATCGGCGAGGCCTTTGACATCGTCCCGGGCGAAGGTTACAAGCTCTTCGCCGGCGGCGGGATCGCCCAAACAATCAAGTTGCGGCTGACCGGCTACGTGCCCGAGGAGGCGTTGTCCGTGCTCGTGGCGAAGCCCTCATGGACGCAGACGGACCGGTGGGTGGCCTATAGCATGCCACGGCCAAGGACTCTCGACACGCTGGGGCTGCCCGATTCGATTACGGGCGGGTGGAACAGCATGAACACGCTCAAGCTGCGGCCGCTCGGCGCGGAAGTGTGGAGCACCTATAAGTGGGACGACGCGACGCGGGACTGGTATGACGTGAGCACTCCTGACGTGGATGCCGGCTCGACACCGGTCGCCTGCGGCGAGGCGGTCGTCTTCACCCGCTTCGGCACGCCGGTCGAGCAGGACCAGTGGGTGCAGTCAACCTGGTATTTCAACCCGCCAAACATATGGTGAGCCCTTCACGGGCGCCGCGAGCGCCTTCTTTCCTTTAACTTTGCCCGGAGCAAGCCCGAAGAGCGCATTTCTCATATGCCGTAAGAGATGCGGGCTAGACCTTCCATCGGCAGTCGCATGTGTGGCAGTGCCAATGGGCCTTCATGATCAGGAAGGGCAAGCCCAAGAGGAGGCCGCAGAGGATCGCGAGCGCGCACGCAAGCGGTTCGCGCGACACGTCGTATGAACCGCAATCGGGACATTGGCGCAGGCGGGCGATGGGCCCTTTGAGGGAAGGATGCTCCTTGCTCTCTTGCTGGAGGATCTCGATGGCTCGCCCGGCGTCCGAGAGCATCACCTGGAGCCTGACTTCGTGAATCAGGTGTGGGATGAGCGTGCGGGCATGCACGTCGGCGAGCACGGCCTGGACGCCTCTCGTAGCCAGGACGGCCCTGGCGAGATCGGCGTCCGGCACGTTCCGGAACCTTCTGATGGTCACGAGCCTGTCTGATTCCTCGTCACGCATGGTGCTGCCGCGTACACGTTCCGACGTGTTTCCGTGATGCGCATTTTCACGCTGTCGGCTTTAAGAACCCGTGTTCGAGCGGGACGGTGACCTCGACGCCGCTCTCGGCGGTGAGAGTTACTGCGTCCTTGCCCCGCACGGGTCGGATGCTTTTCACGCGATCGAATCTTTTTGGGATGGCCGCGACGGCCATAATGTAATTGACGACAAGGGGCCGCCCGGGGTCGCACCGGAGCGTCGTTTCGTCTCCGCGCTCGGTGAGGCGATTGGGTCGGGCCGACTCGGCGAGCCCGTAGTCGAAATAGGACGTGAGCTCCTCGAGCCCCATGACGTTGACGTGCCGGCCGTTCCACGGCGGGAAGTGCCGGCCGCCGTTGGACATCCAGAGCAGCGTCTGCTTGAGCACGTTCGGGTCCTTGAGGGCGAACCAGACGTATCGCTCGTCGGGGAAGGTCACGGCGGTCCAGGCGAAAGGCGTACGCGGTTTGGCGACAAGTATGGCGATATCTTCAAAGCCTCGTCGGGCCGGGTAACGGCTGAGGTCGGCATATTCCCCCGTGATCGTTCGCACGCGCTCCAGCCGGCGGCACATCGCGCTGCGCTTCAGGATCGAGTAGGTACCGTCCTCGGGCCGCTCGGGC
>CAZJXV010000331.1:0-4395 GCA_964550015.1 uncultured Verrucomicrobiota bacterium
CTTTACGGCCGGAAGGCAGGTCGAGCCGGCTACCCGGTGGCCATCTGACCAGTGGCCGGCTGTCCGGCCACCCGTTCCAGCTCAGTACCTAGAATCATTCGTGCCAACTTCGCCGACGAAGCCGGCTCGATGTCGTCCGGAATGTTTTGCCCGGCCGTCAGATACGAAATCGGACGCTTCGACTTCACCGCCACCGTCAGAAGTGACCCGTAATCTCTCGTCTCATCCAGCTTCGTGAAGAGCAGGCTGTGGAAACGCATCGCGGCGAACTGCTCCGCCACGGCCAGGTTCTCCTTGCACCGTGTGGCCGCACTCAGGACCAGATGCACCTCCGCCTCCCGCAGCTCACTCATGAAGCCCGACAGCTCCGCGATCTGCATCCAGTTGTACGGGCTCCGCCCCCCCGTATCGATAATCACGAGGTCCTTGTCGCTGTGGCCGGCGATCGTGCTGTTCAGGTCCGTCGGGCTCAGCACGACGTCGACCGGCACCTTGAGCAGCTTGGCGTACACGCGCATCTGCTCCACGCCCGCCACCCGGAGAACGTCGGCCGTGATGATCGCGACGCGCTTGCGCTCGACGCCGGAGAACCGCGCCGCGAGCTTGGCCGCCGTCGTTGTCTTGCCTACGCCCGTCGGCCCCACGAGCGCGACGACTTTCGGCTTCCCCGCGCCGGACGTAACGGGCCCCGTGACCCGGATGAAGCCCTCGATCCGTTTCTCGATGTATCGGGCGATGAGACCCGCGTCGTCCGCCGTGCGCAGGTCCTCGACCGCCGAGCGCACGAGCGCCTCGGCCAGCAGCTCGTCCACGTCGTTGGCGACCAGCCGGCGCTGAAACTGCTCGACCACGCCCGTGGCCCCGGCCATCCGGGCGCGTCGGGACGTCACGGGTCCCCCGGCCCCGGGGCCGGACAGGTCCAGATACGCCGCCAGGCGATGATCCACGCCCTCCTCGGCGCCGCCGTTCCGGCCCTCGGCTTCAGGCGACGACTTCGCCTCCGGCAACGGCTCTGCCTCCGGCCCCGCCACGGGCGCCTCGTCCACGGCGGCAGTGACCTCGATCACCGGCTTGCCGAGCAGGTTCATCACGCCGCCGCGGCCCACCTTGCGCGAATGGAGAATCACGGCGTTCGGCCCGAGGTCGTGGCGGATCTGGTCAATGGCCTCCTGCATCGTGGCCGCCGTGTATCGCTTGACCTTCACGGTGTCCGTCCTCTGCCGGTGCGTTCCCGTTTATCAACGCGCCTCGTCTCACACGGCCGCCGCCGCGACCTCCGCCTCGAGCCGTACCAGACCCACTGACTGGATCGCCGCCTCCGAGGTGATGTCGCTGTACGACAACACCGCCAGCTTCGGCAGCTCGCGCTCGATGAACCGCTTCAGGGCCAGCCGCAGCGTCGGCGAGCACAGCACCACGGGCGTCGGCGCCACGGCCGTCGCCTGCTGCACGGCCTGGCCGATCGCCTCGGTCAGCCGGCGGCCCATATTCGGGTCGAGCACGAGCGTCGAACCGTGCGCCGTCTTCTGGAGCGAGTTGCTGAGCTGCGGCTCGACCTGCGGATCGATGAGTACGGCGTTGATTGTGCCCTCGGCGTCGGCGTATTGCCCCGTGATCACGCGCGCGAGCCCATGGCGTACGTACTCGCTGAGCACGTCCACGTCCTTGGTCAACGCGCCATAGTCGGTAAGGGTCTCGAGGATCGTGGGCAGTTGCCGCACGCTGATCCGCTCGTGCAGCAGGTTCTGCAGCACGCGCTGGACCTGCCCGACGCCGAGCACGTTCGGCACCAGCTCCTCGACCAGCACCGGGTAGTCCTTCTTCACCTGGTCGAGCAGCTCCTGCACCGCCTGCCGGCTCAGCAGCTCGCCCGCGTACTGCCTGATCGTCTCGGAGATGTGCGTGGCCAGCACGCTCGACGCGTCCACCACCGTGTAGCCCAGCGCCTCGGCGCGGGCCTTTTGCGCGTCGCTGATCCACACAGCGGGCAGCCCGAACGAAGGCTCGACCGTCGCGATGCCCTGCACCTCCTCGGTCGCCCCCGTCGTGTTGAGCGCCATGTACATCCCCACCATCAGCTCCCCGCCGGCCACGGCCGAGCCCTCGATCTTGATCCGGTAGTTGTTCGCTTCGAGCTGGAGGTTGTCCCGGATGCGGACCGGCGGCACGACCAAACCCAGCTCCCCGGCGAACTCGCGGCGCAGCATCGTGATCCGGTCGAGGATATCCCCGCCCTGCGACGGGTCCACGAGCGGGATCAGCCCATAGCCGATCTCGAGCTCCATCGGGTCCACGTGCAGCAGGCGCTTGACGCGCTCGCCCTCCGGGACCTCTGCTTTGCCGGCTTCCTCCGCCTCGACCGCCTGCTCGGTGTGCTTCTGCGCACGGTGCACCAGGTAGCCCGTCACGCCCGTGCCGACGGCGAGCAAAAGGAACGGCAGCGCGGGCAGGCCCGGCATGACGGCGAAAAACCCGAGCACGCCCGCCGTCACAAGCAGCGCGCGCGGCTTCTGGAGCAACTGCGACGTGAGGTCCTCACCGATGCTCTTCTCCGCTGAGCCCGCCCGGCTCACGAGCACGCCCGCCGCGGTCGCGATGATGAGCGAGGGGATCTGCGCCACGAGGCCGTCGCCGATCGTGAGCAGCGTGTAGCGCTGCGCCGCCGCGCCGACCGCCATCTTGAGCTGGAACACGCCGATCGCGAGGCCGCCGAGCACGTTGACCACCGTGATGATCAGGCCCGCGATCGCGTCGCCGCGCACGAACTTGCTCGCACCGTCCATGGCGCCGTAGAAGTCGGCTTCCCGCCCGATCTGCTGGCGTCGGGCCCGCGCCTGGTCCTCGGTGATGAGCCCCGTGTTCAGGTCCGCGTCGATGGCCATCTGCTTGCCCGGCATCGCGTCGAGCGTGAAGCGCGCCGCCACCTCCGCGATCCGGCTCGCGCCTTTCGTGATGACCACGAACTGAATCACAATCAGAATCAGGAAGATGACCGCCCCCACCACGTAGTTGCCGCCGACGACGAAGTTGCCGAACGCCTCGATCACCCGCCCCGGCTGGGCGTCGAGCAGGATCCGGCGCGTCGTCGCCACGTTGAGCGACAGCCGGAACAGCGTGGCAAACAGCAGCAGCGACGGAAAGATGGACATGTCGAGGCTGCGCTCGCTGTACACCACCACGAGCAGCACGAGCACCGAGAAGGTGATGTTCACCGTCAGCAGGATGTCGAGCATCCCGCTCGGCAAGGGGATAATGATGGCGATCAGCACGCCGACAATGCCCACGGCAAGCCCGACGTTGCCGAACTTCGCGAGCTTTGACTCCCGGACCGCTCCCAACATCACGTCCCTCTAACTCGAACTCAGTACGGCCGCCTCTACGGCGTCGCCCCGACCGGCACGCCCTGGCGCGCCCGCCCGATCGCGAACACGTACGCGAGCACCTCGGCCACCGCATGGTAAAAGGCCACCGGCACGTAGCCGCCGACCTCCACCGACTTGTAGAGCGCCTGCGCCAGCGGCGCGTTCTGCACCACGGGCACGTGGTGCATGCCCGCCAGCTCCATGATCCGCTCGGCCAGCAGACGCGCGCCCTTGGCCACCACGCGCGGCGCCGGCATTGTCTCGGGTTCGTAGCGCAACGCGATCGCGTAGTGTGTCGGGTTGGTGATCACCACGTCGGCCTTCGGCACGTCGCGCATCATGCGCTGCATGCTCGACTTGAGCTGCAGGCCGCGGATCCGCCCCTTGATCATCGGGTCGCCCTCGATGTTCTTGCGCTCGTCCTTGACCTGCTGCTTGGTCATTTTGAGTTTTTCCTCGCGACGGTGCCGCTTCCAGAGGTAGTCGAGCGCGGCCAACACCATGAGGAGCACGATGATCCGGAGGACGACCTGAAAAGCGACGCCGACGGTGAAGTCCGCGATTTGAGGCACCGTCTTGTCCATCAGAGGCAGGAAGCGCGGCAGGTAGGCGCCGACCGTCCAATAGGCGACAAGGCTGATGAGAGCGATCTTGCCGACGGCGACGGCGAGATCGATGAGCTTGTCCTTGCTGAAGAAGTTGATCTTGCTGAGGCTCGGCCGTATCTGGCTCCACCTGGGTTTGAGCGCTTGCGGCGCCCAGAGGAAGCCGTACTGCATGAACGAGGCCACGAACACCGCCAGCAACAGCAGCAACATGATAGGCGCCATCATGACGGCGACGCGCGTGATGATCCCGGCGAGCATGTGCTGCATGGTCGCGGGCGTGACCTCGACGCTCGTGAAGTGTGTAAACGTCGTGCGCAAAAAGTCGCGAAACCGCACGCTGATGAACGAGCCGGCGAAATAGATAAACATGAGGCCGAAGAAGAGCGTCATGGCCGAGCCCACCTCGGGGCTCTGGGCGACGTTGC
>CAZJXV010000332.1:0-4389 GCA_964550015.1 uncultured Verrucomicrobiota bacterium
ATGGAGTCATCTCTCATTTAAAAATAATCCGTAGATCTTGATAAAGGTAACGCTCTCTTCGATCTCAGGGAGCGTGCTGGAGAGCACCGTGCCCGGCATCACGAACTTGATGATGCCCTCGAAGCCGGCGGCCTCGAGCCACGATCGCATCTCCTCCAACTCTCTGGCCGTTGCTCTCGACGACACCGGCGAGAGGGTGAGGCGCAGCTTGCCGTTGTCATCAGCGTCAAGCACCAGGCGGTCGTACCCGAAGGATCGCCAGATATCTCCGGTGCTGGCGACGAGGGCCTCGAGGTCCTTGAACTTGACAGTCGTAACGACGCGGACGGTGGTCTCCCCGACCTCGACGGAGTCCACGTTGAACTCGGCGTCGTCGGCGTCCTCGACGGGGTTCTCTTCTTCGAGCATCCCTCTGATTTTCGCGGCGAGTTCGGCGTCCTCTTTCGCCTGTTCCTCGTCGGTGAGCGGCTGCTCCGTGTCGTCGTCTGGGTCCGCTTCGTCCCGGGGCCCTTCGTCGGCCTCAGCCTCGGCCTCGACCTCGTCCTCGTCCAAGTCGTCGTCTTCGTCCAAGTCGTCGTCGACGAGGACGACGAGTTCTTCGTCGAAGTCTTCGTCGTCGTCGAAGCCGTCCTCGTCGAAGTCGTTTTCCTCCGCGTCCATGAACCGGATTTGCTCCTCCAACAGCGCGCGATTCACCACCGCGACGTTGGTCACTGTCGCGGTGCCGTCCTCGTTGATGGCCACGGTGACCGAGTATTCCTTGACGCACCCGGCGCCGGCAACAACCAGGAGAAGAACGGCAGCCAGCCGTGTGAGTGTGCTGAGCTTCATGGCCATTTCCTTTCTTCGGATATGTACGCCTCAGGCCACGCAAGTCTGCAGGCTAATTCTCGGGCGGGGTCTTTTCAACAGCGTCCGCACCAGCGGATTCCGCCTCGCTGGGCGTGATCGGCACGTCGGCCAGCTCGATTGGCACCTTCACCGATGGGCCACCGGCCCTGACGAGCAGCGCCAGGGAAAGCGGTCCTTCCGGCGCGCCCACGACAACGGTCTGCAGGCTGTCATCGCCGCCACCAAACCCGAACAGGCTGCCCGTCAGCAGCGTGGGCCAGGGCCGGCCCTTCGCGTCAAATACGTGGACACCGGAGACGACGGCGTTGTCGGTTTTCATGCCCATTTGAAGTATCACGAGGCCCTTGACACGGGAAGCCCGGTTGAGGGTCAGCTGCACGCCCAGTTTCTCCAGGCTGGGGCTCGAGATGGGGGTCGCCCCATCGGAACCGCTCATATACCGATAGTACTGCTCAAGTTTCCCCTCGATGATGGCGTTTTTCGGCACTGCGTTCTCGATCCGGACGAGGTACTCGGCGGCGGTGTAGCACATCTCGACGGAGCCCTTGATGTGGGCGATCGTGTCGGCGTCTATCGACGGCACCTGCATCGACAGAGACACATAATGCGTGACGTCCGCCTCGTCGTCCTCGTCATCCTCGTCCTCGTCGGCGTGCTCGTAGTACATGGGGCCGTGCATGGAGCTCCATCCGGGCCCGTAGCGCTCGTCTTCGGTCGGCAAGAGGTCGTTGCCCTGATCGTCCTCGGCCTTGGTGAGTGTGGACTCGCCCCATCGGGCCGGCGCCAGGTCGCGGGGAACGATGACGACGCCCTGAAGCGTGGCGCTGTTCCGTTCGTAGTGACCGCTGCCGGCAAGGTCAAAGGAGCGCGTGACGTGCAGCAGGATGGGAACAAACTTCGCCGCGGCGCGGATTTTCTCAGCGTCGATTCCGGCGGCCTCGGCGATCTTGCCTTCCTCGAGGTCCTTGAACGGCGACAGGTCGAGGCGGGCGACCTTGACCGGTTTGAACTCGATGCCCGCGGCCGGACACCGGGCCGTGATGACGCCGTCAAGACGCTCGACGGCGTCGGCGGCGGCGGCGGCGTCCTCGGCTTCGGAGAGGTCCACGGCCCACGTGACCGTGCTGCCCTCGGCCGTAGCGCCGCCGCCCTCGACGGAAGCGGTCGCCGGCAAGGATATCTTGAAGTCGAGCGCGAGGTCCTTGTGCTTCTTCGCCAGCGACTTGAGGTTCACGGGGGCGGGCAGTTTCTCGTCGGTGTTGAGGAAGGCATCGATGCGGGCTGCGGCCTGCAGACCGCTCCGGGCCTTGAGGACCAGGTCGTCGCCTTCGAGCTGCAGCGACAACGAATGGGCGCGGCCGTAGGGGCTTTCGATCAGCGTGTTGATGTCCTTGAAGGTGACTCTCACGGTGACGCCGGAAGCGCCTTTAGCGGCGCGGTTGCGCCTGACCTTGACGGTGAAATCGTCCCCCGGAAACAGGGCGCGCGCCTGCCGTGAATCCGCCGGCGGGTAGACCAACGATTCCATTGGACCCATCGGCCCGAAGCCGCCGGTCATGTATCCGCCGGGGGCGTGCGTCACTGTTTCGATCCGGACCGTTCCCGAGCCGTCGGCATTGATGGTCAACTCGTCCTTGACCTCCACACACCCGGCGCCAAGAACGAGCACCAGGGCCGGAACCAGCCACGCGTGCGGCGCCACGCGCCGCCAGCTGTTTCCCGGCCGCGTGCAATCGGTTCGCGTTTTCATCTTCTTGTCCCCTCCCATGGGTCCCGAGCCATATCGTCGAGTCTCTTCAAACCACTTCATCATGACGGCCTGCGCTCAAAGGGCGCGGACGATGTCAGAAGGTCTAATCAGAGGCGCGCAGGCGGCGGTTGATTTCACGCCGCAGCTTGCGGGCTTCCTCTCCCCGGACGCCGCGCAGCCAGTTCAGCAGCTCCCGGAGTTCATACGATCCATCCGTACTCGCCACCTTCGCCTTCAGGGGCGGCAGGAAGCGTTCATCTCTCGCCAAGGCGAGGCCCACCAACAGGAAGCCCTGCGCGGCCGTGTCTTGGGTCCGCTGCCATCGTTCAAGCAGGAGATCCATGCCGGTATAGTCGCCGTACTGTGCGAGCAACACGGCGAAGGGGCCGACGCCGCCTGCGCCTTCGGCCTCGAGCAAATCCTCGAGGCGCTTCCGGACGTCGTCGAGGAAGTCGGGTCTGCCATCGAGGGGCCTGAGGGACCGGCTGGCGCGTGAGCTATAGTCGTATTCGTCAAAGGTCCGGCTGTAGATGTAAACGTCCAGCTCGCGGTAGCGGAACATCCTGAAGGAATACCGGTAGCCCGCCGCGTTGCGCAGGTCGCTGCTGAGGAGACCGATCGCGGCGGCCGAGGCGACGGTGGTGTCGGTGTCGCTGAGGAGCGAGGCGAGCGTGTGTCCGCGCTCAGACAAGTCCTTGATCCGGGCTACGATCCCGGCGACGGCCCAGTAACGGACCCATGGCTCCTCGTCGGCCAGGGCCTCGTTGAACAGCGCGGTCCCTACGACCTCCCGCTGCGTAGCCTTGACGTAGAGGGCCATGGCCCGGGCCAGGGGATGTCCGGCCTTGCGCAGCCGCTCCAGGGTGCGGGCGTTCTCTTCGTTCGTCGCGTAAAGCGAGACGGGCGAGTCGTCCGGCTCCCGCAAAAGGGCGTAGGCGATAAGGGCCAACTCCGTGTCCTTGGCCGTTTCCATCGCCGCGTCCAGCAGGGCCGGTTCGAGGAGCAAAGTGCGAAGGGGCGCCGGGGCGTGCTTCGTCTGCCCGAGCATCCGCGCATACAGGAAGGGATCACGGCCCCATTCGGCGACGCGGTCGCGGGCGTCCGGCCAAGGCAGCCGTGCCAGGATCAGGCCGACGGCCTTGTCGTCGCCGACATGCTTGAGCTCATCGCGCAGGTTTTCCCTGGCCAGCGCCGCGTCGAGCACGGGCAAGTCGGTCCGCCCGTCGCCGGTGACGTAGTAGGCCAAGTGGAACCGGATGTCGGGCGTCTCGTCGAGGGTGTTTGCCATGAGGCTGTGCCAACTGTCGTGCTTCGCCTTGAGTTTCACCGCCTTGAGCACGTTGAACGGGGTGCCCTTCGAACGCTCCTTAGACGGGGGGCCGAAGCTGGGTTCGGCGAACGTGGTTTGGGTGTTGCTGGTTTGCGCTTCAGCGACCGCCCTGAGCACGAGCCCGCCCGCTGCGCCGCGAACGCGGGCGTCCTCATCGGCCAAAAGGCGGGCGATGAATCCCTCGGCAAGCGTGTTCGAGCGCCGCTCCAACACGGCGGCCAATCTCAAGCGTAGGTCCGGGTCTTTCTCGGCCGCGACGTTGGTAAGGAAGGGTTTCCAGTAGCTGTCGCTCGATCGCCCGTAGTGCCGTGATTTCGCCAGCGCGGTGAGGATGGTGGCGCGCTGGGCGGTGGCGGCGTCGTCGTACATGGCCCCGATTGCCGTGAATGCCGCCTTGTTCTCGGTGCTTGCGATGTACTCAACGGCGATGTCGGTGAGGTCGGGGTTGCGCTTGGCC
>CAZJXV010000333.1:0-4384 GCA_964550015.1 uncultured Verrucomicrobiota bacterium
GCGGACCAGCTCCGCAAGGAAGTGATCAAGGCGATGGGCGAGGTGGGGCCGGAAGCGGAGTCCTCGTCCGAGGTTTAAGTTCAGCGACGGCCGGCCTGAGCGCAGCGGGTGTGCGTCATTCGGGGCCCGTGTTCTCCCTGGCCGCGATCTTACCGAGGCGCCGCGTGTGGCGCCCGCCCTCGAATCCCGTGGCAAACCACACGTCAAGGATGGCGTCCGCCTGCGTGGCGTCCGTTCGCTTGCCGGCGAGGCAGAGGGCGTTGGCGTTGTTGTGCGTCCGGCTGGTCCGTGCGAACTCGGGGTCGAAGACGAGCGCGGCACGGACACCGGGGACTTTGTTGGCCGTGATGCTCATGCCGATGCCCGTGGTGCAGCACAGGACGGCGGCGTCGGCCTCGCCGCGGGCGACGGCGTCGGCGGCGGGGAAGCCGAAGTCGGGGTAGTCCACGGAGTCGGTGCCGTGGGCGCCGAAGTCGGTCACCTGGTGGCCGTGCTCGGCGAGCCACCGCTTGACGTGCTGTTTGAGCTCATATCCGCCGTGGTCGGCGGCGACGGCGACGTTCATAGGATCTTGATTACCTCGTGCAGGGAACGTTCAATCATGGTGAAGGCGCGGCGGTAGGCGTCGAGATCGAGCCCGATGGGGTCGGGCACGTCGGGGTAGTGCGAGTCGGTCCGCTCGGGGTCGAACTCGCGGAGCAGGTACACCTTGTCGTCCATCCGCGTGAACCAGTCCACGATGCGGCGCCGGTGCTGCTCGGCCATGCAGAAGACGAGGTCGGCCTCCTCGAGCATGTCGCCGTTGAGGGTTGAGGAGCGGTGGTTGCTGATATCGATTTCCGCCTCGCGCATCGCCTCGATCGCCAGGGAGCTCGCGGGCACGCCGGCCATGGCGGAGGTGCCGGCCGAGTGGATTTCGAGGTCGAGATGGGGCGCGAGGTCGCGCAGCAGTCCCACCGCCATCGGACTCCGGCAGGTATTGCCCGTGCAGACGAAGAGGATGTTTTTGGCCATGGCGTTCCGTCCCGGTTACTTGCGGCACCCTAACGGGCCGGGCCGGGCACGTCAACCGATTTCAGGACGGGGCCGGTCCGGGGCGTTTGAGCACGCTCGCCACGGGCACCCCGAGCGCGGCGGCGATTTCGGCGGCGGCGATGGCGCCCTCGCGCACGATCACGGGCGGCGAAGTGGTGCAGTCTATGACGGTTGAGTCCGTGCCGAGCTCTGTCGGGCCGGTGTCGAGCACGACTTCGATGCGTCCTCTGAAGGCGTCGAGCACCTGGCCGGGCGTCGTCGGGCTCGGGGCGCCGCTGGGGTTGGCGCTCGTGCCGACGAGGGGGCGGCCGACGGCCGCGATGAGCCCGGTGAGGACGCGGTTGGGCGAGATGCGGAAGCCGGCCGTGGCGCCGGTTGTGTCCTCGAGGAGCACGGTGAGCGGCCCGGGCAGGAAGCGCTCGATGAGGTGGGCGGCTTCGGGCGAGGGGTGCGTCGGCCGGGCGAGAAGGTCGCGCGTGCCGGCCAGGTAGAAGGCGAGCGGCCGGTCGGCGGGCCGGTCCTTGAGCGTGTAGATGCGCGTGACCGATTGCTCGTGCTCGGGCAGGCAGCCGAGGCCATAGACGGTCTCGGTGGGGAAGGCGACGAGGGCGCCGGTCTCGAGGCGCCGGGCCACGCGCGCGAGCGACGCGGGGTCGGGCCGGGCCGGGTCGAGGGCGATGATCTCGGTCTGCACGGCTACTCCTGCCGGACCTCGCGCGCGTCGCGTTCGACCTTGTGCACGAGGCCTTCGCGGTACTTGTCGAGCCGCTTGAGGAGCGTGCCGTCGGTGAGCGCGAGGATCTCGATGGCGAGCAGGGCGGCGTTCTTCGCGCCGGCGTCGCCGACGGCGACGGTGGCGACGGGCACGCCCGAGGGCATCTGGACCGTTGAGAGCAGCGAGTCGAGGCCGCCCAGGTGCTGGGTCGGCACCGGGATACCGATGACGGGCAGGGTCGAGTGGGCGGCGAGCGCGCCCGCGAGGTGCGCGGCGCCGCCGGCGACGCCGATAAGCACCCGGACGCCGCGCGAGCGGGCGCCCCCGGCGTGCTGGGCCACTTTCTCGGGCGTGCGATGGGCCGAGAGCACCTTGACTTCGTACTCGACGAGGAATTCCTTGAGCACGTCGATGGTGTGGCGCACGAGGGGCAGATCGGACGTGCTGCCCATCACGATGCTTACCTGCGGGCGCGAGCGGGTCTGAGCCTGGTTCATCATGGGCCTGTGTCTCCTGGTCGGGTGCGAGTGCTAGCGCAGTGCCTTGGCGCCGATGTCGGTGCGGAAGTGGGCACCCTCGAACTTGATTGTCTCGACTGCGTTGTAGGCGCTCTCCATGGCGGATTCGTGGGTCGGCCCGATGCCGGTGACGCCGAGGACGCGGCCGCCGGCGGTGACGAGCGAACCGTTCTCGATGCGCGTGCCGGCGTGGAAGACGATGACGTCCTGGTCGGCGGCCAGGTCGTCGAGGCCGGTGATGGGCTTGCCCTTCTCGTAGCTGCCGGGATAGCCGCCGCTGGCCATGACGACGCAGACGGCGCTGCGGCTCGACCAACAGAGCTCCGAGCGCGTGAGCGTGCCGTCGGCGACGCCGAGCAGCACGTCGGCCAGGTCGTCCTCGAGCCGGGGCAGGAGGGCCTGGGTCTCGGGGTCGCCGAAGCGCACGTTGAATTCGAGGACCTGGGGGCCTTCGTTGGTCATCATGAGCCCGGCGTAGAGGACGCCGTGGTAGTCGAGGCCGTCGGCGGCCATGCCGGCGACGAGGCGCTCGAAGATCTGCGTGCGGATGCGCTCCCACGCGAGGGCGTCCACGATGGGCGCGGGCGAGTAGGCGCCCATGCCGCCGGTGTTGGGGCCGGTGTCGCCGTCGAACACGGGCTTGTGGTCCTGCGAGGAGTCCATGAGCACGAAGGTGTCGCCGGAGACGAAGGCGAGCACGGACGCTTCTTCGCCCTCGAGCTTTTGCTCGATGAGGACGCGGTCGCCCGCGTCGCCGAAGGCGCGCTCGCGCATGGCGCGCTCGATGGCGGCGACGGCTTCGGCTTGGGTTGCGCAGACGGTGACGCCCTTGCCGGCGGCGAGTCCGTCGGCCTTGACGACGACGGGCGCGGGGACGCGCCTGACGTACGCGG
The DNA here is from genome assembly GCA_964550015.1 of uncultured Verrucomicrobiota bacterium. GTDB lineage: Bacteria > Auribacterota > JABMQX01 > JAFGEW01 > JAFGEW01 > CAZJXV01. Next base: position 3,162 of record CAZJXV010000333.1, read on the forward strand.
TGGCTTCGTCGGCATCGTCGAAGACGCGGTAGGGCGCGGTCGGCACGTTGTGGCGGGCCATGAGCTCCTTGGCGAAGACCTTGCTCCCCTCGACGCGTGCGGCGCGCGCCGTGGGGCCGAAGACGCGCAGGCCGGCCTGGCGGAAGGCGTCCGCGATGCCGACGCAGAGCGGGGCCTCGGGCCCGACGACGGTGAGGTCTACGTCGTTGGCGCGGGCAAACTCGACGAGGGCGGGGATGTCGCCGGCGGCGATGGGGACACAGGTGGCGTCGCGGCTGATGCCGCCGTTGCCCGGGGCGCAGAAGAGGGCCTTGACCTGCGGGCCCTGCTTGAGCTTCCAGACCAGCGTGTGCTCGCGGCCGCCGCCGCCCACGACCAGAACGTTCATGTGTATGCCTTGGCTCCTATGCGTGCCGGAAATGGCGGATGCCGGTGAAGACCATGGCCACGTCGCGCTCGTTGCACGCTTCGATGGATTCCTCGTCGCGCACCGAGCCGCCGGGCTGGATGATGGCCGTGGCGCCCGCGTCGATGGCGGCGTCCACGCCGTCGCGGAACGGGAAGAAGGCGTCGGAGGCGACGACGCAGCCTTCGAGCGTTTTTTGGGCCTTCATCACGGCGATCTTCGACGAGTCCACGCGGCTCATCTGGCCCGCGCCGATGCCGAGCGTCTCGGTGGCGTTCGTGTAGACGATGGCGTTGGACTTGACGTGCTTGACGACCTTCCAGGCAAACATCAGCGCACGCATCTCGTCGTCGGTCGGCGCGCGCTTGGTGACGACGTTGACGGTGGCGGGCGTGACGCGGACGATGTCGCGCTCCTGCGTGAGCAGGCCGCCGACGATTTTTCTGAGGTCGCGGTCGGGCAGCACGGTGCCGCCGACCATGGCCCAGGCCTCGAGCCCCTCGAGGAGCAGGAGGCGGCGCTGTTTCTTCTTCTTGAGCAGTTCGAGCGCATCCACGTTGTAGCCGGGCGCGATGACGGCCTCGACGAAGGTCTCGTTGAGCGCCTCGGCGGTTTCGCGGTCCAGGTTGCGGTTGAACGCCACGACGCTGCCGAAGGCCGAGACGGGGTCGGTGGCGCGCGCCTTGAGGTAGGCCTCGTGCGGGTCCTTGCCGAGGGCGACGCCGCACGGGTTGGTGTGCTTGATGACGACGGCGGCGCACTCGCTGAACTCTTTGGCGAGCTCGCACGCGGCGTCGAGGTCGAGGTAGTTGTTGAA
>CAZJXV010000334.1:0-4371 GCA_964550015.1 uncultured Verrucomicrobiota bacterium
GCCAGTAGGCGATCTCCCCCACCTCCATCAGCTCGCGCGCCTGCGCCTCCTGCTCGACGCGAACGTCCGTCAGGCAGTAAATCTCGTCCCCCCAGCGGTGCACGGGCACCTCGATCGGCAGCGCCTGGCAGATGGCCTCCGCTGTAGGCGTGTCGTGCAGGGTGACGTCGAACTCCCTATCTTTCACAGAGAACTTCATGGTCCCGGCCTCCAACTCATCCCCCGTCATCGGCTTCTCCTACCATAGGTGGTCGGCCCGGCGCAACATGGGCCTGAACACCGGCCACGCCCACCGAGACCCGCGCGAAACGACGCTTGCCCGTTCCTTCATGTCGAATGCAGAATGCCTCCATGAACAGGCTGGACATCAAGACCGCCGACATCGAGAAGGAACTGGAGCGGCTCGGCCAACCTGCCTTCCGTGCGAAGCAGATACGCCGATGGATCTTCGAGCGCGGCGCCTCGTCCTTCGCTCGGATGACCGACCTGCCCGCCTCGTTGCGTGACGCGCTCGCCGCGCGGTTCGTCATCCGCACCGCCCGGATCGCCGGACACGTGGAATCCTCCGACGGCACGCGCCGTTTCGCCCTGCGGCTCGACGACGACAACGTGATCGAGAGCGTGCTTGTCGCGATGCGGAAGGGCTGGACCGCGTGCCTTTCGAGCCAGGTCGGGTGCCGTCGGCGGTGCACGTTCTGCGCCAGCGGCGCCCGGGGGCTCGTGCGCAACCTCTCGGCCGGGGAGATCCTGGACGAGGCGCTTCTCATGCGTGCCGAGTCGCCCGCGAGCCTGCGGAACGTGGTCTTCATGGGGATCGGCGAGCCGCTCGACAATTACGACCACGTGCTCGCCGCCGTACGCACGATCATCGCCGAGGACGGCCTGCGCATCGGCGCCCGGCGCGTCACCATCTCGACCTGCGGCATCGTTCCGGCCATCGAGCGGCTTGCTGGCGAGGGGCTCCAGGTCAAGCTCGCCGTCTCGCTCAACGCGCCCGACGACGCCCGCCGGTCACAGCTCATGCCCGTCAACCGCAGGTGGCCGCTGGGCCGGCTCCTCGGCGCCTGCCGCCGGTACGCCGAGGCCACAGGCCGCCGCGTGACGTTCGAGTACGTCCTGATGCGCAACGTGAACGATGCGCCGGCTGACGCCCGGGGTCTTGCCGCATTGCTGCGTGGCTTGGCGTGCAAGGTGAACGTCCTCCGTCTCAACCCGCACGAGCACCAGCCGTCCCATACCGTGTCCCGCCGCGCGGCGTACCTGTTCCGGGCCGCGCTCGAAGACGCGGGCATCGAAGCCACCGTGCGCGGCTCGAAAGGCGCCGACGCCGACGCCGCCTGCGGCCAACTCCGCCTGCGGGCCCTGGAGTGACACGTCGCCCGGCGCGCAGGAAATCCGTGCCTCATGTCCTCCTTCCTGCTATCGTGTCGCCAGACTGCACGGACGAGGGAGACTCACAATGAGCGCGCAGCGCCCGAACATCGTCTTCATCATGACCGATCAGCACCGCTACGACTTCGTCGGCTCTAACGGCAATCACCTTGCGCAGACGCCCGCCCTGGACGCGCTCGCGCGCGACGGCGTCCGCTTCACGAACGCGTTTACGCCGATCAGCTTGTGCTCGCCGGCACGGAGCTCGTTCATGACTGGGAACTTTCCGCACGAGCACGGGATGCTCGCGAACGAGGGCAATTTCCACCCCATGTTCGTTCGGCTGAATCCGGAGTTGCCGACGCTCTTTTCCCGTTTGCGCGAGGCCGGATACCGAACGGCCTTCACAGGCAAGTGGCACATGGGGCCCAACGACGAGGTGGCGCCGAAGTTCGACTTCGCCCGCACGATGAGCGACTGCTACGCGTGGATCAAGAAGGAGGGATACGACTGGACCTGGGGGACCGAGGCGCACCGCCTCGAGTATGGCCCGGACGCCGAGTTCTGCGGCACGCCCGCGGTGGACTTCGACCACTTCCCCGACGTGTGGACCGGCCGCCAAGCCGAACGGTTCATCGACGAGCACGCGCGCGAGCACTCGGACGAGCCGTTCTACCTCCAGTGCTGGTTCTACGGGCCGCACTTCCCGATCTGCGTCCCGCCGCCGTACAACACCCTCGTCGACCCGGAGGCGATCCCCGAGTGGCCCAACTTCCGCGACACGCTCGAAGGCAAACCGCGCATCCACGCGCACGAGAAGTGGCGCTGGAACGCGGAGAAGATTGACTGGCCGCACTGGCAGCGCATCATCGCGCACAGCTACGGCTACGTGAAGCTCCTCGACGACGTGATCGGCGCGATCCTCGCCGCGCTCGACCGCCACGGCCTCGCCGACAACACGCTTGTGGCGTTCACGGCCGACCACGGCGACAACCTCGGCAGCCACGGCCTGTTCAACAAGGGCTTCAACTTCTACGAGGAGACGATGCGCGTGCCGCTCATCGTGCGCTGGCCGGGCCTCCCGGGGACCGGCCCGACATGCGAGCGCTTCGTCAGCACGCTCGACCTGACCGAGACCTTTCTCAACGCCGCCGGCGTGGCCCACGGGCCGCTGCACAGCCGCGACCTCGCGCCGCTGCTGCGCGGCGAGCCCGTGGACTGGCCCGACGACGTCTATGCCCAGTTTCACGGCTACGAGACGACGCTCTACACCCAACGCATGGTGCGGACGGCGCGCTGGAAGTACGCGTACAATCCGGCCGACATTGACGAGCTGTACGACCTCGAAACGGACCCCGCCGAGCTCACCAACCGCGCCGGCGACCCCGCGTGCCGCGACGCGCTCGACGAGATGAAAAGCCGCATGCTCCGCTGGATGGCGCGCGTGGATGACCGCCAGGCGTTCGTCCTCGCCTACCACCTCGGCCCGAACGCGCGCATGGTGGGCGTTGAGGAGTTCGAGCGACAGGGCGGCGCGTGGTGGCAGCACCATACAAAGACGTAAGAGCGGGAAGGCTCAGCCGCGTGCGGCAATTCTCGGGATGTGGTGACGCCGTGCCCCCCGCCTGCCGAGAAAGCGGAAGACGCCGCAGATCATCCCCCATCCGAACGCGGTGTGATAAGTCAGAAACGTAAGCGGCACCCAGACGTTCGGCTTGAGCCGGTGCGCGATGTGCGCCCGGACCGAGAAGTACACCGCGAGCGCCAGGTACAACCCGATCAGGCCGAGCGCAACCCGGCCCACGATGACCACCGGCCGCACGCGCAGAAACAGGCTCAGCACCGTCGTCGCCAACGCCACGATCGCCGACAGCACCACGAGCATCGGCACGAACTGGCGCCAGTAGCGGAACGTGAAGTGCTTCTGAAACAGCCGGATGCGCCACATCCCGTCGTACACGGTCCGCTCCCACAGCTTCGCCAGAGTGGACCGGAAGCGGTGGGTGGCCTGGATCTTGGGGTTCATCGTGATCGTCCCGCCCACGCGCCGCAGCCGGCAGCTCAACTCGTCGGCGTGGTACTTCTTCAGGTCGTCGTCGAAGAGCCCGATCCGCTCGAACACCTCGCGCCGGTACGCGCCGCACGGCACGCCGTCCACGAATCCCCGCTGACGCCGCCGCCGGAACGAGCTGATCCCCCACGAGAACGCGCTGCACATCGCGCCGAGCATGGCGCGATGGTACGTGCTCTCCGCCCGGGGCAGCACGACGCCCGCCACGCTGTCCGCGCCGGTCTCGTCCAGCGTGCGCACGGCTTCGGAAATGCAGTCCCGCTCGACGACCAGGTCGCCGTCCACCCGCACGATGATGCGCCCGCGCGCCTCCCGGATGCCGATGTTGAGCCCGTGCGCCGTCGTGCGCCGGTAGTTCTTCAGCAAGCGCACGTGCTTGTAGCGCATGCAGTATTCTTTGATGATCCCCCGCGTGCCGTCGTCGCTGCGCCCGTCAACGACCAGGATCTCCATCCGCGCCGCGGGGTAGTCCTGCTCGACAAGGGCTGCGAGGCACTCCTCGAGACGGCTGCGCTCGTTGCGCACCGGAATAATGACTGAGACTTCGAGTTCCGCCACGGGTCGCCCGTGCCCACGGTCCAGGTTAAGTCAAGAACTGGCAAGCTGAACGCACGCTAGCACCGGCGGGGCTGTCGCGCAAGGAGAAAAATAGGGACAGTCACCCATTTTTCGTGACAGCCCGCTCGGCTCGATGGACGAGTCGCCGAAAAATGGGTGACTGTGGGGTCGTTGAAAAAGCCCGATGACGTTGATTCGGCCGCCTTTGCCATGAAGGCCGTCGCCCTGAAAGGGCCAAATAGGTCAGCCCAGGGCAAGCGTCGCCCCCGAGCTTGCCGAGGGGGGACGCGTCGCCCTGGGTAGGCAGGGAACGCAAGGGCAATACCCTGCTATGAGGCACCCTCGTCAAGGGGTGTTGTTCTTTGTATCTG
>CAZJXV010000335.1:0-4351 GCA_964550015.1 uncultured Verrucomicrobiota bacterium
GCGATGTCGTAGGCGGTGCCGTGGTCGGGCGAGGTGCGGACGAACGGCAGGCCGAGGGTGACGTTGACGCCGCTGTTGAATGCGAGAAGCTTGACGGGGATGAGGCCCTGGTCGTGGTACATGGCGACGACGCCGTCGAATTCCTTGAGCCGGTGGCGCGGGAACAGGGTGTCGGCGGGCAGCGGGCCTGTGACGTGGAGGCCGCGCCGCCGGGCCTTGTTGATGGCAGGGGCGATGCGGCGGGCTTCCTCGCGGCCCATGAGGCCGTGCTCGCCGGCGTGAGGGTTGAGGCCGCAGACGCCGATGCGGGGCGCGGCGATGCCGAAGAGGCGGCGGAGCGCGTCGTCAAAAAGCTCGATGACGGCGAGGATGCGGCGCGGGGTGATCGTCGTGACGGCGTGTTCGAGAGGCTCGTGGATCGTGGCGAGTGCGACGCGCAGGCCGCCGCCGACGAACATCATGGCCACGCGCGGGGCGCTAGCCTCGGCGGCAAGAAACTCGGTGTGCCCCGGGAAGGGGTAGCCGGCGCGGCGCAGGCCCGTCTTGTTGATCGGTGCGGTGACAATGGCGTCGAGCTCGCCGGCCAGCGCGTCGCGCACGGCGGCCCGCACGCATTGCATGGCGGCGCGGGCGAGTGCGGCGTCCACGCGGCCGGTGGCGGCGCGGCTGCGGCGCAGGCGCGTCGGGTTGATGCAGGCGACCGCCTCGCCGGCCGCGGCGCGCACGTCGGACACGGGGGCAATCTTGAGGCGGACGCCGGCGCGCCGTGCCGCAGAACGCAGCAGTGCGGGCGAGCCATACACGACGAAGTTGGGCGAACGCGGGAGGCGGCCGCCGGCGAGCGCCCGGACGACGACCTCCGGGCCGATGCCGGCCGGGTCACCCATTGTGATGCCGATACGGAGCCGCCGGGACGGCATGAGGGCCTCCTCGGTGTGCGGCCGGGACGCGTCCGGGGGCTAACGCGGCGGCTCCTCCGGCGGACGGAGGAACCTCTCTCGCACCTCTTCCGGAACGATCGCCGTCGTCTTGGCGAGCCCCCGGGCGTACTTCCAGGTTTCGTCCTCGCGCTTTGTCCGGAGCAGTCGCTGCTCGATAACCGGCCAGGCCTTTTGGATATCGGCTTCGATGGGCTCGCGCCGGCCGGTGATCATGACGATCCACAGATTGTGCCCCTCATCCTCGATCACGCCGCTCGGCTCGCCGACCTTGAGCTCGTCGAACAGGACCGTGTTGACTTTCTTCGAGTTGATGACGCGGTCACGCTCGATCCAGCCCATGGCGCCCCCCTTCTCGGCGTTGGAGCTCTCGGAGAACTCTTTGGCGACCTCGGCGAACGTGGCGCCGGCGCGGAGCTTTTCGACCGCCGATTCCGCCTTCTGTCTCTTCTCGTCGTCGTTGCCGAAGAAGACGATCTGGCGGCACTCGACCTGCTCGAGCTGTGAGAACTCGTCCTTGTGCTCTTCGAAGTAAGCTACGACCTCGCCGGGCGCGACGTGGACGCGCGGGACGATCACGATCTGGCGGAAGCCGCTGAAGAGCACGTCGTCGCGCACCTCGCGGTAGAGCTCGCGGTAGGTGAGCTTGTTCTTCTCGAGGTATTCCTCGAGGGTCAGGTTCTCCCTAAGCAGGACGCGCTTGATCTGCGAGCCGACGCGCGTCTCGTCCACGGCCATGCCTTTTTCGGCGGCGGCCTTGAGGATGAGGGCCTTGACGATCATGCCCTCGGAGACGCTGATGAACACGCTTGTGCGCAGGGCCTCGAGCTCCTTCTGGCTTGGCATCGGTCTGCCTTCCAGGATCCTGTCCACGATGGGTTCGACCTTGCGCAGGACCTCGTTGACGGTGATCACGCGCGTGTCAACGATGACGTAGACGGCGTCGGTGATCATCGGGTCGCCGGTGGCTTTGACGGTCTCCGCGAGGGCCTCGCCCTCGTCGCCACCGGTGTCGGCCTCGGCCGGGCGTGGAGGCAGGGGCGTCGGCGGCGCGTGCGCCTGCCGCTCGCGCTTGACGCCGCACCCCGGTGCGAGGACGGCGGCGAGACCAATGGCCGCACACAGGTTGACTCGCAGTCGTGTCGTGCTCACGTGTACCTCTCTCGTTACGAGCTCGGTGTCCGAAGGTCCGCCGGCGCCGAGGGCGCCTCCGGCGGCGCCGGGGCTTCCGGGAGTTGGACTTGGCTGAGCCGCTTTGTATTCAGGACGACGCGATGATTTGCCCTTTGCTCGGTCACCCAGCCGAGGAAGAGCTCGGCCTGCTTCTCGGCTAGCAACTGCGCCCGCCACGGCGCGAGGTCCACGACGGCCGGCCGCCGGGTGACGCGCACGACGAGGAAGCGCTCGTCCATCTCGAGCACGCCGGTGAGCTCGCCGTCTTTGAGGCCCTCGGTGGCTGTGCGCAGCGCCTCGGGCATGCGCTCGAGCGTTGTGTCGGACCAGGTGCCGAGGTCCTGACGCGTGTCGGCCGAGTGGGCCTTGTGCACCTCGTCGAACGCCTTGCCGGCCTTGAGCTCGTCGAGTGCGTGCTCGACCTTGGCCCGGTCGGCGTTGGCGATGTAGCTCAACTGAATGAATTCCCTGGGCAGGTCGCCGCCCGCGCTCCGGGCGGCCAGCGCGCGGAGCTCCTCGTCGCTGATCGTGATCTCGAACTTCGCCAGGACGCGCTCGCGCATGGTGCGAATGAGGACGTCGTCTAGAGCCTGCTTCATCTGGGCGGTGAACCCGTCGGTTGTGTCGAGACCGCGTCGCTCGGCCTCCCAGATGAGGAGCTCGTGGGCCACGAGGGAGTCGAGAAACGGAGCGGGATCGGCCGTGTAGCGGGCCTGCGCGGGGGGCGGTATGAGCTCGAGGGCGCGCCGGGCGTCGGCGGCTGTGATGGTCTTGCCCTTGACCGTGGCGACGACGACGTCGTCTGCGGCGTCTTTGGTGAACCTCTCCGGGTAGGCAATCACCTGGTCCTGGCTGCGGGAGGACAACGCACTCTCGCGGCGTGTCGTTTCGACCCATGCGTTCACAGCCTTCGCACGCTGCTCGGCGCGGAGGGCGCGGCGGACGATGGGCGCGGCTTGCTCGAAGGGCAGCGGCTCCCGGTAGAAGATGAAGTTTTCCTGGCCGATGGTCGTGAGCGGGGTGGCGGTGAAGGTCTTGAGCGCGGCGAGCTCCCTGGCGAGGGCCGGAGAGACGCCGGCCTCGCGCGAGGGCGGGTCGGCGAGGAGCGCGAACGCGATCTTCCCACGGGTGGCGACGGTGCCGAAGGGCAGGTGGGCCTCGCGGCTTTTCAATATGGCGTCGTGGACGGCCGCCTTGGTGTCGTTGTCGGCCGGGATGCGGTAGACGATTGTCTGCCTGACGATCGCCGGTCCTGCCGGGGCGAGCACGTCGGCCTGGTAGCGGGCGCGGACCTCGGACTGGGCGATGGGCGGGAGGTTGCGGGTCAGCTCCTGCTCGAGCGCGAGGCGCAGGGCGAAGCGGCGCGCTTCGGCGAGGCGTTCGAGGACCTGGGGGTCCTCGTTGAGGCCCTGGGCGCGGGCCTCGGCGACGATCACCATGCGGTTGATGATGAAGTCGAGCAGCTCCTGTCGGTGTGCGGCGTAGTGGGCGCGGCGGCCGGCGGGGACGGTTTCGTACTCGGCCAGAAACGTGCTTGCGCGGATCTCCCGGCCGTCCACGGTGGCGATGACTAGGTCGGCCTTGGCGTCGGCGTCGGCGTCGGTCTCGGGCTCAGGTTTCTTGCCGCAGCCGGCGAGCAGGGCACCGCACAGGACGGCGAGCAGGGCACCGCACAGGACGGCGAGGCAGATGGCGCGGACGTATCGCATGGCAGGCCGTTGGCTCCTCCGGGCTTTCGTGTGAGGAATCTAGATCATCCGAGCAGCGTTTGCAACACGGATTTGACTTCCTCGACGACGGCGCGGGTGCCGGCGGTCCGGAGCCTCGGGAAGCGATTGTCCACCATGAGCCTGCGGCCGCGGCGCTCGACGACCAGCCGGTCGCCCTTGACCTCGACGCGCTCGATCCCGTAGCCCTGGCAGAAGACGCGGAGCGAGACGGCGTCGAAGAGCGCCAGCGCCTCGTCGGGCGGGGCGCCGTAGCGGTCGCGGACTTCCGCGCGGAGCTCGTCGAGCATGGGGTCGGAGACGAGCTCGCCGAGGCGCTTGTACAGGTCAATGCGCTGGTTCGTGTCCGGCACGTACCAGGCGGGGATGGCGGCGTCGAGGCCGAGGCGCATGGTGACTTCGCCCGGCATCGGCACGTCGTGGCCTTTGAGGCGCTCGATCGTGCGCTTGAGCAGCGAGCAGTAGAGCGAGAAGCCGATGGCGTTGATGTGGCCGTGCTGCTCGACGCCGAGG
>CAZJXV010000336.1:0-4334 GCA_964550015.1 uncultured Verrucomicrobiota bacterium
ACGGGCGACCGGCCCGGACGGGGCCGGTCGCCCGTCGAGAAAGAGGACCTTTGTCGGTCGCCTCTTGCCCGTAGGCTTACGCCTACGGCTACTCACATTCCGCCCCTTCGGGGCATGGGACGACGTGCGCCGCACCCTGGGGGACATGCTGGCAGCGGCTTTTGAACAGGCCCTTGCGCCCTGTGAGAAATGCGGACTGGGGACGTGTGACTTGCGTCGTGAGCGCCCGGGTCCTGGCTGCGCCGGCCGCGTGTTCGTCTGGCACGGAATGTGCGCCAATGCCGGGGCATGGACGAGTGTGCCCGGCGCGGCGGCAGCGCCCGCGCCGAGCGCGCCGCAGGCGGGAGTCGGCTATGAAGAGCGTGACGGTTTTCGCGCCGGCCTCGATCGGCAATATCGGGCCGGGCTTCGACGTGCTGGGTCTGGCGATCACGTCCCTTGGCGATCACGTCGAGGCGCGGCGGATCCCGAGCGGCGTGCGGATCGTGGAGATCACGGGCCTCAGTGACAGCATTCCGTACGAGCCGGAAAGCAACTCGGCCGGGCTGGCGGCGAAGGAGGTGCTGGCGCTGCTCAACGTGCGGGAGGGCGTCGAGCTGTGCATCCACAAAAGCGTGCCGTCGGCGGCGGGGCTGGGCTCGAGCGCGGCGAGCGCCGCCGGGGCCGCCTTTGCCGTCAACGAGCTGTTCCAGGGCGGGCTGACGCCGAACGACCTGATCTACCCGGCCACGCTCGCCGAGGCGGCGGTGAGCGGCGGCTTTTTTGCGGACAACACGGCGCCGGCGCTGTTGGGCGGGGCGACGTTGACGCGGTGCCGCGAGCCGCTGGACGTGATCAAGCTCGGGTCCATTCGCGACCTGCTGATCGTGGTGGCGACGCCGGCATTCGAGCTGCCGACGAAGAAGTCGCGGGCCGTGCTGCCGGACTACATTCCGCTGCCGTCGTTCGTCGAGAACATGGCAAATTCATGCCTGATGGTGGCGGCGTTCACGACGGGCGACATCAACCTGTTCGGGCGGTGCGTGAACGACACGGTGATCGAGCCGGTCAGGGCGCACCTGATCCCGGGCTTCTACGACGTGAAAAACGCGGCGCTGGAGGCGGGGGCGTTCGGGTGCTCGATCAGCGGGGGCGGGCCGTCGGTGTTTGCCGTGACGGACAACATGAGCAGGGCGCACTTGATCGGCGAGGCGATGACGAAGGCGTTTCGCGACTGCGGCGTCGAGAGCACGATGTGCATCGCGAAGATGGAGACCAACGGCGCCAGAGTGACGTGACATGCGGTCGCACTTCCGATGCATAGCTTGCGGCGCCGCGTATCCGCTCGACGCGGTGCGGTATTCGTGCGATTGCGGCGACCTGCTCGAGGTGCAGACCGACTTCGGGTCGTTCGGGCGGACGGGCGACGAGTGGAAAGAGCACTTCGGGCGGGCGGGGGCGCCGGTCGCTTTTGATCGCTATCGGGACCTCCTCCTGCCTGACCTTCCGGCGGACTGTGTTGTCACGTTGTTTGAAGGAGACACGCCGCTCTACGCGGCGGGCGAGGCGATCCGCGAATACGCCGGCGTTGACGACGTGTACCTCAAGCATGAGGGCATGAACCCGACGCTGAGCTTCAAGGACCGCGGCATGGTGGCGGGGGTGTCGTGGGCGAGGCACCTGGGCGTTCGGCGCGTGGTGTGCGCCTCGACGGGCGACACGTCGGCGTCCATGGCGGCCTACGCGGCGCGCGCGGGGATGCAGGCCGTCGTTTTGCTGCCGAGGGGGAAGGTGTCCGGCGGGCAACTGGCGCAAGCGGTGTCGTACGGCGCGCGGGTGCTCGAGCTCGAGACGGACTTCGACGGGTGCATGCGCGTCGTGCAGGCGTTGACGACCCGCCACGACGTGTACCTGCTCAACTCGATGAACAGCATTCGGATCGAGGGGCAGAAGGCGACGGCGGTCGAGACGCTGCACCAGCTCGGGTGGGACGTGCCCGACTACATCGTCTGCCCGGTCGGCAATGCGGGGAATATATCCGCACTCGGCAAGGGGATCCGGGAGCTATACGAGCTGGGCGTGATAGACAGGGTGCCGCGCCTGGTTGGCGTGGAGTCGGAGCGCGCGAATCCGCTCTATGTCAGCTATCGTGGTGAGTATGCAGCCTTGAAGCCGATCAAGGCAGGAGACACGGTTGCGAGCGCGATGCAGATCGGCAACCCGGTCAGCTTCAAGAAGGCGGTGCGGGAGCTCCAGTACTTTAATGGCATAATGGAGCAGGTGGGCGAGGACGAGATCCTTGAGGCGAAGGCGGTCGCGGACACGAACGGGATTGCCGTGTGCCCGAATTCCGCGACGGCGCTGGCCGCGCTGAAGAAGCTGCGGGACAAGGACGTGATCAAGGGGCAGGACCGGGTGGTTGCGATACTGACCGGGCACGGGGCGAAATACTCGGCGGAAGGCGCGAACTACTCCCTCGACGTGCACGCGCGGTATTCGAACCCGCCGACGGTTGTGGAGGCGACGGTGGAGAAGGTTGAGAAGGAACTGGGGCTGTAGCCAAGAGACGTGACCGAGCTGCCGGCGTCGGCGGACCGGCCGCGGGCGGGGCGCTGAAGGCCGACCTTCCGCCGATCTATCTCTCCCTTGACCGCGCGCGTCCGACGGCGTACTGTGTGGGGAGCCCGCACCGGGCCGCTTCCGGAGAGGTGCCAGAGTGGCCGAATGGGGCGGTCTCGAAAACCGTTGACCTGGTAACAGGTCCGTGGGTTCGAATCCCACCCTCTCCGCTTGCATTACCTTTAGTCCCAGTGGGTTGCGTTGGACGGGAAGCTTCCGCCGTTGTTGACGCGAGCTATTCTTCATCCACTTCCGAAGACGTCTGTTCATCCGTAAGCCGTTCGTAACCAATCGGTTTTGGTGCCGATCCGTTTGGCGGGCGAGCCCTTGCGGTGGGTTCGAGGAGTCTGTTCTCCGCCACGGACGAAGGGCACGCCAGAGTCTAGTGGACGTGAAATGCTTCTGCCAGTGTCCTGCCTGGCAGTCCCGTGGTTGTGACTGAGTCGGCTTTGTGGCGGGATACCTATCTCGCCAGGGACGCAGTTTCTCGGCCCTCGCCAAAGACTACTCCTTGGCCTCAGTCCTTCCAGGGCCCAGACTCCTGCCGGATTGATCTGCAACCTAACCGTGGCCTACCATCTGTCCCAAAGACCCTGACGATGAACAATCCTGTTTCCTCCCGAGAAGAGCGTAAAGGGGAGGGATGACCACGTGCCTTGCGGCCGTTCAGCTTCGATCATAAGGCATTGGCGAGCGTCACGCCGGACGACGTCTAGTTCAGTCGCCGCAACATGATCCCCAAGAGGCGTACCCGGCTCAAGGCGCGGAAGATCCGAAGCGACGGTTGGGAAATAAGGGACACAAAAGACGGACCGCAGGGCTGAGAGCCGCAAGCTGGTTCCGGGCCTCCAAACGGCCATTCCCGCTGAAGACTTGCAGGCATAACCATCGTGCCAAGACGAGCAGCGGCCGCCGTCCAGGAGAATCCGAGATTCCTCAAAAGACCTTCGCCAAGCACGACCTCAAGCACGTAGGCCAATCCAGAGCGCTCAACAGGAACGAGGACGCCTCGCTATGGCCACGGCTTGCGAACGCCAGTCCCTACACCGCGAAGGCCCTGAGCAGGCTTTTCGCGTCGAACGGGCGCAGGTCAGGATACGCTCCTGCCAATAGGGCGCAAAGGCCTGTCACTGCCGGTGTGGCGAAGCTTGTTCCGGTCATGGAAGTGTGCCCACCTCCGGCGGCAGCGACCACCACATGCTCTCCGTGGGCTACGAACTCGATCGCGTGATCTTCCCGAAACTTCAGGTCGAACTGTGACAGAAACTTGCCGATATCGACGCCTATGCAGGAGGAAAACTCTGCCGGAAACCCGTTGTCCACAAGCGGCATGTTGCGCCTGGCGGCGACGATCAGCTGATTTTGCCGGTATGCAGTTTCGCACAGCGCGTTGAGTGCAGACGCAAACTTGCCCTTTGAAGCCAAACTCATGTTGACAATCCGCACCTTGTTTTCCACCGCGTAACGAAGACCTGCTACCAGCACTTCCCCAGTGCAGATGTTCGAGGTGTTCAAAACTCGTATGTCGATGAAGCGCGCATTAGGCGCAATGCTTGAAATGATGCTGGCGACTGCTGTGCCGTGACCGTAGACGTCCGCGTTCTCCGGTACCATTCCTGCAACGATCTCATACTCGTCACCAACCTTCTCGACCCTCGTCGCCTCCAGGACCCGGCCCGATAGGTCAAGATGCGTGGCATCTATGCCACTGTCCACGACGGCAACCGTCACCGGCT
>CAZJXV010000337.1:0-4306 GCA_964550015.1 uncultured Verrucomicrobiota bacterium
TGCAAGCTTTACGTTGCCGGGCGCCTCGTCGGCACCGACGTGCAAGCTGCGGGCTACTACACCCCCGCCGACTGGGGCACCGGGCCGTGGGTCTTCGGGGGTCGCGTCGGCACGTCTGGCGGCGAGGCCCCCTGCCACTACTACGACTGGCGGATCGCCAATGTCGAGCGCGATGCCGATTGGTTCCGCTCGATGGCGGGCGCGGCCAAGTACATCTGATCCACTGCGCCGAGCTACGCGCCGGCGCTCAACCACAGCGGGGCCATCACCATGAGCACAGCGAAGCTGCGCGTCTGCACCAATCCGTTTTTCTCTCTCGACCACCACGGCTGCCCCTGCGGCGTTGCGAGCCGTGAGTTCGTGCGCGGGCGCAACGGACTGTTCCGCGCGACCGAGTACATCGGTGCCCGTCGCGCATCGGCGGAGATCGAGCGGGATGGGCCGAATGATCCTGAGATCGGCAAGCTGCAGACTGCTCGCCACCACGTCCGCTACGAGTTCGAGCGCTGCGTCATCGAGATCGATGCGACCCGCTACAACAAGCGGCAGGTCCAGGACGGAGTGCTCATCGCCGCCGACGCAGCGACCGCGAAGCTCTGCGGCGTGACGTTCCGTGACCCGGAGCAGGTCCGCGAAGAGACGCGTTCCGCGAAGGGCTGCGAGGTCGAGCCGCTCTGGAAGCAGTCGGCGCCCGAATCCGAGGAGCAGCCGAACAAGACCGGCCCGAGCAAGCCCTCGCGCAAGACCAAGGCCGCCAGCAAGGCGGACGACGAAGGCCCCGCAGCGGGCTGAACCACACCAAGAGGAGTGACGCCTGATGGCACTGTTCACGCTCAGTTCGGCCCCTGGCGACGTCCCGGGGATCTATCAAGAGAACCAGTACGCGCAGGGCCGTAGCACCGGCGAGGGCGTTTGGTACGTCGTCTGTACCGGCACGAAGACCGCAGCCGGATCGATGACTGCAGATTCGGACGTCGAGTTCGCTTTCTCGGACGCTGACGTCGACGCGCTCGTCGGACCCGGCTCTGAGTGCGCGCTGCAAGCCTACGAGGTGATCGCTGCAGGCGCCGTGTGCGTCCTGGCTCCGGTTGCCGAGGCCGGTGGCGCCGCACCTGGCACGCAGACGCTCACGTGGACCACGCTCGGCAGCGGCACGGGCACTCTCGCTCTCTGGACTGAGCAGGGGAACATCTCCTGGTCGGTGGACACGGCGTCGAAGGAGAACACCGCAGACAACTGCGTCGCGGCCATCAACGCCAAAACCAAGCTCGGCTACACCGCTGCGAAGGGCGCCGGCCCCGACTACACGGTAACGCTCACCACGAAGTCGAAGGGCGTGCGGATGAACAGCTTCTACACGAAGCTGATCACCACGGACCAGCCTACCGGCGGCACCACCACGCACGCGGGCGGCTCCGCCACCACGAGCGGCATGGTCCCCTTCACCGGCGGATCTGGCGCCGACGACATCGCCAACGTCATCGACCTGCTCGAGGCGGCCGAGTACAAGCGGCTTGCCGTCGCGCAGAACGACGCAACCAACGCGGCGAAGGTCGAGACGCACGTCAACAGCGAGTCGGGGGCGCTCATCGAGCACCTGGAGCAGGCGGTCTTCGGCCACAACGGCGCCTACGCGGACGCGCAGTCGCTCGCTCAGACCACGCTCAACGCCCCCCTGTGTCAGGTCGCATGGGCCCGCTACTCGGTGCGCCACCCGTCGCAGATCGCTGCGCGAGTTGCCGCCGTCCGTGCGGTGTACGAGCAGCAGAACCCGAACGTGCGCGCCGCTGGCGTGTTCAACGATGCGGCGTCGCTGCTCTGGTACGACAACCCACAACTCGCCGCCGACATCCCCACCCACGCGGAACTCAACGTGGCCCTGAACGCTGGCGTGACCCCCATCATGCCGTTCGCCGGCACGACCCGGATGGTCTACTCGATCACGAGCTACAGCCTGAACGGGACCGACCCTGACGATCGATGTTGGGGCACGCACGACGTGACGGTGCCGCAGTACGCGCGCGAACAGCTCAAAGCGGTGGCTCAGGGCGTCATGGAGGGCAACCCCGGCGTCGGCCCCGACCTCCCCGACGGGCAGCCGCAGATCGAAGGCGTGCTCACTCCGAGCATCTGGAATGCATCGGCATCCGCGCTCCACGACGAGCTCGTCACCGCCGGCTACATCCTCAGCGAGGACGACGACGGCGTGGAGAGCTCGCCGGTCAGCGCGTGGAATTCGAGCGCCAAGCGCATCGACACGATCTTCCCCTCCATCGTCCGCCCCCACAACCTGCATCTGGCGAACCTCATCCGCCAGATCGCGGCCTGAGCCGACGAACCACTGATTCTGTCGGCTCGCTCTGCGTGAGCGTCCGCCCCGCCGCCGCGGGGTGAGCCGGCACCCTTCCCCGGCCGAGCGCTGCGCGCCCGAGCCATAGCCCGAGGAGCACCCCCAGCATGGCCTCCAAGTTCCGTGCAGCGTCGTTCTATCACAAGGGCCGGCGCCTCAAGTTCGCCACGACCGGCCAGGTCACGTACACCCACAACGGCGAATCGGTCGTCATCGAAGACGGCTACGAAAACGAATCGCAGGGTCCAATCACGTCCGAGGCGAGCCTCGACAGCGCCGTGCCCATCGGCGGTGACGGATCGTCGATCGACGACGACTTCGTGGAGGGTGACGAGGTCGAGGTGTCCTTCGCGATGCTCAACGGCAAGATCCACACGATCAAGCCGATGACGATCAAGACGATGGCCTACAACTGGGACCACTCGAACAGCACCCAAACCCGAGCGATGACGCTCAAGGGTGGAAAGCCGAAGATCACCGGCTGATAGCAACCGAAGCGGGGCAACAATGAAGGCAAGCGACCTGTTGCAGGGATACCTGCGGCCGCGACGAGTCCGCCTCCCCATGGCGGGCACAATTCCTTCCCAATATCTGCCGGGCATCCCGTCCGCGCAGAAGGAGGCCGACCTTGAGGCGTGGCGAGCGGAGCATCCGGGCGAACCGGATCCGCCGTTGCCGCCCGAGGTCGGCCTTTTGCCTTTGGAGCCCGGAACGCGCGGGCTCGTAATGGAGCGCGGGAGGGCCTACGCGAGGGAGCACGGGCTTGAAGATCCGCAAGAGGGTGACGACCTTTACGAGTACGGCAAGGCCATCCACACGTGCCTGCTGGGCGTCGTCGACGCGGACTCGGATCCCCGTGCACCGGAGCCGTTTTTCGATGGCGGCGTCGAGCAACTCCTCGGGATGCGCGAGCTCGGGCGAGACGGCATCCTCGTCCTCGCCGAGATGCACGAGGAGTTCACGGCGGAAGTCTCGGGGCAGCTGAGGAAAATCGGCGAAGCGGACTACGAGCGCATGGTCGAGGAGGTGGCCGGCCCGAACGGCTTCCCTTTCTGGTGCGCGCTGCAGCCCGGTTTGCGGTGGAGCTTCGCTCATACTACGGCGTTGCAGCTACGCGCCTCACGCCAGCACAGGTCTGGTTCTGGTACCGGCTCCGAGCCGACTACGACGACGAAGAGCGGCGAGCAGCAGAAGCCCCAGAGAAAGCGCCGGCGAACCTCGAAGAACACATCGAGGGGTGAGTCGTGACGCTCTGGGCCGCCTGGTGTGCTCACGTCCGCGAGGCCTACGGCCCTCGCCCCACGACGCTGCACAAGGCTGCGGTGGTGTGGCTGGGGGTCATCTGGTGCCGTCGTGAGGGGCTTCCGTGAAGGCCGCAGCCGTTGCGCTCACCCGCCGCCCGCCGCCAGCGAAGATCGTCATCAAGCCCGGGGAGTGGTGCTCGCGTTGGGAGGACAAACCTGACCGCGATGTCGCTTTCGGACTTCGTCTGCCCAGCGATGACGACGAGTCGCGCGTTCGTCGCGAAGCCACCGACTCGGCGGGCGAGCGCTTCAAGGGCACCGGCGACCTCGAGGCTGCCACCGACGAGTACAACGATGCGGCGATGGCCCTGCTCGTCGGCGCCTGCGTCTGCGACCCAAACGACCTGCGCAACGAACCCGAGCAGCTCCACCACCCGCAGGACACGATCCGCCACGCCCTGCGCAGCGAGACGATCCGGCGCCTATACCACGAGATCGAACGGCTGAAAGTGGAGGAAAGCCCCGCCAGCATCGAGGCTGACGAAGCTGACGTGGTGGCGCTAGGAGACATCCTACTCGACGGCCTGCCGCCGTGGCTGACTCCACTCGCCGCCGCGCGTTGCCGGCGACACATCCGCTACCTGCTCGACGAGCTCATCGATACCTGACGCATGGCAACCCCCATCAGAATCAAGGTCGGCTGCTCGCTAGA
>CAZJXV010000338.1:0-4280 GCA_964550015.1 uncultured Verrucomicrobiota bacterium
GGGGAGGGGCTTTCGCTTGACATGACCGGGGGTGCTTGCATAGGGTTCTGGGTGTGCAGGCGCTCTATTTCATACTTCAATTGGGAGAGGAAGCGTGATGTTTCGTAAGGGGAGGCAGAGCGTGGGCCGACTCGACGGGGCGCGTTCGGGGGTGAGCGCGCTTGGCGCCGAGGGGCCCGCAACCGGGGAACGGAGCAAGGAGGAGCCGATGTTGAATAGAGATCGGTCATTCGCGTCGCCGTCGGTGGATGGGGTGACCCTGCTCGGTGCGGACACCGAGTTCAAGGGGTCCCTCAAGTTCGACAAGGAGCTGCACATCAACGGCCGGTTTGAGGGCGACATCACGAGTTCTGGCACGGTTCATGTAGGCCCGCAGGGGGACGTGAAGGCCGAGATCACGGTCGGCGCCGCGGTCATCGAGGGCAAGGTCAACGGGAACATTGCCGCCGGCGACCGCATCGAGCTTCGCTCGACGGCGCGGGTGACCGGTGACATCAAGGCCAGCAAGCTTGTCGTCGAGGAGGGCGTGGTCTTTGTCGGCCGGTGCGAGGTCAGCGCCGGTAAGGCGAGCGTCCCCATGGCCGACGAGGCCGACGAGGCCGACGAGACTGACGAAGCCGAGGAGACCAAGCCGGCCAAGGCGGAAATCGAGCTTGGGTTCGGCGCCTAGATGAGCCCGCAACCGCCCCCGGAGGGGGGGTGACTTGATGTTCAGTAGGCTCAGGAAACGCGCCCCGGAAACGCGGCTCGTCGAGTGCCCTGAGTGCGGCACACAGCACGAGCTGGACAGGCGGGTTCTCTCGGCGTTCTGCACGCGCTGCCACACCCGGCTCTCTGCCGAGCCAGCCGCTTCGGCGGGCCGGTCAGGGGTCGTGCCTTCATTCGGCGGCGACGCCGTCCCCATGTCACACGTCACCTGTCCCCATTGCGGCAAGGAGACGCCGGCGCCGACGACGGCGATCAACGCCACGTGCCGGCACTGCCACGAGCGCTTCCCGCTGCGGCGGCCGCGCCCGGCCGACAAGCCCAAGCGCGGCGGCCGAGTGGATGGGGCGCGAGCGCGGGTGGTTCGGTGCTATAGGTGTGGCGCGGAGCTTACGGCGGCGCTCGAGGCGCTCTCGACGATGTGCCCCAAGTGCGGTCAGCGCGTCGAGCTCCGGGACCTCGAGATCACCGCCCCGCGGCAGGAAGACCTTTCGACGTGCGGGCGGCTGCGCGTGACGACGGACGCGATCGTCGAGGGGCGGCTGAACGCGGGCGAGGTCGTCATCGAGGGCGAGGTGCGGGGCACGATCGTAAGCGGCTCGTCGCTTGTGGTGGGCTCGACGGGCCGGTGCTATGGCGAGGTCGTCGCCAAGGCCCTGCGCGTGGACAAGGGGGCGGTCTTCGTCGGGCCGGTGCGGCTCAACGAGGACCTGTCTGACAGAGCATAGGAGGTGCGCCGGGGGCTGCGCGCACCAGGACAACGAAGCCGAATGAATGGCTCTTGGGCATACCGCTCAGGAGTTACACTGTTTTAAGGGATGGAGGCGCCTGTCGCAGGAAACATGGCGAAGGCCGAGATCGGATTCGAAAATCATCACTGGGCCCGCGAGCTCTTCGGCCCGGACGAGGAGCGGCTCCGTCTGGCCGAGCAGCGGCTCGGCGTGCAGCTCGTCGCGCGCGGCACCGTGCTGCGCGTGATCGGCGATCGCGAAAAGGTCGAGCGGGCCGAGGCCTTGTTCCGCCGCCTCTTTGAGGAGAAACGCCGGGGCCTGCCCGTGGACCGCGTCGCGTTCGAGGCGGCGCTCAGGCAGATCGCCGGCGACGGCGCGCTGCCGGACGTGGCCGCAGGGGCCGACGAGGCGGACCTGCGCATCCCGGTGCCCTCGCGCAAGCGGGTGATCGTCCCGCGCACCGAGGGGCAGGAAGCGTACGTGCGCGCCATTCGCGATCACGACATGGTCTTTTCGATCGGCCCGGCGGGCACCGGCAAGACGTACCTGGCGATGGCGATGGCGGTCTCGGCGCTCGCCCGGGGCGACGTGGCGCGCATGATCCTGACCCGGCCCGCGGTCGAGGCGGGCGAGCGCCTCGGGTTTTTGCCGGGCGACATGTACGAAAAGGTCTCGCCCTACCTGCGGCCGCTCTATGATGCGCTCTATGAAATGATGGAAATCCCCAAGATCAAGCGCTTCCTCGACACCGGCGTGATCGAGGTCGCGCCGCTCGCGTTCATGCGTGGGCGCACGCTCAACGACTCGTTCATCATCCTCGACGAGGCGCAGAACTCGACGAGCGAGCAGATGAAGATGTTCCTGACCCGGATGGGCTTCGGCTCGAAGGTGGTCGTCACCGGCGACGTCACGCAGGTGGACCTGCCCGCCTCGCGCGCCTCCGGCCTCATCGAGGTGGGCCGCATCCTCGACGGGATCGAGGGCATTCGTTTCTGCCGGCTCACCGAGCAGGATGTCGTGCGCCACGCGCTCGTGCAGAAGATCGTGCGCGCCTACGAGGAGCGCCAGCCCCCGCGCAACGCCCACGGGATGGGAGAGGAATCATGAGGGTGTTCAAGCGTCGGCGTCTCGTCAAAAGAGGGCTGACGACCGCGGTCAAACGCGTCAGCGGCGAGCGCCACCCGGTGCTCGACTTCTTCGAGCGCGGCGTCGTCCCGCGCACCGTCACGGCGCTGCTGTTGCTTGCGGCGATCACGTTCATTGTCGCCAAGCCCGGAGGGTACGTGCGCCAGCTCTCGCTCGGCGAGACGGCCAAGCAGACGATCATTGCCACGACGGCCTTTAAGTACGAGGACGATGCGAAGCGCCAGCTCATGATGGACAAGGCTCGGGCGACGGTGCCGGCCATCTCGCGCCTTGATGAGGCGAAGATCGCCGGGGGCTTCGAGGCCTACGATAAATTCTTTGGCGAGGCGGCCGAGGTCAACGAGGCGGCCGAGGGGGCCGAGGATGCCAAGGAGCAGCGCCGGCGCCTGGTGCAGAAGGCGGAGGGACTTTTCCCTCGGCTTGACTCGGATCAGCTGAGCGGATTGATCTCGGATCCGGCCTACGCGGATCGGCTCAAGAAGCTCCGGCAGGTCTTGCTCGGGCTTGCCGCCGTGCGGACCTTCCACGGGGAGGGCTACCGGCCTCCGGGGCTCGAGTTCGATTGCATCAGTGCCGAGGCGTTCGAGCGACGGCTTGACATGGAGGTGGCGAAGGCGTTCGCCGAGGAGGACGCCGAGGTGGTCGCGGCGCTCAAGGTCATCGCGAACGATGCGACTGCTTTTCAGGACGATGTGCAGACGACCAGCCTGCTCCGGGACCGGCTGGCGGCCGACGTGCCACTGCAATACACCGAGGTGCCTCGACTCGCGACGATTATTAGCAAGGACGAGAAGGCCACGCCGGTGCACATCGCGAAGCTGCAAGCGTTTGACAAGGCGCTCCGGGCGGAGGTCTCACGCAAGACGCGCTACTCGTACCGGGCGTCCGTCGCGGTGGCGACCGCGCTCCTGCTCGGTCTTGGGGGGCTCTACCTGTGGCGTTTCGAGCCGCGTGTCTTCAGGCAGAACTCGAGACTCGTGCTCATCAGCGTCGTCTCGCTCATCGCGCTCGGGCTGACCAAGGCGATCGAGCAGGCCGACCTGGCGAGCTGGTGGTGGCCGGACGTGCTTAAGTTCCCGGTGCTCATCGCGCTGCCGGCGATGGTGGTGGCGATGGCGTTCACGGTGCGCCTGGCGTTCCTCGTGACGCTCGTGCTTTCGATCCTCTCGGGCATCCATTACGACGTGACGACTGCGGGGATGACGATGCACCCGATGTTCGTGCTCCTGGGGATCGTCGAGGGGAGCGCGGCGGCGCTCTACGCGCGCGCGATCCGCCACCGCAAAGGGTTCATCCGCGCCGGGGCGGTCATCGGCCTCCTCAATTTCATGGTGGTCGCCGTCGAGGGGATGCTCGCCGGCCAGGACGTCGGCGTGCTCCTGCTCCGGAGCGTCGGCGGGCTCGGCGCGGGCGTGCTGGCGACGACGCTGGCCTGGCTCCTTCTGCCGACGCTCGAGTACCTCTTCCACATGACGACCAACATCAGCCTCGTCGAGCTCGGCGACTCGGACCACCCGCTGCTCCGGCGCATGGTCATGGAGGCGCCGGGCACGTACCACCACTCGCTCATCGTCGGCAACCTCTCGGAAGCGGCGGCCGAGGCGATCGGCGGCAACCCGCTGCTCGCGCGCGTGGGGGCGCTCTACCACGACATCGGCAAGCTCAAGAAGCCGGACTATTTCAGCGAGAACGAGCAGC
>CAZJXV010000339.1:0-4246 GCA_964550015.1 uncultured Verrucomicrobiota bacterium
AAGGATCATGACCGAGATCGCCAAATGTAAAGAAGCGTTAGACGCACCACACTAGTGTTGCGTCTCGGAGATAAGTGGCAGAAGTCCGGGTTGTCAGCTTCCCTGTAGAGGAAACGCCTTCGGCGGTGAATCCTCTGACGGGGCGCTCGGCGCCTTCGATAGCAAACTTGCGAGACGCAATACTAGAGTGCGCTGATGCGCTTGAGGTAGGCGTCGTAGGCGGCGTGGATGTCGGTGACGGCGTCGGCGCCGAACTTCTCGAGGAAGGCGTCGGCGAGCACGAAGGCGACGGCGGCCTCGGCTACGACGCAGGCGGCGGGCACGGCGGTGATGTCGCTGCGTTCGTAGGCGGCGTCGGACGCTTGCCGGGTGGCAAGGTCCACGGAGCGGAGGGGCTGGCGCAGGGTGGAGATGGGCTTCATGACGGCGCGCAGCACGAGGGGCATGCCGTTGGTCATGCCGCCTTCGAGGCCGCCGGCGTGGTTGGTTTCGCGGTAGTATTTGAAGCCGGTGCGCTCGGCGCTGCGGAGGATCTCGTCGTGGGCGGCCGAGCCGGGGAGCATGGCGAGCATGAAGCCGTCGCCGATTTCGACGCCCTTGATGGCCTGGATGGCCATGAGGGCCTGGGCGAGGCGGCCGTCGAGGCGGCGGTCGTGCTGGGCGTAGCTGCCGAGGCCGGGGGGCAGTCCGTCGGCGACGACTTCGAAGACACCGCCCAGGGTGTCGTTCTTCTCGGTGGTCCGGTTGATGAGCTCGATCATCTCGGATTCCATCATCGGGTCGGCGCAGTTGATGAGGGAGGAGGCCTTGGCGGCTTGGATGTCCTCGAGGGCCTTGCCGCGCACGTCGGCCGAGCCGCGCACGTCGGCCGAGATGCCGCCGATGTTGACGACGTAGCTGATGACGGTGATGTCGAACTCGCGCAGCAGGCACTGGGCGAGGGCGCCGGCGCCGACCAGGGAGGCGGTGCCTCGGGCGCTTGAGCGCTCGAGGATGTCGCGCGCGTCGGTGCGGTCGTACTTGACAAGGCCGGCGAGGTCGGCGTGGCCGGGTCGCGGGCGGGTGATCGTGGGTTTCTCGGTGATCGAGAAGTCTTTGTTTTTGATGAGGAAGGCGACGGGGCCGCTGATGGTGTGGCCGCTGCGGACGCCGGCGGTGAAGTGGATGCGGTCCTTCTCGATCTGCTGGCGCTCGCTGCGGCCGTAGCCGCTCTGGCGCCGGGCGAGCTGGGTGTTGATGAACTCCTCGTCGAGGGTGAGGCCGGCAGGCAGGCCGTCGACAATGGTGGTGAGGCACTCGCCGTGTGATTCGCCCGCTGTCAGGTATCGGAGCATCGTGTGACCTCCAGCGTGTCACCGTCGAGGCGACGCCTGTGGGCCGGTCGCGCGGTCGGGCGAGTGCACGGAGCGTATGCATGAGGTGTCAGCGCCAAAACCGACGGGTGCCCGGCGCCCAAGAACCCCCGGCGGACGGGCCGATGATAGCAGAGGCGGGGCCGGGGGCAAGGGAAAACTGCGGACGCGGCGAACTTTCTGTGCGGGGCCGGGCGCGGAGTGTCGCGCGCGGGGACGGATCCTGCTAGAATGTGTGAACTTTGGCGCTGTGCGTGCGTCGAAGAAGTATCAGCGAGGCGGTCCCGGCGGGCGGGGCCCACACCCGGCGGAGGGGGAGGCGACATTGGCGAGCGTTGATTACCGGCAGCTCGGGCCGCCGGAGACGCACGGGCTGCTGCACACGCGGCCCGACGAGAGCGCGTTCCGCACGATGACGCGGGCGCAGGCCGTGGTGCTCGTGGGGGCGCTTGCGGCGTGCGTGCTCTACGTGGTGCTGGGCGCGTGGCGCGCCGGCGGGCTGGGGGCGCAGGCGGTGCGGCTGTTCGTGTTTCTCAACTTCGTCTTCACGCTCTTCTACATCGTGCACTCGTTCTACAAGCTGGTGCTGATCACGATGTCGGCGCGCTCGGCGCGCGAGATTGTGGTGAGCGACGAGGCGGTCGCCGCGCTCGATGAGGCGGGGCTGCCGGTGTACACGATTCTGGTGCCGCTGTATCACGAGACGGAGTCGCTGGCGAAGCTGGTCAAGGCCCTCGAGGCGCTCGACTACCCGGCCGAGAAGCTCGACATCAAGCTGTTGCTCGAGGCCGACGACGAGCTGACGGTTCAGTTCGCCGACTCGCTCGATTTGCCGCCACAGTTCGAGAAGGTGGTGGTGCCGCACTCGATGCCGAAGACGAAGCCGAAGGCGTGCAACCTGGGGCTGGCGCGGGCGCGGGGCGAGTACCTGGTGATCTACGATGCGGAGGACCGCCCGGAGCCGGACCAGCTCAAGAAGGCGGTGATCGGGTTTTCGCGCGTGGCCGACGAGGTCATTTGCCTTCAGGCGAAGCTGAATTTCTACAATCGCAACCAGAACATCCTGACCAAGTGGTTCGCGACCGAGTACTCGACATGGTTCGATCTGTACCTGCCGGGGCTGGGCGAGATCGGCTCGCCGATCCCGCTCGGCGGCACGTCGAACCATTTCAGGACGAAGGTGCTCGAGGAGCTCTGCGGCTGGGACCCGTACAACGTGACGGAGGACTGCGACCTCGGCATCCGGCTGTTCCGGCGCGGGTACCGGACGGTGATGCTGGACTCGACGACGTGGGAGGAGGCGTGCAGCCACCTGGGCTACTGGCTGCGGCAGCGGTCGCGGTGGATCAAGGGGTACGTGCAGACGTACCTGGTGCACATGCGGCGGCCGCTGCGGCTGCTGCGCAATCTCGGGCCGGTCAACTGGGTGAATTTCCAGTTCGTAATCGGGGGCAACGTGCTGCCGTTTCTGCTGAACCCGATCTACTGGGCGCTCGCGGCGCTGTGGTTTGCCACGCGCATCGAGGCGTTGAGCGCGATCTTTCCGACGGTGATCTTCGTGATGGGGGCGCTGTGCCTGTTCGTGGGGAATTTTTCGTTTATCTACATCGGGATGATGG
The DNA here is from genome assembly GCA_964550015.1 of uncultured Verrucomicrobiota bacterium. Classification (GTDB taxonomy): domain Bacteria; phylum Auribacterota; class JABMQX01; order JAFGEW01; family JAFGEW01; genus CAZJXV01. The sequence continues at coordinate 2,972 of CAZJXV010000339.1, forward strand.
GGGCGTACAAGCGGCGCTACTACGGGCTGGTGAAGTATGCGCTCATCGTCCTGCCGTACTGGGTGCTGATGAGCGTGGCGGCGTGGAAGGGGGTCCTGCAGCTCATCACCCGGCCGCACTTCTGGGAAAAGACCAAGCACGGCCTGCACCTCAAGGCCGCCGGCGAGGAAGAAGTGGCCGGGCGGACAGTCACGGTATCGGAATGAGCGGAGCCGTCAGGTCGCGTCGCTGCCGAACACGTCCCTTTCTGCCGGGGCGGCGAACAGCTCGCCGAAGCTGAATTCCCCGTCGTCATCTTTACGGTAGGGCAGGTATACGTCGACCGCTTCGCCTTGGGCATGCTCGAGACGCGCGCAGACGGCGTCCGTCTTCTCCGTCTCGCCCGGCGGGATGGTCCGGACATCGAGGCAAATGCCGCACGCCCTGATCTCGCCGTGCTCGGCTTGCTTGTGGAGCCCCTGGACGATCATGTCGATCAGGTCTTGCGACGGCGGATGCTCGTCGCCGGTCTGGGCGTAGACGGTGGCGATCGTGCTGTCGGTCCTCATCGAGGCGCCGAACGGGTAGAACTCGCCGTGCTTCTGCAGTGTCTCGATGGCGAACGGCAGCAGATGGTTCAGCAGCTCGTCAAGATCCGGATGTGCCATAGCCGGTCCTCCTCGCGGCAATCCTCACCGGGGCTTATCGCACGCTACCAGATGGGGAGCTGACACGCAACACCACCCAAACCAGGCTCTCATCTGCTCCCGCGGGACTACTGGGGCAAGCGAGGTTGGTCGAGTCAAAGACGACTGCGAGGCAGTTGAGGGCGGCGTGCCGGTCTGGTTCAGGGTCATGTGAATGCGAGTCGTTCCTGTGCGGCCACGTCGCGGATGTACTGGGCGGCGAGGCGGTATTCTTCCGGTGCGGCGAGGTGCTCGAGCATGAGGGGGACGTCGTCGAGCGTGTCGAGCCCGCGCAGAAACGTTGCGTAGTCGAGGCCGCCGAGGCCGGGGCGTACCTCGTCGAGGTGCACGGTGAGCGCGCCGGAGAGCGCGACGTCCTTGGCGTGGCAACTGCGGATGTGCGGGCCGAGTTTTTCGAGGCACTCGCGGATGAGCGCGCCGCTGGCGAAGTATCGCTGCGGGCTGCACACGAGGTTGACGGGGTCGAGGTGCACGGCGAACTGCGGGCGGTCGGTGGCGTCGAGGAGCTTCAGGTAGGAGTCGGGCGAATCCGGGTATATCCACGGCATGGTTTCGAGCGCCTAGAAGGTGCGCGTGGGCTTGACGGCGT
>CAZJXV010000340.1:0-4223 GCA_964550015.1 uncultured Verrucomicrobiota bacterium
CGACGTGTACACCACAAAGGACGCCGACGGCGACGGCGTCCCCGACGACGACCCCCGCCTGCTCCTCGACGAAAAGCGCTTCGGCAGCGACCCGGAAGAGCTCAGCACCGACGGCAGCGGCCTCACCGACCTCGAAAAGATCATGCTCTCGAAATGGGTCCCCGCCGTGAACACCAACTCCCGCGACAAGCTGCTCAGCCCGGCCTACAAGATGCTCTGGAACCGCGCCACGGGCGGCACAGAGACGCTGGTCAGACCCGCCGCGGGTTATCTGCCGCCCTTCGCCATGATCCGGGACAGCGACGAGGACGGCATTGACGATGCCGACGACCCCTACCCGCTCTATCCGTGGGAGCCGGTCATCAAGCGCGGCACCCCGACGATTGACGGTACTCTTGGCGACTGGAAGGAGCTCCCGACGCTCGGCGCCCTTGCCGCGTCAGGCGTAACGGCCGAGCTGCGCACCGCCTACGACCACGATTACCTTTATTACGCAATCCAGTGCAGCGGCCCCGTCACATCACTCACGCTCGTCATTGACGCCGACGCCGACGGCTTCACCGTCGGCAACGACAACCTCCGACTCGTCTTCACCGCACCGGCCAAGGAGAACGATCCCGGCGAAGGCACCAATCCGCCGCGCACAGCCGAGCTCGATCTGAAAGGCAAATTGCTCCTGCGCGATGCCGCCATCCACATGGCCACCGACAGGAGCTGGCCGCACTGGGACAACGGCAAGCCGTTCCGGAACCGACCCAAGAAAGGCGAGGAGCAGTGGGAGTTCCAGCGCCCGAAAATCTTCGGCGACTGGCACGACATCAAATACGTCTCAACCGTATCGGGGAATTCAAAAATCCTCGAAATCGCCGTCCCGAACGGGACCGGCAAAACGCCCGTCCAGATCGGCCCCGGCCACACCGCCGCGATCTGCGTGGACATCGGAGTCAACAATACGGGCACGGTCTCAATCTACGAACCGCAAACGCTCTTCAGGACAACGGCGGAATAAACAACACAAGGAGAATCAACGTGATGAAACGGATCGACCTGCCAATCCTGCTTTGTGTCGTTGCACTACCACTCGCAGCGCGTGCGGGCGTGGAGTTCGCCCCAAAGGCACCGGACGCGCGACCCGTGAGCTTCCTGAGCTCGACGACGGTGGTGATCAACTGGACGACCGAAAAGCCCTGCGAGACGAAGCTGCAGCTCCGCGAGGGCACGTACATCGCCGGCACCCCGGGCTACGAGGACGTGTGGACAAACGCGGCCATCATCCAGGGGCTCAACGAGAAAACGAGACAACATTCGCTGATGCTCACCGGCCTCAAGCCCGCGACCCGGTACTTCTACCGGGCCTATGACCCCGGCTACACGCCCAGGGACGAAAAAGCGGCGGAATGGCAGCGCGTCTGGTCGTACGACCCGCCGTGGCGCCGCGAGTACGCATTTGCCACGCGGGCCAAGCGCGGCGAGAAGGCCATCGTGCGGATCCCGGTCAAGGTGCTCCTCTGCCCGAACGTGATCAACCTCAGCACCGTCGAGGACGGCACGAAGAAGCCCGAACCGATGTCCGACGAGGAGATCCGGATGTACGAGGACGACCTGCGCCGGTGCGCGTTGTTCTACTGGATCAACTCGGGGATGCGGTACTGGATAGACCTGCACTTTTTCACCGAACCGGGGTGGCTCAAGGTCGGCAATCCGCCCGCCGATCTCGATGCGTTCTACAAGGGCTGGCAGAATGCGCGCGACGTGCTGCGCGTCTTCGACCCCGAAGATACGTCGAACCACGCCGCCGTCTGGCCGTTCAAGGACAAGACAATCTGGCCCGGCCAGGCCATCATCAGTTGCACGCGGGGATGGAACAAGGACGAGCAAGAATGGCAGTACCAGGGCAGCGGCGGTTGGACATTCGGCGCCGACTGGATGGCGTGGGGCCTGGAGTGGGGCGACAAGAACCAGCGCCCCGCACCCGGCCGGAGCGGCTTCCTCGGCGGCGGGGACATCGCGTGGCTGTTCTGTCACGAGTACCACCACCAGAAGGAGAGCCAGTATAATTACTCCGGCCTTGAGCAGGAGGGCGACCGCGTGGTCTTCTGCCATTTCGCGCCCAAATACAAATCACCGATGGGCGCCGACTGGCAATGGTGCACCGCATTCGCCCACGGCGAGCACTACGACGGCATCGCATGGGCGCTCAGAATGCTGACCGCGACGCAGTACCTGCGCAACATGTTCGGCAGTATCTACGTCGCGAAGGATGCGGACGGCGACGGCGTCCCTGACGACGATGCGAAGCTGCCCCTCGATGAGAAGCGCTTCGGCAGCGACCCGGCAAAAGCAAGCACCGACGGCAGCGGCATGACGGACCTCGAGAAGATCATGTCGGCCAAGTGGGTGCCGACCGCGCTGACCCGCATGCGCCAGAAGGTCTACAACCCGGGCTACCCCCCCATGTGGTACATGGCCTCGAAGCAGGAACTCCCCTCCTCGGACGGCACAGGCTACGCCTGGCCAAAGGCGAAGGTGCAGGACAGCGACGGCGACGGGATCATTGATAAGGACGACCCATACCCGATCTACCCGTGGCCGCCGTCCATCCAGCGCGCGACAATCACGATTGACGGCAAGCCGGACGAGTGGACGGCGCTGCCCGTTCTCGGGCGCTTCAAGGCCGCGGGCGTCGAGTTTGCCGTCAAAGCAGCTTACGACATGGACAACGTCTATTACGGCATGCAGGTCATCGGCGATGTCAGAAGTATCACCCTCCATATTGACGGCGACGACGACGGCTGGTACGTCAGTGACGACAACCTACAAGTGCGAATCGCGCCGGGCGCGGCGGGCGACCTCGAGATCGTCGAGGCGGTCACCCACCTGTGCGGGAGCCGGGAGTGGCCGCACTTCGACCACGGCGCCCCTTCGATCCGAAAGCACAAGGTCAAGAAGGACGACGACACGGAGATCGAAGAGGAATGGCGCTTCAAGACCACGAAGCGGTACGGCGGCAAGGAGGACGTCACGGCCGCCTCGACCACCTCGGCCAACAGGCGGTTCATCGAGTTCGCCATCCCCAACGGCGACGCGACGTTCCCCATCCAAGTCGGGCCGAACCACACCTTCTCGCACGCCATCTACGTGGGCATTCCGGACAAGGGCGCCGTCCCCGTGTACGAGGCGTACACGTTGTTCAAGCTGACCGCGGAATAACTGAACCTTCACCACACTGCCGGGAGAGATACCGTGCCACCAACGAACGAGACGATTGACAGGTTGACAAAGCAGCTCCGGCTCGAAACGCCGCTGATCGCGCTCTACGATGCGCCGCCCGGCGCAGCGTTCGAGCCCCTCATCGAGGCAAAGGGCCGCACCTGTTGCTTCGCCTACTACAAGCAGTGGCTCGACGGCCACACGCTTATCTTCAAAAAGAACGGCGGCGGCTGCCCCGGCGGCCACCGCGCCTTCGGCCTCGAAAAGACCTACCCCGACTACATGGCCGGCTTCCTCACCACCGGCGAGGGCGTGCCGCCCGACTCACCGATGTCGAAGGGCGAGGGCCTCAAGGTCAGCCCCGCCCTCGCCCAGGAGTTCCTCGACAACGCCGCCCCGCCCGACCTCTCCGGCGACACCGTCCTGATCGGGCCCCTAAACCTCGACCAGTGGCCCAGCGTGCAGACCGTGACGTTTCTAGTCGATCCCGACCGCCTCGCCGGCGTGATGACGCTCGCCGGGTTCTGGTCGGGCCGCGACGTCGTCACCGCTCCGTTCTCGTCGGGCTGCGGCATGATCTGGCGCTCCGTCGCCGAATCGCCCGACGACCCCGCCGTCATCGGCTGCACCGACCTGGCCATGCGCCGCTACGTGCCGCCCGAGATCATGTCGCTCAGCGTCAGCCCGGCCCGCTTCGAGCAGATGCTCACCTTCCCCGACCACTCGTTCCTCTACAAGTCCTGGTGGAACGACCTCATGGACAGCCGGAAGGGGTAAGCCCGCCTGGGTGGACTTCGAGTGCGGGCCTCATGGCCGTGCCGTTTCAGGCTCACGCCTTCCTGCACACTGGGTGACCTGATGGGTGACGTGAGGGGTGACGTGACGAGTAATTGAGCCGGCTTCCAGCCGGCTCTCCCATTGCCACCGGCTTCAGGGCCTGTTGAAAAACCTGTGCCCGCGACGCCCCGTAGGGGCACCACGTGAGTAGCCGTAGGCGTAAGCCTACGGACCGC
>CAZJXV010000341.1:0-4187 GCA_964550015.1 uncultured Verrucomicrobiota bacterium
GCTCGCTCACCGTCGTGCTCAACTCGATGCGGCTGCTGGTCGACCTGCGTCGTTGGCGCGCGTGGCTCGCGCACGCGAGGGCGTCGGTCGCCCGGCGCAAGCGTTCGATCGTAGCGGGCGCTGCGTGCGTCGTGCTGGCGGCGTACGTGCTCAGCGGGCTGCACGTCGTCCGGCTGGGGGAAAGGGCCGTGGTGCAGCACTTCGGGCGAGTCGTCCGGGCCGACGAGCCGCCGGGGCTCCACTACCGGCTGCCGTACCCCTTCGGGCGCCATCGGGCGGTGCGGCCCGACGAGGCCCGGCGCGTCGAAGTGGGCTTTCGCACCATTCCCGGCCCGTTCGAGGAGCCCCCCGCCTACGAATGGAACGTGCAGCACCGCGGCGGGCGCTCCGAGCGCCGCGTCGACGAGGCCACCGTGCTCGCTGGCGACGAAAATCTGGCCGACGTGAACCTGGTCGTGCACTACCGGGTGTCGAACCCCCAGGCTGCGCTTCTGAAGGTAGGCCGGCGGCGCGCCGACGGCACGAGCAAATGGGACACGCTCGTCCGCGCGGTGGCCGAGGCCGCCCTGCGCGAAGTGATGGCCGGCCGGTCGGTCGAGGACGTGCTCAGCGCCGGGCGCACCGTCGTGGAAGAGGGAATTCGCGGGCGCGTCGCCGCCGCGCTGGAGGCGTACGGCACCGGCTTCACGGTCGACGCCGTGTGCCTGGGCGACGTCCATCCGCCCGTGGAGGTCGTGCCCGCGTTCCGCGAAGTCGCCAGCGCACGCGAGGAGAAGGAGGCCAAGGTCAACGAGGCGGAGGCCTATCAGTTCGAGACGGCCGCCCTGGCACGCGGCGAGGCCGACGAGAAGCTGCTCGCCGCCGAGGCCGCGGGCGCCGACCGCACGCAGAAGGCCCAAGGCAGCGCGGACCGCTTCGAGGCCGTCGCCGCCGCCTATGCCGAGCATCCCGACGTGACCCGGCTGCGGCTCTACCTCCAAACGGTCGAGCGGGCGCTGGCCGGACGCAAGAAGGTGATCATCGATCGCGTGCCCAACGGCGCCCGGCGCCAGCTCTTCCTGGGTCGTCCCGGGCTGCTGGGCACGTTGCCGGCGGCTCCGTCGCAGGAGGAAGAGTCTTATGAAGACGTGGAGCGAAAGGGGAGATTGCGGTTGCACTGCAGTGGGGAGGGAGGTTGAGAGTTGAGGGTTGAGGGTTGAGGGTTGAGGGTTGATGGTCGATGGTCGATGGTTGAAAGTTGAGGGTTGATGGTTGGGGTTGGGGGATGAGTGGTGAATGACACTGGGGTTTCGAGCCCCCTGCCTTGTGCCGGGGGAAGCAAGGGCCCAAGCTCGTGCTCCTTCGATCCTTGGCTCGTTGCCAAGCTCCGGTTTGGGAACACCTTCGCGGGAAGCCGCCGGTCGTCCGGGTGCAAAGCGTGACTTGCCGGTTCAGGGGTTCCGTGCCGGAGCTTGAGGGAGTAGTGAAGACCGGATGTCCCCCGGCACAAGGCCGGGGGCTCGTGGGCGGTCAAGCGGCTCTGGCCACGTCAGTCGACCCTCAACCCTCAACCATAAACCCTCAACTATAAACCCTCAACCACCAACACGAATCCAGATCGCCAAACACCGACGCCCGCAGGAATCCACAAGTCATGACGCGCAAGCTAATCTTCACCGCCGTGTTGCTCGCGATCGGCGTGGCGGCCTATCGCAGCGTGGTGTTCGTCGACGAGACGGAGACGGTGATCGTCACCCAGTTCGGCGATCCGCTGCGCACGCTCAACGACGCGACCCGGCAGGCCGGTCTCCATTTCAAGCCGCCCTACCAGTCGGCGCTGCGCGTCGATCGGCGGCTTCAGATCTACGATCCCCGGCCGTCGGAGTTCCTGGCCAAGGAGAAGAAGAACGTCGATCTCGACGTGTTCGTCTGCTGGCGCGTCGACCATCCACGGCGCTTCCTGGAGACGGCGGGCGACTTCGCCGGGGCGGAGCAGCTCCTGCACGACGTGGTCTGGGCCAAGCTGGCCGCCGAGGTGGGGCAGAACGAGCTGGAAGCCCTCGTCTCCGACGACCCGCAAGCCCACCGGCTCGATGAACTCATCCGCGACGTGACCGAGGCGTGCCACCAGATCGCCCGGTCGGCCTACGGCATCGAGATCGTCGACGTACGACTCAAGCGGATCGGGCTGCCCTCGCAGGTCCGCGAGAGCGTGTTCAACCGCATGCGGACCGAGCGACAGCGGATCGCCGGCCAATACCGGGCCGAAGGCGAAGAGAAGGCCCTCCAGATCCGCGCCGAGGCCGACAAGGAGCGGACCGTGATCCTCGCCAAGGCCTACGCCGACGCCGAGCGGACTCGCGGCGAGGCCGAAGCCGAGGCCACCCGCATCTACACCAAGGCCCACAAGCAGGACCCGCAGTTCTACGAGCTGCTGCGAACCCTGGAGGCGTACGACAAGTTCCTCGACGACAAGACGACCGTGCTCCTGTCGGCCGACTCCGACCTGCTCAAGTACCTGATGCGGGGCTCGATCCTCGATCAATCGGCCAAGCCCGAGCCTCCCCAGCAACCCTCCCAGCCCAAGTAGCCGGAGCCACCCGTGCATCGAGCCTATCAGCCAACGCCGCCCTCGCCTAAGCGACGCACGAGCTGGCTTGCGCTGGTGCCCTGGCTGGTGGCGGCGTACGCGCTGACGGGCTTCTACACGGTGGGAACCGACGAGCGCGCGGTCGTGCGCCGCTGCGGCAAGGCGCTCGACCCGCTCCAGCTCCCCGGCCTGCATTTCGGCTTCCCCTACGGGGTGGACCGCGTCACGCGTCTGAAGGTCTTTCAGCCCAAGCGGGCCGGAGTGGGGATGAGCCTGGCCGAGCGATCGCTGGGCCGGCGCGTCGAGCCGCAGCAGGCGGAATGGCTCACCGCCGACCACAACCTGATCGTCCTGTCGGCCGTCGTCCAGTATCGCATCGCCGATCCCAAGCAGTACGTGTTCCACGTGGCCGACGTCGACACGCTGGTGAGCAACGTGGCCGCCAGTGCCCTGACTTCGCTGGTCACTTCGATGAACGTCGACGACGTGCTCACCGTCGAGCGGGTGGCCATTCAGGAAGAGATGAAGCGAGCCGCGCAAGAGATCCTCAATCGCTACCAGGCCGGCGTGGAGGTGACGTCCGTCTCGTTGGAAGGCGCGACGCCGCCGCAGGAAGTGGCCGATGCATTCCGCGACGTCACCGCCGCGCGCGGCGACGCCGAGCGCACCGTGAACGAGGCGCAGGGCTACGCGAGCCGCCTCGTCCCCGAGGCACGCGGCGAAGCCCAACGCCTGCTCATCGACGCCGAGGCGTACGGCGACGAGGTCGTCGAGATGGCCCGGGGCGACGCCGAGCGGTTTGCCAAGATGGCCCAGGAGCTTTCCGAAAACCGGGAGCTGACCACCAAGCGATTGACGCTGGAGACGCTGGAGCAAGTGCTGCCCCGGCTGAAGAAGATCGTGCTCGACGGCCAGGCCACCGGCGCCGTCGACCTGGGGATCATCGAGGCCGACCAGTGAAGAAGTGGCTGCCGCATCTGCTGCTCGTGGTCCTGCTCGTAGGCTTGGCGCTGACTCTGCGCAATCGCGACCGCCTGCCGGAAACACCGGAGAAGAGCGTCACCGAGTTCTTCACCGCGGCCAGTGAGGGCGACGACCGGGCCTACCTCCGCCTGGCGACGGGTGAGCTGCGCAAATCGCTGGAGCAGGCCCGAAGCGAGGCGGGCGCCGAGGCGTTTCGCCAGGGCCTTCGCCGCTCGGCGGGCGGCATCAAGGGGTTCGCCGTCACCCGAGCCGACGACGCCCCCGCCCCCCTGGCGGCCGTCGACGTGGAGATCGTCTTCGCCGACCGCAACGAGCGCCAGCGCATGCTGCTCGAGCCGATCCGAGGCGGCTGGGCCATCGCCTCCATCGAGCAGGCCGAGATGATCAAGCCGCCCATCGCCTACGGCACGCCGGTGTCGGAAATGCCCACGGCGCAGGAGTCGCAGGAGCAACCGGTCGAGGCGGTCGAGCCGAATCTTGAACCCTGAATCCCGAACCCCGCCCCCTCCGTTCGCTTGCTGCCGTCTACTGCCCTGCCTAGAATAGCGTTCGTGGTAGCCATTCACCGCCGGGGAAGTAGCAGGCACACGCCGTGTGGGCTGCTAAGAATTGGGGGGTGGGAGGGATTGGATTT
>CAZJXV010000342.1:0-4102 GCA_964550015.1 uncultured Verrucomicrobiota bacterium
GGTCGATGCGCCGATAGAGTTCCGCGAGTTGCTCATTGATGAGCCCTTCAACCGGCCGTCGAAATACGTCTTACATGGTTTCTCGATAACACCTATAGGCGGGATCGGAGCAGCACTCAGCCCCAAGTAAGACATTATGCTCGGCAGTGCACGGATGTCAAATACTTTCTTTGGACTGGAGTCAAGAATGCCGGTTTTCCGACCATGCGGGCAGTGCGCGCAGCGGCCGAGTTCAGCTACCCCAGGCGAATCAAAGCTGTTGAAGAAGCCCTGTCGCTCCTGACCGGCGCGGTCCGGGCATGCACCATTGCCTGGGCGGATGGAGGTTCCGGGAGGTACACCCGTTTGAGGGCAGATCTCCAGCCTGTCCATAGCCTTGACAGCCGGCTCTGGAAGATTCGAGTTAGCAATACAAATAGCCCCGGATTTCGGAGACCGGAGTGCGAAGCGTTCAGCGCGAAGGGGGAGAGAACGGCTGTCCTATATCGTCATTGAGCATTGAAAATTGAGACATTGAACATCCTCTCGTTTCAGTCCCGCCCCGGCTCGAGCCGCCGAAGGGTGATGTTGCGAAGTGCGGCTCTTGTCTTCCACTGGCCTAGCCCCACTTTTTATACCACTTCGAATGTAAGACTTCAAGCTTTAATTCCCTCTACCACATCAGCCGGTGTGGCTTAGCAATCGGCCGGGGATGAACACCTCGTCTGGGCGCCGACCTACACCGGCTCGTCAGTTCCCGATGGCCTCTTCGATATGCCCGAACGTCTCGTGCAAGCGTCGCAGCCTCTCTTCCGTCAGCGGTCCTTTCCGGACGAACGCGATGTCCTGTTCGAGTTCACCCCGGTCGATCGTGCCGCACATCACGGTGGTGACGCCGCTGCTGTAGGCGGCGTAGCGGTAGGCGGCTTCGACCAAGGACTCGCACTCGCCGTCCTCGACCAGCCATCCCAAGGGGGCCTCGTCGCAGACCGCGTCGCGCTGGATCATCCCGCGCTCTTTGAGGTCCGCGATGACTTCCTTGAGCCGGGGCATGTTCCAGAACAGGTTCCGCACCGTGAAGATGTTCAACACGCCAATGTTCTTCTCCACGCAGAACGGAAATACGTTCCGCTGGGCCGACTGGTTCATCATGTTGTGCCCTACCATGGCGACGTCGACCTGATGGGTCGTCAGCACTCGTTGCAGCCAGATGTGCGCTCCGTCGGACCGCGTCTGCTCGCTGGAACCGATGAAGCGGATCTTGCCCTGCTCCTTCAGCTTGACCAACTCCGGAATCAGATCGTTGACCACGGTGTCAAAGGTCTCGGGCAAGTCGGCGACCGCCATCAGCATCACGTCTACGTAGTCCATCTGGAGTCGCCGAAGGCTCTCGTTCACTGCGGAACCGACATCCGATGGCTTCATCACCTTCGCCGGCTTGCCGGGCATGCTGCCTGCCAGGGCGATCTTAGTCGACACCACGACGTTGTCGCGGCCGATCTCGCTGACCGCCCGGCCGAGTATTCGTTCGCTGCGCCCGTCGCCGTAGCCGGGCGAGGTGTCGAAATAGTTGATGCCCAGTTCGAAGGCGTAGCGCAGAAAGTCCCGCATCTCCGCCTCTGAACGGCCCGACTTCAATCCCATCGCATCGGGTCCGCCGGTGCCCATGCCGAGTACGGACACATCCAATCCGGTTCTGCCGAGTTTGCGATAGATCATGCGGAGTCTCTTTTTTTTAGGGGCTTGCTATCGGTTTTGTGCAGAGCTTACGAGTGACAGGCTCAGCGTCCGCGTGTCGAGCGTGCGGGTGATGCGGAAGACGCCGGCGGGACCGCCGGGCCGGCCGGAGTAGATGAAAATGTGCTGCACGCCGTGCTTTTCGTCAATTACCGCGCCGGCGGGATGAAACCCGTCGGCGGTGTTGTAGAACTCACCTTCGGTGCCCAGCAGTCGGCATTCGCGCCGCCACTGGCCGCTGTCCCACTCATCCGGTGCCAGGCTCCACAGCCACAGCTCCATGCGATAGCGTTCGGAGCGCACAATCTCGAAGCGCTTGGTGACCGGGTTGAACGAGAAATCGACCGTGTCCACATAGCGGGGATCTTCGAGGTTGGTGTCAATGACCCGCGGAGCCCGACCGGGTTGCCAAGCCATTTGCTTGTGCGACCGCACGTCCGTTTGTTCCCGGGTGACCAAGAGAAAGCGTCCGTCGTGGAAGAGGGCGGCCGGCTCGTATTGCACGAATCCGGCCGGGTGCTCCTCGACTTGCCAGGTCGCGCCGCCGTCCGGCGAACGCAGAACGACGAATTGAGTGGGCGGGCCTTCCTCTCTCAGCTTCGTCTCGTTGATTGCGAACCAGTTGCCGAATACCAGCAGCCCATGTTGCGGGTCATCGAGGATGCGCGGGCCGATGTTGACGAGTTCGTGCGGAAACATGTCGTCGCGCAGGGCGGTGGAGAAGTGGTTCCATGTGCGGCCGGCGTCGTCGGAGCGAAAGACGCCGTGATTATTGATGGCGACAACGCCGCCGTCGCGTGTCGTGCCGATGGCATGTAGATGCACCTTGTAGCCCTGTGTGGAATCGTTCCCCTTGTCGAACTTGAATCGGTGCGAGAGCGGCACGATTCCGCCGCGATTTCGGTCATCGGGCTTCATGCAGTCGCGCAGGTCGTATGGTTCGTACCAGGTTCGGCCGCCGTCTTCGCTGCGCAACACGATCCCGTATGACATGGTGGGGTCCGGGCCGCCCGCGCGCGCCGGGTTGTGGCCGGGAATGCGGCGGTGCATGACGACGATGGTGTCGCCGGCCATCGTCGCGATCGGCCAGCCGTAATGGTTGCAGTCGCCGGCAACACCGACCGGCAGATGCACGGGTGCGACCTCGAGCGCCCCTCGCCGCCGCGCAGCCCGGAGCGCCACCTGCGCGTCCGGCGTCAGATTCAGCAACTCGCAATCTCCGTTTTTTGCCTGCTTGATGTGTGTCTCCGGTTGTCTGCAGTGGAGCAGGTGCTACGACCCTGCTGATCTCTGAGCGTGGTCGTAGCCCACGCTTTACACCGCGCTGCATTTCACTCCAATCCGATGGCACCGTCGTGCTGGATGTTCACCGGGCGGTCGTAGGGTTTGCGCGGATACTTCTCCACGGCGTCTTCGTTCAGCTCGATGCCCAGGCCGGGCCGGTCGGGCAACTCCAGGTAACTGTTCTTGATCACCGGCATTGGGTGAAATAGGTCCTTGAGGAACGGGTCGTCAACATCCACGTTGCATTCCTGGATCAGGAAGTTGGAGATGCTCGCGTCGATGTGGGCGCAGGCCAGCAGCGACACCGGCCCGCACGCCTGATGGGGCGCCAGCACCACGTGGTACAGCTCGCACATGTAGGCCCACTTGACGGTCTCGAGGATGCCGCCGTTGCAGGTGGGCTCCGGCTGCAGGATGTGCAGCGCGCGCTTCTCGAGGATCTCGCGCAGCCGCTCGCGGCTGTTGCACCGTTCGCCGCCGGCAATTGGGATCGAGGTTTTCATCTTGGCCTCGACCAGCGCGTCGGGGTTTTCGGTCAGGGCCGGTTCTTCGAGAAACATGGGATGGTAGGGCTGGATCGCCTCTGCCAGGCGCACGGCTTCGGTGACGGAGAAGCTGCGGCCATGGTAGTCGAGGCAGATCTCGATGTCGTCGCCCACGGCCTCTCGCACGGCGCAGACGCGCTCGACCGCTGCACGGTGAACGTACTCGGGGTCCTTGCCCTCGTAGTCGTCGGGCTGGGGGGTGAACTTGACGGCCGTGAAGCCGCGCTCCACGCAGCCCTTCGCAGCGCCGACGAGGTCGTCGCCCGGAAGATCGAAATGAAGCGGCTGGCAAAGATACCCGCTGGCGTACAGGCGGATACGGTCGCGCGTCGGGCCGCCGAGCATCTCGTACACCGGCAGCCCGCAGGCCTTGCCGGCGATGTCCCACAGAGCCTGCTCGACGGCGCTCAAAGCGGCCAATTCGGCCGTGCCGAGCGGATAGCGCAGCCCCCGATAGATGGCCTGCCAGTTGTGGAGGATGCGCGTCGGATCCTTGCCCTTCAGCCAGCGTTCGTATTTCAGCAGCGCTCCTTCGATCGGTTCATGGTCGCACACCT
>CAZJXV010000343.1:0-4091 GCA_964550015.1 uncultured Verrucomicrobiota bacterium
CCGGATGCGGGTGCCGACGACCAGCTCGTTGATGAGGAAGTTCTCGAGCACCTTGCGGCGCACGGGCTTGGCTTTGGTGGCGAAGATCTCCTTGACGAAAAGCACGAGGCGTTCGATCCATTGCCGGCCGCCGGGGTGCCGCAGCCGCGACGACCAGCGGCGGGTGATCCTCAGCAGCAGCTTGTCGGGAATGTACGGCAGCAGCTTTACCGCGAGCTGCAGGCCGTTGCGCGACAGCCACACCCGCGAGGCGCCGTCGCCGTTGCCGGACCCGTTCCCGTTCAGACGCGCCGTCAACTTCTCAGAATCCATGCACCTATCTCCTCGTCCACGTGCGCCGCAAGCGGACCGGCGCTTGGGAAAACTCGCGGGACGCTAGCAGACCGTCCCCGACGTGTCAAACCTTTTCTCCGCGTGGGGCGCTCGCGGGGCGGCCACGATGTGTCGGCGGCGTCAATCGGGATTCTCCTCGACGGGCTCGGGCGGTGAAGCGGGCGCCTTCTTGAGCAGCGTGATCGTGTATTGGGCCGCGGTGATCCAGGGACGTGCCTGCGGCCACGCGTCGGCTTCGCACACGCCGTAGAGGAAGAACGCGTCGCCGGCGCGCGTGAGCACGATGAGCTGGGCTCTCAGCGGCAGCCGGTCCTTTTCGCCGTCGAGAATCACGTAGTAGCCGGGCTCCCCTTCGACGTCGCACTCGCCCTCGGTGCGGATCGTGGGCGCCTCGAGCCCGGCATGCTTTTCGACGAACCGGCCGGCGATCTCCTTGAGCGTGCCGCCCAGCTCGTGGTCGGTCACGGCGAACAGGTACAGGCGGCCCTTGTCGAACTCGGCCGCCACGGCGTCCTCCTCGACCTTGAGCAGCGTCCAGGCCTCCGGCACGGTGAGTTCGGCTAGCCCGCTGCCGAGGCGCGCCACCTTCTTGGACGTGGTGATCGCCTGCGCCACCTCGTCGGGCCCGAGCACCTTGAAGCTGGCCACGACGCTCTTCTCGACGTCGAACACGACCTTCGAGCGCTGCTCTTCGGTCGCGGTCGTCACAACGAGCAGCGACCAGAGCCGCCCCTGCCCGGTGAACCAGTACTGCACGGCGAACGTGTCGGGCGGGGAAGGGGAGGGCCCGGTGCGGCCGTGCCGGAGGTCGTCTTCGTCCCTGGCGGCGATGCGCGCGATCAAACGCACGGCCGGCTGCGCGGAAATGGTGAGGCCCCTGGTGAGGCTTACCCGGAACATGTCCGGCTCGGCGTCGAGCGCCTCGACCTCGGCCTTGACGAAGTCGCTGAGCCGCGACGGCGCGGGAAACGGCCGCGAGGTGACGATCAGCTCGGCCACGACCACGCCGCGCCTCACAAGGTAGAAATGGCCGGGTGCGACCGGATCCTCCTCGCCGGCGGCGACGCGCCAGTCGCCCTCGAATGAGAAGCGATAGCGCCCGAGCGGGTCCTCGTACATGCCGCGGGCGGCCTCGGCCGCGCCTGCGCCCGCGGCGGCACAGGCAGTCGCAAGCAGGCCGGCGAGCGCGCTTGCCGCTCGCCAAAGGGCGCGTGCGGTCGAGTCCGTGGGCCGCGGCCGGTTGCCCGTGCCATCGGGTCGAGCCATGTTCACGTTGCGTCGCTTCATCGGCCCCCGAGGCCGCAGTGGTTGTGAGAATGTACCGCTACCGGCTTGAATCGTAGACCGGGTGCGGGCGGGCGGCAAGTGGAATCCTTCGAACGCGTTGGATAGGCAAGGGGCAAGAGAGGCTGTTGAAAAACCGACTGTATGCAAGCCCTTCGGGCTATGGTTTAGTTTGTTGCGGGCTCTCTACCCAGGGTGGCGCTTCGCCCCTCGGCCCGCCCCTCGACAAGCTCGGGGCAGGCTCGGGGCAAAGCTGACCCTGGGCTATTCTATGCAGTCCCCTTCGGGGCAAAGGTTCGGGGCAAGGGTTTGGGGCAAAGGTTCGGGGCAAAGGTGCGAAGAACAAAGGCGGACTTCGGGGCAAGGCTACGGGGCAAGGCTGCGAAGAAGTAAGGCGGACTTTTTCAGCAGTCTCAAGAGGCCGTGGCATGCGGGCGGGCGCTACTCTTTGGGGGCCTCGGCTTGCTTGAGCTTGGCGCGCTTCTCGCGGACCTTGTTCTGGAACTCTTCGTCGGAGAACGTTGCGACGAACAGGTCCCGCCTGCTCCGGCGGTACTGCTCGCGCACCGCACGCACGTCGTTGAGGGCGAGCCGGAGCGACAGGGCCAGCAAGACGAGCGACACGCACCAGAGCACCGTCACGGTCACCGGGCTGCGAAGCGGATGCATGAGCCGCACGCCGAGGACGATGAACACGATCGCCCCACCAAGACATACCGAGCACAGGATGCGCCGGACCCGGCGCGTGGGCGCGGCGCACGCGGCGACAAAGCTCGACACGATCCGGAGCATCTGTTCCTCGTGTGCTGGGTTCATACTGATGATATACTGTCGACGCTCTCTGTTGTCAAGGCTGGAAGCGGTTTGATGTTGACAAGGTCCATCAGGAAAGTTCAGAACAACCGGGCGGGGCGGGGAGCGCCCTCCTGCTGCTGAACGCGGACGATTTGGGGCCTTTTTCTGTGAGCCGACGGACTGAAGCTGAACGACGCAAGGAGTTCGAGGAGGAGGCCCTCGTGCACCTCGACCTTCTCTACAACAGCGCTGTGCAGATGACGCGCAACGTGGCCGACGCCCAGGACCTGGTGCAGGAGACCTTCGTCAAGGCCTACCGTTTCTTCGACAAATTCAAGACGGGAACTAACTGCAAGGCCTGGTTGTTCAAGATCATGAAGAACAACTTCATCAACACCTTCCGGAAGCGCTCGAAGGAGCCGGTGAAGGTTGATTTCGAGGACGTTGAGGCCACGCTGGAGGCAAAGCCCGAGCCGGAGGGCGCAGGCGAGACCCAGCACGCGTTCGACGAGCTCGTCGAAGACGACGTCAAGGAAGCCCTGGACGAGTTGCCCGTGGAGTTCAGAATGGTGACGGTCGTCTCGGACATCGAGGGGTTCACGTACAAAGAGATCGCTGAGGTCTTGGATTGCCCGATCGGCACGGTGCGATCGCGTCTCTCGAGAGCCAGGAAGTTCCTCCAGTCCAAGCTCTACGAATTCGCCAGGCGGCGAGGCATAGTGAAGCCGAATCAATGATTCGCAGCAGCCGGAACAGACTCGACCTTTTCACCGCCCTCGTGGACGGCGAACTCAGGGCCGGGGACTCTGGACAACCCTAGATGGACCGGAACGAAGACAGCGGGGGTCCGCTTGCGGATGCCCTTGGGCGTGTTGAGCCGAACGCCCATATGTGCCTGATCTACGAGTCCCAGGAGGAGCAGTTTGCTGCCGCTGTTCCCTTTGTCCGGTTGGGCCTGGAGCGCGGCGAACAGTGTATCTACATGGCTGAGGAGAACTCGGTTGACACTGTTCTGGCCGCGATGCGGGGCGACGGCTTTGATGTGGACGCCGCTGTTCGCTCCGGAGCTTTCAAGGTGACCACCGAGAAGGAGACGTATCTCAAGGAGGGCTCCTTCGATCCTGATCGGATGCTGCGCTTCTGGCGAGAGGCGGCCGATTCGGCAGAGGCGGCGGGGTTCAGAGGCCTGAGGGCCACGGGCGAGATGACCTGGGCGCTGCAGAACGGCCTGCGCTTTGAGGGGCTGACTGAGTACGAGACACGGCTGAACGAGTTCATCCCGGCCCATCCCGTCTCGGCCCTGTGCCAGTACAACCGGAGACGGTTTTCACCGGAACTGCTTGTGGAGGCGATTCGGACCCATCCCCAACTTGTTTTCAACGACACCGTTTGTACGAACCCCTACTACAAGGCGCCCGAGGGCTTCCTCGACTTGCGGGACGAGGGCCTCCACGGCCGCCGTGTCGGCGAGGTTGCAGGGGAACACGTGCGTGCGCTCCCCGAGTTCCTCGGCGAGGCGGTCAAGGACCTCGCGCCGGGTTCCGGAAAGCGCGACGGTGGCGCCGCGGCCGTGGAGGGCGCGCGCGATGGCCTCGCCGATCCCGCCGGTGGCGCCGGTTACGAGCGCGGTCTTGTCGGTCAGATCGAACATTGGGGCTCCCTGCCCTGTCTCATGCCGC
>CAZJXV010000344.1:0-4080 GCA_964550015.1 uncultured Verrucomicrobiota bacterium
CGAAATTACACAAGACTATGGACACCACCCCCGCCCGACCGGAGCTCAGGGCGCCGCCCCCGTCCCTCCAGCCGCTTGACACCCAGCCGCCGTGACGCCATCCTCTCGCCGAGAGAACAGACACGGAGGTAGGCCATGCCGTCAGTGTTCAAGCCGTGGGACGCGTCGCGCGCCAGGGAAGTCGTCCGCCGCCACAAGAACAACCCCATCCTGACCGGGGCCGATTTCCCCGGCGACATCACCTGGGTGTTCAACTCCGGCGTCATCAACCACGACGGCCGCATCATCATGGTCTGCCGCGTCGAGGACGCCGCCCTCAACGCCTACCTGTGGATCGCCGACTCCGACGACGGCGTCCGCTTCACGCCCCGGCCCGCGCCCGTCGAGGTCCCGCACGACGACCCCGACTACGCCGAGTACGCCGCCCGCACCTACTTCGACCCCCGCGTCACCCGGCTCGACGACGCCTTCTACATCTGCGTCGCCGCGCACAGCCGCCACACCTGCCGGCTCGCGCTCTTCCGCACGGCCGACTTCGACCGCTTCGAGTGGCTCGGCTGCATCTCCGAGCCCGACAACCGAAACGGCGTCCTCTTCCCCGAAAAAATCGGCGGCGCCTACGCCCGCCTCGACCGCCCCAACGTCAGCCGCCTCGGCGAGGGCGACCTCTGGATCTCGTTCTCGCCCGACCTCATCCACTGGGGCCGCAGCCGCTGCGTGCTCAGGCGCGACGACTTCCGCTGGGCGTGGCACAAGATCGGCGGCGGCGCCGTGCCCGTGCGCACCGACGAGGGCTGGCTCACCATCTTCCACGGCGTGCGCACCCAGTGCGCCTACCACTACGTCTACCAGGCGGGCGTCTGCCTCCTCGACCTCGACGACCCCGCGAAAGTCGTCGCCAAGGCCGAGCGCGCCATCCTCGTGCCGAAAATGGACTACGAGCTCACCGGCCAGACACCGAGCGTCGTCTTCCCCACCGCCGCCATCCCCGGGCCCGACGGCTCCTTGCGCATCTACTACGGCGCCGCCGACTCCGTCCAGTGCCTCGCCGAAGCCGACATCAACGAGCTGATCGCCGTCTGCAAAAACGAGTAGCCTCGGCTCGCAGCGCCTCGCGCCCCTGCTCGAGCAGCTCGGCCACCTCCCGCCCGCCGTGCGAAAGCAGCACCTCGACCTGCGCCTCCCCCACGCTGCCCGCCGTCACCGTCACGTTGCCCAGGCGCCTGAGCGCCCGCTTCAGGCCGCGTATCAAGCGCTGCAGCTCCGCCTTCGGCGCCACCGGCGCGTCCGCAAACGGCGTCGTGCGCTTCGGCACGAAGGGGCTGAGCGCCACCTTCACCGGCAGCACGCGCGCCACACGCTTGACCAACTCGACGATCGCCGCCGCGTCCCCCTCGCTCTCGCCCGGCACGCCCACCATGAAGTAGAGCTTCACAAACCGCAGGCCGTGCCGCCGGCTCATCTCCGCGCACCGGACGACCTCCTCGTCGGTCAACCCCTTGCCCAGCGCTCGCCGGAGCCCCTCGCTGCCTGCCTCCGGCGCGATCGTCACCGTGCGCTGCCCGCCCGACGCCAGGCACCGCAGCAGCGCGTCGGAGACCCCGTCGGCCTGGAAGCTCGACACCGACACCGTCGCCCCCATCCGCAGGAGCTCGTCGTAGAGACGGTCGGCGTCGGGATGGTCCACGATCGTCGCGCCCACGAGCCCGATCCTGTCCGTCAGCCCGAGCCCGCGCCGCACCGACTCGAGAATCGCCTCGACGCTCCGCATCCGCGCCGCGCCGTACAGCCCTCGCGTCGCACAGAACCGGCACCCGCGCGTACATCCCCGGCTGATCTCGACGAGAAAGCGGTCGGCAAACTCCGTGTGCGGCGTCACAATCGCCGAGTCGGTCGGATACGCATCAAGGTCCTGCACCCGCGCCGGCCTCGGCGCCGCCCCGTCCCGCAACGGCACGTAACAGCCCGCGATCCCCCGCGCCTCGTCGAGAAGCGCATCCCGGTCGCCCGCCGCGGCCACCGCGTCCAGCAGCGCCGGCAGCGTCTCCTCGACCTCTCCGAGCAGGAACACGTCCACGAACGGCGCCAGCGGCTCCGGATTCAGCGTCGCCGCCACGCCCCCGCACACCACCAGCGGACCCCGCTCGCCGCGCGCCTCGGCCCGCAGCGGGATGCCCGCCCGGCGCAGCAGCTCGACCGCGTTCAGCTCGTCGAGCTCGTACGAGACCGAGAGCGCGACGACATCGAAGTCCGCCGGCGGCCGGCCGGTCTCGAGCGCCCGCGCCGCGCCGTCTGCCCACACGAAGACGCGGTCGCACCAGAACGCCGGGTGCGCGTTGATCGCGCGGTAGAGCGCGTGGACCGCCAGGTTGCTCATCCCGACGGAGTACGTGTTGGGAAAAACAAGGGCCGCACTCAGCCGCCCGAACGCCGAGCGCACCTCGCCCCGCTCGGACGTGAGCAGCTCGGACCTCGACGGCTCGCGCGCGCGCCGCATGCTCACCCCTGCGGCCCCGCCAGCTTCCGGATGATGCCCGTCACCGCGAGCCTCTTCTCCAGAAACGTCTCGAGCACCAGGTCGAAAAGGCGGGCGAGCTCGGTCGTCTGCGCCGGCGAGAGCCGCACCCGGCCCACGCGCTCGAGCGGCGTCTCATCGAGGCGCTTGAGCACGCTGAACGCGCCGGGCGACACCCGGCGGCCCGTCAGCCCGCGGCCGCACGACCCGCACAAAAACCCCTTGTGCGTGGGCGAGAACAGCGCCCCGCCCTTCAGCGGCGCCCCATCGGCCACGCACCGCGCCAACTCCAGCTCGTAGCCGCTCAGCGCGATGAGCCGGAGCTGATAGGCAAACAGCACCGCACCGGCGTTCGCAGTCGCCTCGAGCTGCCCCAACACCCGCACCAGCAGCTTGTACACCTCCGGCTGCGGGTCCTCGTCAACCTGCGTCTCGTCAACCAAAGCCAGCGCGAACAGCGCCGCCGAGAGCCGCCCCAGGTCCCCGCGCAGCCCCGAGGCCCCCCCGAGCGCCGCGCACTCCTTCAGCGTGTGCAACCCGCTCCGGCCGGGGATGAACACCAGCTCGACGTGGCTGAGCGGCTCGACCAGACCCGCGAACGGGCTCTTGCCGCGCTTGGCGCCCTTGGCCAGCAGCCGCACCTTGCCCAGATCGCGACTGAACGCCGTCACCAGCCGGCTCGTCTCCGAGTAGTCGCCCACCCTGAGAATCACCGCGGGCGTCGTCACGAAGCGGGTGCTCACGCGCACATCCCCTCAAGACCGCGCCGGGATGGGGCGGGCCCGGATGGTCATACCGGCTGCGTCTCCTCGTCCGGGGCCGCCTGCGGCTCCTGTTTCGGTCCGCGCCGGAGGTGAGAGAAAATCTGCGTGCGCCGCTCCGGCAACACGGCCCCGCCGGAGATCACCATCTTCATCCCTTCCTCGACGCTCATGTCGAGCCGCTCGAACTCGTCCTCCGTCGCCACGATCATGAACCCGCTCGTCGGGTTCGGCGAGGTCGGCACGAAAATCGTGTACACCTCCCCCTCGGTCTTGTCCTGGATCTCACCCGTCGTGCGCGAGGTAATGAACGCCAGCGAGCGAATGCCCGGCCGAGGGAATTCGATGAGCACCACGGCCGAAAACATCTCGCTCTTCTCGCTCAACACCGAGCGGCTGATCTGGCGCAAAGTGACGTAGATGCGGTTGAACAGCGGGATACGCTCCAGCAGCATGTCACCGAACTTGATGAAGTGCTTACCGATGATATTGCGCGCCAGCCACCCGATGAACATAGTCGCCACGATCATGACAAGCAGGATCAGGACCTGGACGAAGAGTTTTACTTCTCTGGGTACGGTGCCCTTGGGCCAGCCTTGCTCCAGATTCGTGTGCTCGACCACCCAGTTGAAGATGCCGCCGGTAACCCGGCCGAGGACCCAGACGAACAGGAAGATCGACAGCACCACCGGCAGCACCACGGCCAGCCCGGCAAAGAAATTGTCGCGAAGCCATCGCTGAACGCGCATCGCCCGCAGCCCTCGTCCTCGGATTCCCCCCTACGGCGAGTCGCCCGGCGCGAGC
>CAZJXV010000345.1:0-4054 GCA_964550015.1 uncultured Verrucomicrobiota bacterium
TTTTCGGCCGAGGTACTTGGCCACGTGGAGCCGGAGTTTCGCGGGCAGGACGGGTTTGACCAGGTAGTCGTCGGCGCCCGCTTCGAGTCCCTGGATTTCGTCTTCGTCACGCGACCTGGCCGTGGCCATGATGACGGGGATGTTGGCGGTCTCGATGCTGCTCTTGAGGCGGCGGCAGGTCTCGATGCCGTCGAGCACGGGCATCATCACGTCGAGCACGATCACGTCGGGCCGCAGTTGGTGTGCGAGGCGGAGGCCCTCCTCGCCGTTGGTGGCGATGTGAACGTCGGCGCCCTCCTGGGCGACCGTGCGTTCGAAAAGCAGGCGTATTGCCGGGTCGTCGTCTACGATCAGCACGGCGGGCTGCGCTTGCTTCGGTTCGGGCCGGGCGGGGGCCGCGGGTTTGGCGACGGGCGCTGCGGTCTGGGCGGCGGCGGGCTCGGCGGCCGCGGCGGGCTCGGCGGCCGCCGCGGGTCCGGGGGCCGTTGGCGCTGCGGGCGGCGGCGTCTCCCCGCCGAGTTCGGCCGGGCAGGTGGCCAGGGCCTCCTCGAGGGTCGTCTCGCCGGCGAGCACCAGTTCGGCGGCCAACTCGGCGAGGCTTTTCATACCCTCGCCCTTGGCCGCTTCGAGGAGTTCGGCCTCGGGCCGTTCCTGGTTGGCGAGTTTCTTGAGTTGGGGGCTGAAGTAGACGATCTCGAAGATCGCCTTGCGGCCGCGGTAGCCCGTGTAGCCGCAGTCGCCGCAGCCCTCGCCGTGCGCGAGCGTGGTGCCGGGCGGGAGCTGGAGGCCGGACCGCTCGATCTCGCCGGGATTCGGTCGGCTGGTGGTCTTGCACTGGGTGCAGACCTTTCGCACGAGCCGCTGGGCGACGATGCCGAGCATGGATGAAGCCATTAGAAAGGACTCGACGCCGAGGTCGAGCAACCTGGTGTAGGAGGCCACTGCGCTGTTGGTGTGCAGGGTGCTCAGGACAAGGTGGCCGGTCTGCGCCGACTGGAAGGCGATCTTGGCGGTCTCGGTGTCGCGGATCTCGCCGACGAAGATGACGTTGGGGTCCTGGCGCAGGACGGAGCGCAGCGTGGAGGGGATCGTGACGCCGGCCGGTTCGTTGATCTGGATCTGGTTGATGCCGTCGAGCTGGTACTCGACCGGGTCCTCGACCGTGGTGATGTTGCGGACGCCGTCGTTGAGCGCGAGCAGCGAGGCGTAGATCGTCGAGGTTTTGCCCGAGCCGGTCGGGCCGGTCACTAACAGCAGCCCCTGGGGGCGGGAGAGCATTTCGCGGTAGAGGGCCAGCTCGCGCGGGGCCATGCCGACCGTGTCGAGGGAGAGTTCGGCCCCGGCGAAGGTGAGCAAGCGCAGGGCGGCCTTTTCGCCGGTGTAGGTGGGGACGACGGAGACGCGGATGTCCACTTCCTGGTCTTTCCAGTTGACCTTGATCCGGCCGTCCTGGGGCTTGCGGCGCTCGGCGATGTCCATGTTGGAGAGGATCTTGACGCGCGAGATCACTGCGGGGGTGAGCTTGGTCGGCAGCTCGAGCACGGTGCGCAGGACACCGTCGACGCGGTAGCGGACGAGGAGGTGCTCGCTGGTGGGCTCGATATGGATGTCGGAGGCGCCCGCTTTGAGCGCGTCCGAGACGACGACGTTGACGAGCCGGATCACGGGCGCGGCGTCGGCGTCGGCCCGAAGCTCGGCAATGGCGCGGGCGTCATCGGTGTCGCCCAGGGTGAACTCGAGGTTCTCGTCGACCGCGAGGTTCTTGCACAGATCGTAGACGGAGCCGTCGAGGTTGTAGTGCCGCTCGATGGCGTCGAGCACCTCGGCGCGGTTTGCGAGCACGGGGTGGATGGGCTCGTCGGCGGCGAGGGCGAAGTCGTCGGCGGCGACGACGTCCCAGGGGTTGGCCATGGCGACGACGAGCTCGCCGTCGCGGACCTCGATCGGCATGGCCGTGTAGCGCTGGGTGAGCGCGTAGGGGATGCGGGCGATGAGCGGCTCGTCCACTTCGGTGGTCTTGAGTTCCACGAGCTCGATGGCGGGGTCGGCGGCGCGGAAGGCCTCGACGAGCTGCTCGTCGGTGAGGTAGCCGAGCTCGATGAGCTCGTCAAGCATGGGCCGCTTGCTGCCCACGGCCGAGAGCCGGGCCTCTTCGAGTTGTGGCGCGGTGACGAGGCCCGATTCGAGAAGGTGCTTGTCAATCCTGTGCGTAGCGACCGTCATGGGCTCCTCTCCTCGTACGCAGGGCGCGACCCCGGCGCCTCAGGGGGCCACAGGGATGCGCGGGCCATCATAGGAATCTTCGGCATTGCGCGGCTGGAGTTTACCTGTTTTCACCATCCGCGGGGGCGGCGCCGGGGGTCGCTTCGGCGCGAGGTTATATCCTGCTGGGGCTGAGGGCGTTAGGGAGGGGGGGCCGGCCGCTCATGGAAGGGCGGGCGGCGCGACGGGTGGGGTGTGGTTCTGGTGGTGGAGGAACTCGGCGGCCAGCGCACGGTAGGAGGCGGCGCCGGCGGAGTGGGGGTCGTAGTCGAGCACGGGCTTGCCGAATCCGGGGGCTTCGCTCAGGCGGACGTTGCGGGGGATGACGGTCTCGTAGACTTTTTGCTTGAAGTAGCCTCGGACCTCGCCGGCGACCTGCTGGCTCAGGTTGGTGCGGGCGTCGGCCATGGTGAGCAGGAAGCCCTCGATGACGAGCCGGGCGTTGACCTTCTTGTGGACCAGGTTGAGGGTGCGGATGAGCTGGCTGAGGCCCTCGAGGGCGTAGTACTCGCACTGGACGGGGATGAGCACGCTCGAGGCGGCGCACAGCGCGTTGACGGTGAGCAGGCTCAGCGCGGGCGGGCAGTCTATGAAGGTGAAGTCGTACGCGGTGTCGAGGCGGGCGAGGGTGTCGCGCAGCAGCGTGTAGCGGCCCGGCTTGCCGGCCAGTTCGACCTCGGCGCCGGCGAGGTCGGGTGTCGAGCCGATGAGCCACAGGTTGGGGAAGCCGGTGTCGAGGACGCACTCGTTGATGTCGGTCTCGCCCACAAGGGCGCGGTAGATGTTGCGCTCGGTCACGTCGTCTTTTTTGCCGAGGCCGCTGGTGGCGTTGGCCTGGGCGTCGAAGTCGATGAGCAGCACGCGGAGGCCCTCGCGCGCGAGGCACGCGGCGAGGTTGACGGAGGTGGTGGTCTTGCCCACGCCGCCCTTCTGGTTGGCGATGGTGACGGTCTTGCCGCCGGGCGGGCCGGCCATGGCAGCCTCCTGGCTCTTGAGCGGTCTCAAGGCGAGGATACCAGAGCGGCCCCACCGCTTGAAAGGGAAATGGGCTAGCAGGCCGTGGTGGAAGTCGCGCACAGCCGGAGCCGAGCCCGCGCAGACTTCGGCGAGCTCAGTCGAGCCGCGGGCAGCATGATGTAGCCTCGGGCGTGAGCCGGCCGCCGGCGGGCAAGCCCGTGGATCATGAAGACGTGGATGGAAAGAGCCCCCCCAGGGGGCGGGAGATGAAACCCTCGACGAGACAAGACCGGATGCCGCCCCCTGCGGGGGCTTCGTCCGCGTTGCCGTCGCTTCCCACAGGCTGACGCCTGTGGCTACAACATGGCGTCCCCTGCGGGGACTCCGCTCATTGTCATTCAGCACTTTCACCACGGCCCGCTAGCCCGGATTTCTCACAGCCGCTCGGTGGCGCGGTCGTCGCGCATGGCATATTCTATTGCCCCATAGGGCGTTCCCAAGCCCCGTCAGGGGCGTGTGGCAGTAGCCTCGGGCGCCAGCCCGTGGTTGGCGGCGGGCGCAAACAATCAGAGCCCCGTCAGGGGCGAGTGAACGCGGTCGGCAAGGCCTCAATCGCCCCTGGCGGGGCTCTGTTCTCGTCGGGTTGCCGCCCCCACGGGCTGGCGCCCGAGGCTACTGCCAGTCACCGCAGGGCGGTTCATACCATGGCCGGACGCGCGCGCTGGCGTGAGAAATCCAGGCTAGGCGGCTTCCATCCTGGAAGTCGCGGATCGGGCAACCTTCGGCGTGGCTCAGGTCAGGGGATGGCGGGCAAGATGCCCGCCGGACAGCCGGC
>CAZJXV010000346.1:0-4045 GCA_964550015.1 uncultured Verrucomicrobiota bacterium
GTCCATGCTGCAGCCGGTGACCTCGGCGTAGATGAGCGTGTAGAGGCGGCCGCCTTCGTTGACCCGCGTGCCGCAGAAGCCGGTCTGGCCCTCGCGGAGCGTGCACCGCTTGGGGCAGAGGCGGCACTGGATGCGCTCCTCGTCGAGGACGACGCCGTATTTGGCTGCGTGCTTCATGGGTCACCTGGACACATGGGGACAATCACCTATTCCCCGCTGTTGTGCAGTCCCTTCCGGGCCTGAGCCCTCGAGAAATAGGTGACTGTGGGCCTGTCTGGAAAGGCGTCTATGCAAGCCCTTCAGGCTATGATGTTGTTTTCGGGCGTCGGCTGACCCAGGGCGGCGTGTCCTGCCTCGAGGAGCTCGGGAGGACGCTTGCCCTGGGCTTTTTCTATCAAGCCCCTTCGGGGCAAGCCTTATGGTTCCGCTCAGGGCGGCCGCCGAAGAGGGGAGAGGGCACTTTTTCAGGAGGTGCGCTGTCCTCATCTTACTTCTCCTCGAAGAGGTCGTCGGTGCGGCGGCGGATGGCGTCGTCGCGGCGGACGGTCTCGACGCGCTTGGCCTCGTCGGCGAATTCGCCGACGTCGTCGAAGGCGCGGTACACGGAGGCGAACCGGACGTAGGCGACCTCGTCGAGCTTTCGGAGCTCGCGCATGACGATCTCGCCGAGGGTGCTCGCTTCGATCTCGCGCCGGAGCATGCCGGCGACCTCGTCCTCGATGGCGGCGAGGGCGGTCTCGATCGCCTCGGTGGGGACGGGGCGCTTGCGGCAGGCGACCTCGAGGGAGCGGCGCAGCTTGTCGCGGTCGAATTCCTCGCGGCGGCCGTCGCGCTTGATGACGCGCAGGGGGGCGTGCTCGACGCGCTCGTAGGTGGTGAAGCGGGCGCCGCAGCGGTCGCATTGGCGGCGGCGGCGGATGACGAAGCCTTCGCCGGAGCTGCGCGAGTCCACGACCTTGGAGTCGGGCGTTTTGCAGAACGGGCACTTCATGGCGGCGCTTCCTCCATGGCGGCAGCGCTCGCGAGGCGCGCGCTGCTGCGTTGAGCGTTCACAGGCTGTCCCGTCGGATCCGGCATGATTTCAGCTGCGAGTGGCCTCCTTGAGGGAAGGATACTTCACGGGTGGGCGCAGCACAAGGGGTGCTGTCGCGGATTTCTCACCGCTTCGCGGCACGCGGCAAAAAACAGGGACAGGCACCCATTTCCCCGCAGGTAGAGGCATTTGCCAGGGCAACAGAGGAGGAAATGGGTGCCAGCCCCTATTTTTTCGGGCAGGCGGGTGCGATCTGTTCGTAAGAAGAAAGACGGACTATGCGTTGCGGAGGGCTTGCCAGCGGGCGCGGAGGGCCTCGACGCGCTGGTAGGGCAGCCGGACGCGGCCCATGAGGGGTTTTTCGGGTATCTGGTGGCAGTCGGAGCCGCCGGTGACGAGCAGGCCCGCGGCTTCGGCCATGCGGATGTAGTGCTGGGTGGTCTCGACGGGGACGAAGGAGTAGTAGGCCTCGAGGCCGAGGACGCCGTCGGCGATGAGGGGCGGGATGAGGGTGTCGTCTTTGAGCAGCATCGGGTGGGCGAGCACGGGGACGCCGCCGACGCGGCGGATGAGGGTGCAGGCCTCGGCGGGCGACAGTTTCCACTTTTCCGCGTAGGCGGGCCGGCCGGTGGCCAGGTAGTGGTCGAAGGCCTGGTCCACGCTCTGGACGTGGCCGGTCTCGACGAGTGCCTGGGCGAGGTGGGGCCGGCCGATGGCGCCGTCGCCGGCGAGCTCCTGGACGCGGGCGAGGTCCACGGGCACGCCGAGCTCGTCGAGTTTCTCGACCATGGTGACCATGCGGCGGTCGCGGTGGTCGCGGCAGGCGGTGAGCACGTCGTGGAGGGCGGGGGCGTGCCAGTCGAGGTGGTAGCCGAGGATGTGCACTTCCTTGTCGGCGACCGTGGTGCTGAGCTCGACGGCGGGGACGATCTCGACGCCGCAGGCGCGGCCGGCCTCGAGCGCCTCGGGGATGCCGCTGACCTCGTCGTGGTCGGCGATGGCGACGGCGGCGAAGCCGAGGCGGGCCATCGCCCGGACGACGTCGCCCGGCGGGAGGCGGCCGTCGGAGGCGGTGGTGTGCAGGTGCAGGTCGGCGACTCGCGTGTCGGCGACTCGTGGCGCGGCGTGCGGCGGCATCGTGGTGTCGGCGCGGCCGGGCTAGGTGGCGAGGATGCGCCGTGCCTCGTCGAGGAAGATGCCCTGCATGTTCATCTTGAGGGCCTCGGGGTTGGACGAGTATTCGAGCGCGGCCTCGCGGGTGATGGTTTTCTCGTTGTAGAGCTTCAGGAGCGCCTGGTTGAAGGTCTGCATGCCGTCGTCCACGCCGGTTTCGATCGCTGCGGGCAGCTTGTCGAGTTTGTTTTCGTAGATCATTTTCTGGACGGTGAGTGAGCCGACCATGATCTCGACGGCGGGCGTGACGCCCATGCCGACGGCCTTCGGGATGAGGCGCTGGCAGACGACGGCGCGCAGGTTCGACGAGAGCTGCAGGCGTACCTGTTCGCGCTCGTGTTCCTGGAAGAAGTCGAGGATGCGCCCGATGGCCTGGGAGGCGTTGGTGGTGTGCAGGGTGGAGAAGACGAGGTGGCCGGTGTCGGACGCGGCGAGCGCGCCCATGAAGCTTTCGGCGTCGCGCATCTCGCCGATGACGATTACGTCCGGGTCCTGGCGCATGACGTGCTTGAGGGCGCGGTGGAACGACTCGGTGTCGAGGGCGACCTCGCGCTGATTGATGAGGCAGCTTTTGTCGCGGTGCAGGTACTCGATGGGGTCCTCGATCGTCATGATGTGCTTTTTGCGCTTCTGGTTGATCCAGTCAATCATTGCCGCCAGCGTGGTGGACTTGCCGCAACTGGTGGTGCCGGTCATCAGGATGATGCCGCGCTCGCTCAGGGCGATGGTGCCGAGCTGTGGGGGCAGCCCGAGCTCCTCGAAGCCGGGGATCTGCATCTTGACCATGCGCATCACGATGCCCACGGACCCGCGCTGGCGGAAGACGTTGGTGCGGAAGCGCCCGACGCCGGCGTACTCGTAGGCGAAGTCGACCTCGCCGACCTCCTCGAATTTCGCCCGGCGCATGTCGGTCATGAGCGAGTTGGCGATACGCTTGGTGTCCTCGGTGGTGACGATCTCGTACTCGGTGGGCGTGAGCACGCTGTCGATGCGGAAGTAGGGATGGTTGCCGACCTTCAGGTGGAGGTCGGACGCGCCGCGGGTCACCATGTCGGCCAGCATCGTGTGAATATCAAGCATCGGGCAGTCCTCCCTGGAATCATTTCATCGGTTCGGATGTTAGCATATCGAAAGGGGAGGGGCGCGTCAATCGGGCGGCGGCAAAAAATGCTTGACTCGTGCGTGGGGCAGCGGTAGGCTGCGGGCGACCTGCAGGGCATGTGCCCCGCGTGAATTGACTCGGGGGGCGACGATCATGAAAGAGTGCCCATATTGCGGCGAGGCTCTGGAGCCAACCCAGGCGACGTGCCACAACTGCAAGATGCCCATCGCGTCCGCGTACCCGACACCCCTGGAGCTTGCAGCGCAGACGACCAAGTCGCTCCAGAAGCTGCTGGCCAAGGTGCCGGAGCCGTACCCGCAGGACAAGAACAACCCCTTCGATACGCGCAAGCATACGCTGGTGACGTGATCCGGGCTTTCGGCGGCGGCCCCGCAGGGGCGGGGTGCGAGCGCGGGCCAGAGGGTGCCTGCGTGGGCCGGGAGGGGGTGCCGCGTCTCCAGAAGTTCCGGGGCGGCACGCGGTTCGTCCGAAACGTTTCAAGGTTGACAGGGCGCGGCCGATACACTAGACAGGATGGCCCATGCGGGCATGCGCAGGGCCGTGCGGCGTCGCGTGATGCGCGCCGTGACCCCATGAATGCGATCGGGGTGTAGCTCAGTTGGTTTAGAGCACTGCCTTCGGGAGGCAGGGGCCGGTGGTTCGAGTCCACTCACCCCGACCAGCTTTCGCCGTCGGCGAAAGCTGGTAGAGCAGTGGAACAGTCGAGCAGGTGACCA
>CAZJXV010000347.1:0-4036 GCA_964550015.1 uncultured Verrucomicrobiota bacterium
GCCGGCGGCGCGCTTCTTCTCGACGCGCTCGCGCACGAGGCGCATGACCTCGTCCACGTCAACGCCCTCGGTCTGAATCTCAAATGTCCGCTCGTCCGCCATGGTTCAGTTTGTCGGGTTGGGATGTGCCTACACGATACCAAAGAACGGACCTCACGCAAAGCCGCAAAGGAAAGGACGGCGGGCCGAGGGCGACCCGCCCTACAATTTCTCCACGCTTTTATTGGCGAAGCAACGGAACCGATACATATCTGGTTTGATTAAAGACGTCGCTGGGCCAGATGTAGGGCGGGTCGCCCTCGGCCCGCCGGTATCGGCCAGTTACGTCAGGGCAGGTCGTGTCGCCCGTTTTGCATGGGGCGACGTCGGCGACAGGGCTCCTGTCGCGGGGCTAGTCGGCCTCCAGGAGTTCCGTCCAGTCCGGTTCCTCAGCCTTCCATTCGCCCGCCTCGGTTTGCACGAAGCGGCCGTAGTACTCGTGGACTGCGTAGGAACGGTCGATGGTCATATTGAAGGCGGGGTCCTTCAAGTTGCACCACCACCACCCGATGTTGATCTCGTACTTGTTCTCCGGGTCCGGGTCCCAGGGCCTGGCCTGGAGTCTCTTCAAGTTCAGAAGCGCCCAGAGCATGTCCTGCCTTACAAACCAGAAAAGCCCCTCGGTTTCGGACATCTCGATCAGCGCCATCCGTGCCTCGCTGGGAGTGAGACGGATGTCAGCCGGCAAGTCGAGGTGAGCCGTCGAGTCGCGGTCCTCTTTCCCTGGTGTATCGCCGAGGACGGCCTCCCATGTGCCGTCGTCCATTTGGCGAAACGTGCCCTCGTAGTAGCGCTTGCCCGAGTCGTCGGTCACGAGCGGCGAGTAGAACGTGCCCTGTTTGAGGTCGGACAACCAGAACCCGAAGGCGGCAACCTCGTCGCCTACCATAAGTGTCTCCCCGTCATCGGGCGAAGTAGCTTTCGCGCTCAGAGGAGGACTGTCGTCGAGAGAGGCAACCAGCCGAACGAGCGCAGCTCGTGCGTCGTCGGCGCTCAACAGATTAGCCGCCTCTTCCTGACGCGTCTCTTGGGGCGTTGCCGCATCGGCATCATCCGAAGTGCCCGGGCCGCTTTCCCCATCTCTGCACCCGCCGACAAGGAGTGCCAATCCGAGCAGAGCGAGCCACGAACACCACGGCTTGAAATAGAGTTTTCTTTCTGGACGAACGATGGTCCTACGCATTCGTCGTACCTCCCAGTGGCACGGACACAAGTTCTCACTTGCCCATGCCGACGTGCTGTGCCTTTTGGAAGACCTTCCCCTCGGTCTTGATTGCCGGGGCGATGATAAGCTCGACGCCGTGCATGTCGCGGATGGTCGCCGCGCCGAGGTTGCCCATCGAGGTCTTGAGCGCGCCCATGAGGTTCTGCGAGCCGTCGTCGAGGATCGCGGGCCCGAAGAGGATCTGCTCGAGCGTGCCGGTGGTGCCGACGTGGATGCGCGTGCCGCGCGGCAGGTTCTGGTGCGGCGTCGCCATGCCCCAGTGGTAGCCGCCGCCGGGCGCCTCTTTGGCGGCGGCGAAGGCCGAGCCGACCATGACGGCGTCGGCGCCGCAGGCAAAGGCCTTGCACACGTCGCCGCCGGTGCGCATGCCGCCGTCGGTGATGATCGGCACGTAGCGGCGGGTCCTGAGGAAGTAGGCGTCACGCGCGGCGGCGCAGTCGCACGTCGCGGTCACCTGCGGCACGCCGATGCCGAGCACGCCGCGTGTCGTGCAGGCGGCGCCCGGGCCGATGCCGACGAGCAGGCCGTCAATGCCGGTCTCCATAAGCTGGAGCGCGGTCGAGTAGCTGCAGGTGTTGCCGACGATGACGGGGATCTTCATCGCCTTGCAGAATTTTTCGAAGTCGAGCGTCTTATACGCGTTCGAGACGTGCTTGACGGTGGTGACCGTGGACTGCACGACGAACATGTCGGCTCCGGCCGCCTCGGCGATCTTGCCGAAGTGCTCGGCCCGCTGCGGGATGGCTGAGACGATCGCCGGCGCGCCTCCCTTCTTGATTTGCTCGACGCGCGTGGCGATGAGCGACTCGTCGATCGGCTCGCGGTAGATGCCCTGGACGAGCTCGGTCGCCTTCTGGGGCGAGGCCTTGGCGATCCGCTCGAGCACGGCCTCGGGGTCCTTGTAGCGGGTTTGCACCCCCTCGAGGTTCAAGACCGCGATGCCGCCGAGGCGGCCCATCTCGACGGCGAACGTGACGTCCACCACCCCGTCCATCGCCGCGGCCAGGATCGGCACCTGGAAGGTGAGGTCTTTAATCGTCCAGGAGCAGTCCACCTCGTCCGGGTTGATCGTCACGTCGCCCGGCACGAGCGCGATCTCGTCGAAGCCGTAGCAGCGGCGGGCCTTGCGGCCCCGTCCGACCCACATGCCCATAGAGTCGTTCCTCCTTGAGACAATGGCAGGAAACCGTTTCGCCTCAGGTCACGCAGAACTGCGCTTGCGGCAGCGTAACGGCCCGGCCGGGCGGCGTCAAGCACAATGCGCGCGAGAAAACGGCGCGGCTAGTCTGCATTTCTCACAGCCAATGCGACCCGTGGTCTTCCCCAAGGAGCCGCCTTGCGGCGATTGGGAGTAGCCACGGGCGCCAGCCCGCCAGAGGCGGGCCAGCCCGTGGACTCAGGGCGCCCAACAAGACCCGAGCCCCGTCAGGGGCGATTGAACTTGGACCGCATGCGTTCTCAATCGCCCCTGACGGGGCTCGGGGTGTTTTTCGGCTTCGCTTCCCACGGGCTGGCCCTGCTTCGCTGAGGCTGCGCAGGGCGTGCGCCCGTGGCTACCCTCAAACGCCCCTGACGGGGCTTGGACTCATGCATCGGCCTCAACTCAAGCCGACTCGGGTGCTTGCGCGAAGGCCGGAATCCCTAAGGCCTTATGTGGCACCGTGTTTCGATGAGACCACCTACAGTCAGCGGCACAACAGCTTCTTGGAGACGCATTCCCCTCGCGCTGTGCGCCGTCGCGTGCTCGGCTTGTGAGAAGTCCGGGCTAGTCCTGGAGGCTGCCGCAGCGCGGGCAGCGGTGGACCGGCTCGTCGCGGTCGGCGGTGTAGGTGTAGGTGCAGATGGGGCAGCGGAAGCCCTTCCTCACGGGGGGCTCGTAGTGTTTGGAGCGGTGGACGTGCTCGAAGCTCATCCAGACGACGAAGAGCACCGCCAGAAAAAGGAAGAGGTAGAGGAAGAAAATCTCGCCGACGCTGAGCGGGATCATGACGTGCCACCACTCCCTTCGGGTTGTTCGTCGAGCACTTCATCCGCCGAGGGCGGCCGCCGGCCGGGCCCGCCTGTGCGCATCGAGACCGGCACGGGGAGCCGGCCGCGCAGCTGGTAGCCCTCGTCGGTGCGCTGGAGGTCGAACTGCCAGCGGCGCATCCGGCTCATGAGTGCCGCGTCAATCTCCGGGTCGCCCGAGGGCTTGAGCATGAGACGGATCTTGCCGCTTGTGCCGTCAATGCGGATCTCTCCTGTGACGAACTGCACGTCCTCGCCGACGGCCTCCTCGGGCCGGACCATCCGCGCGCCGGCGCCGGGGAGTTTTTTCAACGCGACGGTAAAGGGGATCTTCGGCTGGAAGCCCTCGCCGCCGGCGCCGCGCAGGGCATCGCGCACCGCGGCGAGCGAGGGGGCGGCGTCGTAGTCGGCGGGGAACTCGTCGCTGAGCCGCGCGGGCTCCTTGGCGAAGCCCCAGGTTGCGGGCCCGACCGTCGGCGGCGCGGGAGCGGCGAGCTGCGGCTCGTCCTCCCAGACGAGGGTCGTGCGGTCGAGGTCGAGCTTCGGCGCGGTGGTGCGGCGTTCGAGCTCGACCTGGGCGAGCAGATCCGCGTCGGTGAGCGTGGGGTTTGGCGTGGCGCGGCTCCCGAGGACGTCCACGCCGTGGAACGGCGCGATGGTGAGCACCTCCGGCGCGCGCCGCGGCCCCTGGCCCGCCTTGGTCTCCTTGACGGTGAAGACGCTGAAGAAGATGGCGTGGCCGAGCACGGCGACGATGAGCGCCTC
>CAZJXV010000348.1:0-4026 GCA_964550015.1 uncultured Verrucomicrobiota bacterium
CTGGGGCCTGATGGGGGCACGACGACGATCCGGGTGTGCTGCGAAGGCCCGACACGTGACGTGTTCGGCGTGCTGGCGCGGACGGCGCCGCCGCTCAGGAGCGTCAAGTATGTTCCAGAAGACGCGGGCTGCTTTGTGGGCTTCAGCTTTGGGAACTTCGTCCAGCTCTACAGGGACGCGCTGGGCGTGCTCCAGGCGTACGACGAGGCTACGGCGTGGTCGGAGGCTGAGGACGGTTTCAAGGGAGCGATTGCCTGGGTCGAGCAAGAGCTGGACCTGAGCGTCGAGAAGGAGATCCTCCCTGCGTTTGGCGGCGAGGCGGCGGTCGCCGGCTGGGTGCCCGAGGCGCTGGCGATCCCGCCGGCCGTGGCGATGATCGAGATCAAGGACGAGGCGGCGGTGAAAAAGCTCGTGGCGCAGCTCCCCGGCGTGCTCAACAACTTGGCTGGCAGGGAGATGGCCCGGATGACGGTCAAGCATAAGGAGATCGAGATTACGACGATCGCCGTAACGCCGACGGTCACGCTGGCCGTGGCCGTGGTGGGCGATTTCCTGATCGTCGGGACAAGCGCAGCCGCAGTGAAGAAGGTGATTGACACGGCCGCGGGCGGCAAGAGCCTTGCTGAAAACGCAGACTACCGACGCTACGTCGAGAGCCTCCCGGGTAACGCGACGATCACGGTGTACGTAGCGCTGAAGCACCTGTTTGATTTCGGGCGCCCCCTGCTGGCCGCCCAGGAGCCGGGGGATCCGGCTGAGCCCGGCTCACCGGCGAGCATCGTCAAGGCGCTCGAAGCGCTGGGGGAGTGCGTGTCAAGCTTCGGCCTGAAGGTGGTCGGGGATGAGAAGGGGGTCACGATTGTCTCGAGCTCGCGGCACGGTGGACTCGGGCCGATGATCATCTCGGTGCCGGGCGTCGGTGCCGGCTGGTTTATCGTGAGTATGCAGGCGTGGAGGCACAGGGGCGCGGCAGAGGACTTTGTCATTGAGGAAGAGTTTCTCGATGAAGAGGATATGGACGAGATGGAGGAAGACCTCGAAGAGGTCGAGTGTGAGTGACGCGGCGGTTGTGCTGCGCGCTTCCTGAAGACGGATCAGGCTGGACCGAAAGGAGCGGGGCCATGAAAGCGATGTGGGCGGTTGTGTGCGTGGCGGTTGCGCTGGCGGTGGCTGGATCGGCGCCGGCGGTCGAGTCATTCGACGCGCTGCTGCCTGAGGACACGTTTCTCTACGTCTCGGTGCGCGACGTGCCGGAATTTTTAGGGAAGATCAGGGAAACGGCGGGCTACAAGATTGTTAAGGAGCTGCGGCTCTTCGAGCGGCTCACGCCGCCCGAGGAGCTTGGGAAGATGCGGGTGTTCTACCAGCAGTGCGTTGCGCCGCTCGGCGAGATTTTCAGCGGCGAGGTGGCGTTCGCCATCACGAGCATGGAGGGCATCAAGGATGCGCCGAGGCTGGTGCTGCTGGCCGACGTCAGCGGGAACGAGGCGGCGCTGAAAAAGTACCTCGAGGAGACAATCTACCCGGTGTTGAAGGAACAGGGGCGTGAGCCGGAGAAGGTGACGTGCCACGGCGCGGCTTTTACGAGGATCGTCCCCGATCCGGACCTTCCCGATCAGGCGATCATCTTCGGTGTCGTGGACGGTGTGCTCATGGCCTCGGTGCGCGTCGAGACGCTTGAGGAAGTCATGACGCTACAGGTGGACGCGGCGGGCAAGAGGCTGAGCGCAAACGAGGTTTACGCGGACGTGCTGCGGGCGCTGGGCGACGCGGACGTCCGGGCGTATTTCGATCTCGGCGCGATTCTTGGGAAGGCGCGCGAGGGAGAGGATGAGGAAGTCGCAGCTGGGATGGAGGTGTCCGGCCTGAGCCAAGTGCGCGCGATAGGTTATGGAATGCAGGTCGGGCCCGAGGGTGGCACGACGACGCTGCGCGTCTCGACGGACGGGCCGCCGAGCGGCTGGCTCGGGGCGCTTGTGCGCGGGGGTGGCCCGCTCAAGGGCATCAAGTACGTTCCGGAAGATGCGGGAGCACTGTTGGAGTTCAAGTCCGAGGGGTTGGGCGCACTGTACAAAGAGCTTGCTGCGGGCCTGAAATCGGTGAGCGAGAAGACAGGGGGCACTGAGTTCGACGAGTTCACCAAAGGCGTCGAGCAGATCGAGGCGCTCCTTGGGATGAAGCTCGAGGAAGAGGTCCTGGCGGCCTTCGGCGGCGAGATCGTCCTGAGCGCGAAGGTTCCCGGGGGGCTTGGCATCCCGCCGGCGGCGGTGCTGATTGAGGTCAAGGACAAGGCGGCGGCCGAGAAGTTCGTGGCGCGTGTCCTTGAGCTCATCGAGACGTCTTCTGATGGGGCAGTCAAGATGACGAGCACGCAGCACGGCGGGGTGGCAATCACGACGGTGCTCGCCTCGCAGACGATCACGCCGGCCGTGGCGGTGCTGGACGATTTTCTCGTCGTGGGGACCTATCCGACCGTGGTTCAGGGCGTGATTGACACGGCCGCCGGGGAGACGAACATCGGGACAAAAGAGGACTTCCGCGCGGCGATGCAGGGCCTTCCGACCGACGGGGCGATGACGATGTACGTGGACCTCAAGGGGATCTATGAGTTCGCCTTCCCGCTTCTGGCGGCGCGAGCGGCTGCGGAAGGTGAGCAGGCGGACCTGATCAAAGACCTTGGCGCGATCGGTGAGCAACTGAGCGGGGGTGCCTTCGTGGTCAAGGGCGATGAGAGCGGGTTCACTTATCGAGCGCACTCCTCGAAAGCGGTGTTAGGGCCGGGGGTGCTCCTCAGTGCGGGGTTGGTGGTGCCGGCGCTCTCCCGGGCGCGCGAGGCGGCGCGGACCACAGCGTCGTTGAACAACGTCAAGCAGCTTACGCTGGCGATCCATGAGTATGCGGTGGATCACGAGGACGAGCTGCCGGCGAAGCTGAGCGAGCTTGCACCGGAGTACATCAGTTCGCCCGAGGTGTTCGTTCATCCAAAGAATAAGAAGAAGGCCAAGCTCATTGACCTCGAGAAGCCCGAGACGATTGACGAGCATACGGACTACGAGCTGGTGCTGTCGGGCAAGCTCAGCGACATTGAGGATTCCGGTACGGCCGTGATGATCCGCGAAAGGGAGCAGTTTTCGAGGAAGGCCCGAGTCGTCGGGTACGCGGACGGGCACGCCAGGGTTGTTATGGAGGAAGAATAGATACGAACTTCCGGAGGTGTGAAGTTGCACCTTCGGCGCTGCGGCGGGACCAGGGGGTCCCGCCCTACAACCCCTCGACAAGCTCGGGGTGAACTGCTGCCGCTTCTGTTGGGTCCACGTGATGTGGGGCGGGTCGCCCTCGGCCCGCCGTCCGATCTCAGCCCTTCGCGCGCGCGGTGCGGTACCAGGCGATGGTCTTGGCGAGGCCTTCTTCGAGCGGGGTGGTGGCCTTGAAGCCGAGGAGGCGTTCGGCCTTCGAAGTGTCGAGGCAGCGGCGGGGCTGGCCGTCGGGTTTCGTGGTGTCCCAGACGAGTGTGCCCTTGAAGCCGGTGAGCCGGGCGATGAGTTCGGCGAGGTTTTTGATCGAGATCTCCGAGCCGGCGCCGATGTTGACCGGCTCGGAGGTGTGGAGCTTTTCGGCGGCGAGCACGATGCCGCGCGCGGCGTCCTCGACGTAGAGGAACTCGCGCGTCGCCTTGCCCGTGCCCCAGACAACGATGGTCTCCTCGTTCGCCTCGACGGCGTCCACGCATTTTTTGATGAGGGCGGGGATGACGTGCGAGGAGGCGGGGTCGAAGTTGTCGCCGGGGCCGTAGAGGTTGACGACGAGGACGTTCGCGGCGTCGAAGCCGTACTGGGCGCGGTAGGCGGCCGACTGGACGAGCGCCATCTTCTTGGCGAGGCCGTAGGGGGCGTTCGTCTCCTCGGGGTAGCCGTTCCAGAGGTCTTCCTCCTTGAAGGGCACGGGGGTGAGTTTCGGATACGAGCAGATGGTGCCGACGGTGAGGTAGCGCGTGACGCCGCGCCGGCGGGCGGCCTCCATGAGCTG
>CAZJXV010000349.1:0-4021 GCA_964550015.1 uncultured Verrucomicrobiota bacterium
CAGCGCACCCCCGGCACCTCGTCCGTCGAGTTCGGCAAGCCCGGCGGCTACGTGCCCGCCCAGCGCGCGGTCGAAGAACTCGAGGAGATCGACGAAGAGGAAATCGAAGTCGAGGAGGACGAAATCGAGCCCGAGCTCGAGGAGCTCGAGACACCCGAACACCGCGAGGACATTGACTACATCACCGAAAACACCACCATGTTCCTCAAGACGGAGGTGGACGAGAAACCGCGCGTCCGGCCCAAGAAGCGCACGACCAAGAACGTCAGATACCAACAGCGCTACGACCGCCAGTACGCCCTCGAACTCGGCGGCGGCAGCGACAAGACCGAGTGGGCCGTGCTCCAGGCGCTCCGCTGGCTCAAGCGCCACCAGCACGAGGACGGCTCCTGGGGCGAGCCGCCCATCAAGGCCTGTATGACCGGCCTCGCCCTGCTGTGCTTCCTCGGCCACGGCGAGGACCACCTCTCCATCGAGTTCGGCGACTGCGTGCGCCGCGCCATCGCCTGGTTCGTCGGCCGCCAGGACGAAAACGGCTACTTCACCCAGGAGCACCGGTGGGGCTACCAGCACGGCATCGCCTCCTACGCCATGGCCGAGGCCTACGCCATGACCGGACTCGAGGACCTCCGGCCCGTCGTCGCCAAGGCCATCCGACGCATCTGCGAGGGCCAGACCCCCGAGGGCGGCTGGTACTACGGCTACGCCAAAACCGGCAACGACGGCGCCCCCAGGCGCGGCGGCGATACCAGCGTGTGCGGCTGGCAGATCCAGGCCATCACCGCCGCCTGGTACTCCGGCATCCGCTACTCCAACAACATGCTGCGCGAGGCCCGCCGGCGCGCCATCATCGACATCAAGAGCCGCTTCAGCGAGGCGCAGGGCTGCGGCTACACGGGCACCGGCCCCAACCGCGACAAGGCCTCCAACTACTGCACCACGGGCATCGGCACCCTCTGCCTCCAGTTCCTCGGCCAGCACAGCTCGGCCGAAGTCAAGTGGGGCCTCACCCTCATGCGCAAGTACAGTTGCGACTGGAAAAAAACCACCGGCGGCGCCTTCGGCCCGTTCTACGGCTGGTACTACGTCACCCAGGCCATGTACCACGCCACCACCAACCCCAAGAGCAACGTGTACTGGAAATACTGGAACCCCCTCTTCAGCAACATGCTCGTCGCCCGCCAGCAGGCCGACGGGCACTGGGACTACCCCGAAAATGCCGGCGGCCAGCGCGAGAGCCGCAACTTCACAGGCAAGAACCGCCCCATCTACTCAACATGCATGTCGTGCCTCATGTTGGAGGTGTACTACCGCTACCTGCCCACCTACCGACCCGAACGGTAACGACATCAGGGCGCCCGCGCGCCGTGGGGACTTGAATGGACGACATCGAGCGCCTCTACAGGGAATCGCCCGACCGGCAGCAGCAAGAGCAAGGAGAGGACCGCGACACGGTCCACTGCGAGAACCCCACCTGCGGCGAGGTCTTCGTCGTCGAGCACGTCGGCGACGCCACCGCGTGGACGTGCCCCAAATGCGCCACCAAACATCCCAACCTCCACCTGCACTTCGTCATCCTCGGCGCCGCCACCGCGCTCTTCGCCCTCATGGCCTTCGGCGTCCTCGTCCTGTTCCTCGCGCTCGCGGACCGCGACGCCTCCTCGGTGCCCAACATCATCTGGTCCGCCGTGCAGATCTCGCTTGCCTCCTACGTGGCGCTGGCGATCTTCGGGGACTCGCGCGCCTACGGCCTCATGTCGCTGCGCATCCTCATCCCCATCGTGTTCCTCAGCTTCGGGGGGTTCCTTGGGTTCCTCGGAGCGCTGCTGTGGTTTCCGCTCGTATTCATTGCCGGGCCCCTGACCCTGGCCCTGTACGGGTACATAGTCTGGGTGTTCCTGCACGCCTTCCGCATGGCCGACATGCACCGGCCGCGCGAGGCCGTCGTCCGGCCCATGTACACGCTCATTTCAGTCACCGCCCACGTGATCATCCTCACCATCCTCACCTCCGTCTTCATCAGCGAGCGGAAACGCACCCCCGGCACCTCCTCGATCGAGTTCGGCAAACCCGGCGGCTACGTGCCCACCCTGCGCGAGATGCGCGAACTCGAAGAGCTCAAGGACGAAGTCGAGATCGAGGAGGAGGAGATCGAACCCGAACTCGAAGAGCTCGACACCCCCGTCAAGCGCGAGTCCATCGAGTACAAGACCGAGACCGACGTCACCTTCCACAAGGTCGAACGCGAGGACAAGCCGCGCATCCGCATGAAGCGGCGCACCACCCGAAACCCCCGCTACCAGCAGCGCTACGACCGCCAGTTCGCACTCGAACAAGGCGGCGGCAGCGACCGCACCGAGGACGCCGTGCTGCGCGCCCTCCGCTGGCTCAAACGACACCAGAACGACGACGGCTCCTGGGGCGAGGCCCCCCTGCGACCCTGCATGACGGGTTTTGCCCTGCTGTGCTTCCTCGGCCACGGCGAGGACCACCTCTCCGTCGAGTTCGGCCGCACGGTGCGCAGAGCCCTCGAATGGCTCATGGGCAACCAGGACGAGGAAGGCTTCCTCGCCCACAACTTCCGATTCGCCTACCAGCACGGCATCGCCACCTACGCACTGTCCGAGGCCTACGCCATGACCGAGCTCGAGGCCATCCGCCCCGTCATCAAAAAAGCCGTCGAGGTCATCCTCTACGGCCAAACCGACCAGGGCGGCTGGTACTACGGCTACACCAAGGGCGGCATACAGGTCACCGAGTACGGCACTGGCCGCCAATACTACAAGGGCGACTGGCCCGGCGGCGATACCTCCGTCTCCGGCTGGCAGATCCAGGCCCTCACCGCCGCCTGGTACGCCGGCATCCGCTTCCCCAACGGCGCGCTGAGGAACGCGCGCCGAAAAGCCCTCGCCGACATCAAGAGCCGGGTCAACGTCGGCGCCGGCTGGAGCGGATACCAGGACACCTCGCCCCACGTGCCGGGCGCCAACGACGCAGAGAAAAAGTCCAACGCCTACGCGCTCACCGGCATCGCCACGCTCTGCATCCAATTCCTGGGTGACGGCCAGGGCAACGAGGCCCGCTCGATGCTCACCACCATGAGGCGCTACTCCTTTGACTGGGCGAGAACCAAGGGCGGGTGGGTGTCCACCCCCCTCTACGCCTGGTACTACATCACCCAGGCCAAGTTCCACGACGCCGCACCCAAGCCCGTCCAGAACCCCGCCTGGCACCGCTGGAACAAGCAGATGACCGCCACGCTGCTGCGCGAGCAGCACGACGACGGCCATTGGGGCTTCCCCGACCAGAGCCTCGAAGGCAAACAACACGTCGAGGGCACCTCGAACAAGCCCGTCTACGCCACCACCCTCTGCTGCCTCATGCTCGAGGTCTACTACCGCTACCTGCCCACCTACAAAACCCCCGGCACCCGCTAACCCGCTAACCCGCTGACCCGCATCGCTCACAGCCAGCACCGCGCGGGAAAAATGGGGACTGCCACCTGTTTTCGCCTGCAGGCCAAACACATTCGACACGCCCCGGCGCAGAAAAATCGCCCGCATCTCTCACAGCCCGCACGGCACGGAAAAATGGGGACTGCCACCTATTTTTGCCTAGGCTGTGTACGACAATCGTGTTCACACGTGCTGGGTGAACCACGGAAATGTCCATTCCGTGATCTTGCCGCTGCTGCTCATACCCGTTGTCGTCGAGAAGAGCAACAGCTCAACAGGACTTCACCAACTCGCACTCATCCGTCTTCGAGTGAAAAGCCTATTGTCGTACACAGCCTAGTACGTGCTTGCAGAAGTTCGCATCTGATTGATCCGGCGGCGGGCGCAGGGGCACCCGCCCTACATCATGAAGGCCAACAGCAGCGGCAGGGCTGTAGGGCGGGTGCCCCTGCGCCCGCCGACCTGTCCTTCGTAGCCTCGGCGAAGAAGGAAGCGCCGAAGGCGCGATGGGAATCGCGTGAGGCGCGATAGGAATCGCGTGGGGCGCGATGGGAATCGCGTGAGGC
>CAZJXV010000350.1:0-3982 GCA_964550015.1 uncultured Verrucomicrobiota bacterium
CGGTCGGACGGATTCGTGGCCGGGGCCCGGAACGCCTCGGTCACCCAGGATTGGAGCGGGAACGTGACATTGACATCCTCGGCGAGCATCACGTTGCGAAGCTCGTCGGCGGTCCGATGCACGTGCGTATCGCCGGAATACCAGCCACGCCCAGCCATATCAACCCAGCGCGTCAGCTCGATGGTGAGCTCCATGTCCGCGTCCTTGATTTCGACGGGCCGTACAACGCGGTGGTACTCCTTGCCCCGCTCGACGGTGACGAGGTAGGTGC
Organism: uncultured Verrucomicrobiota bacterium; assembly: GCA_964550015.1. Classification (GTDB taxonomy): domain Bacteria; phylum Auribacterota; class JABMQX01; order JAFGEW01; family JAFGEW01; genus CAZJXV01. The sequence goes on from CAZJXV010000350.1 coordinate 272, forward strand.
CCTTGGGCACGTCGGCGACGAACGGATGCGGCGACACGGTGGTGTGCGCCTCCACGCTCTGGCCGTGGGTGCGATAGTACGGGACTGCCGATCCGTCCGGTGAGGCGGACCTCGGGAAGTACCACTTGCCGTCGTGCGCAAGGATGTACACGCGCGCTGCCAGAGGCTTCTTCGTGTCCGCGTCAACGATGCGGCCACGCAGCACGGGTGGCCCGGCCGCGGCGTGATGACCGTGCGAGCCGATCGTCGTCATCGTCGCCAGGCAGATGGGGATCCAGAGACGAAACATTGCCGTGTCCGCTATTTGGGTTTGAAATGTGCCGCGAGGCCGCCGTTGGTCTTGAGTGTAACTTGCAGGCGGTCCGTGGGCGTTACGCTCCTCGCCTCGACGTGAAACCGCTCCGCCGCTTCGTCGTCCTCGCACAGCGTCATCTCGTAGGTTCCGTCGCCGAGAAACGAGAGCGGCAGATCGAGGGTGCGTTCGTTCCCGGCCGCGATGACGCCGAGGAACCATGCGTCGCCCTTGCGCCGGGCGATGCAGGCGAGTTCGCCGGGACGCCCTGCAAGGAAGTGTGTTTCGTCCCATGCCGTGGGAACGAGTTTGAGGAACTCGACGGCGGCCGGATGTTTTCTGTACGACGCCGGCGAATCGGCGAAATGCTGCCAGGCGGATTCGTACACGACGGCGAGCGCCAGCTCGTGGGCCAGCGATGTCGTGCGGCGCACGGCGGAGAGCGTGACCGGCGTGTAGTCCATCGGGCCGACGACGTTTCGCGTATATGGGAGGGTGCAGTTGTGCTCGGGCGTCACCGGTTTGTGGTCCCACTTGTGATACTCGGCGCCCTGCACACCCTCCATGGTCATGAGATGGGGCCAGCGCCGCCGCCGGCCCCGGGGGATCGTTGCGCCGTGGAAGTTGATCATGAGTTTGTTGGCCATCGCCGTTTGGATGATCGAATCGTAGAACCGGATCCGGTCCTGGGCGTCCGAGTCCATGAAGTCAATCTTGATGCCCGCGACGCCCCAGCTTTTCCAGAGCGCGAGCTTCTTGCGCTGCTCCTCGACGTCTCTGAGCCCGGCCCAGTGGTGCCAGAGCAGGATGGACACGTTCTTCTCCCCGGCATACTCGACGAGCTCGGGGAGCCACTCCGCGTTCCACCCGAGGTCGACAAGGACGTACTCCCAGCCCATCTCAGCGGCGAAGTCCACGTACTGCTTCTGGATGCGAAGACTTCGGGGGCTGTTGTCGTCCGACCACCACGACCACGCGACCCTGCCGGGTCGTATCCAGGAGGGGTCTTTGATCTCGCTCGGCGGGTTCAGGTTCTCGACCAGCGTTGACTCCACGATGTCTTTGAGCGTGCCGACGATGGCGACTCGCCAGGGGGTGAAGAGCGGCCGATCGGCCGTGTACGTGCCCCCGGCGAACCGAATGGAAAACAGCCCGTCCGGCGTCGGCCCGCTGAGGTGGTTGGCGCCGTAGGAATCACCGTACACGGCGGCCTCGGTCAGGAGCACCCAGTCGCCGCTCGGGAGTTCGAAGAGCGCGGGGAAGGCGTACCGGCCGTCCTTGACGTCGGCCACTTTCGAGGGCCGGTAGGGGTTCTCGTAGTTGGCGATCGCTCGCTGCAGCCAGCCGCGGGCATCCTTCGGGACGTGAAAGCCGGAGCGTTCGGCCACGACCTCCACGCCCCCCTCGCCGGGCAGGCAATAGCGGTAGGCGACGCCGTCATCGTATGCGCGCACGTGGAGCTCGAGGCGCGCGCCCTGCGTGTTCGTGAACGTCAGGACCGTCTCGTTCGCTCGGTTGACGTGGCGTGATGCCTTGCCTGAGACCATCGGGTAGGTCTCATCGATCGTTCGGCTCTCCGTCTTGACGAAGGCCAGCCCGCCGGTGAAGTCGCCGGAATCCCCGGAGACGCGGAGTCCGAGGGGCGCTTCCTGCAGAATGGCCTTGTTGCCAAGCCGGGCGCGGTAGAAGAGCCCCTTGTCCGTGAGGGAGACGGTGAGGACACGCGTGCCATCGGGTGACTTCGCCTCCCATTCGCCGGCGTCCACCGGCTCACCGGCGTCCACCGGCTCGCCGGCGTGCACCGGCGCAGTCCGTGTGCCGACGAGACACAGCAATACGCACAGATACCGGAGCATGATTCGGGGCATCGGTTCCTCCTCGGTCAGGATGTCGTGGGAAACGGGAGTGATGATCTGATATTGACAGGGGCTGTCAAGCTCGATTCTTGGGTGAACCGACGTGGGGAGGCCCGACGACCTTGGAGCCTGCCATCGGGTGGTCAGGTCGGAGCTGACTTCGGTGGGGTCGAGGCCGACGACGACGCCGGCGCCCGTATCCGAGGGCCTATCGTTGTCCTGCGGGCCGGGCTACTTCTTGCGGCGGAGCCTGAGCAGCGCCAGCAGGCCGAGGCCGAACAGGGCCATCACCGACGGCTCGGGCACGGGCGTCAACTGAAACCCATTGTACAAGAACTGCACTGTGCCGTCGGGGTTCGGGTCGTCGCCCGGCTTCGTCCAGTTGAGCCGCGTGGCGACGTACATCCAGCCATCAGCGGAGATGCACACGCTCGCATGGGCCCGGCCGCTCGCGTTGCCGTCCGGGTTGACGGCGAGCGTGTCCAGAAGAATCGGGTTGCCGGCGCCGCCGTCCTGGATCGCGTAGAACGTGTCGCCCTTGTTGTTGCCGACAACAACGATCCCATTCGGCGTCACGATCGGCGAGCTCGAGTGCTGTACCCAGTCGAAGCTCTGCGTGGCATACGACCACTTGAGCGACCCGTCGGCGGTGTTGATCGCATAGAGCTGCCCGTCGCCCTGAGCGCTGTTGGTCTGAAAGTAGTACGTCTCCCCGTCGTGGCTCAGGCAGCCGGCGGCCTGGGCGCGCTGGGGGTTGTTGGTCCCGCTGACATAGTCCCATACCTTGTTAGCGGTCCACAGTGTGTTGCCGTCCTTGTCCAGACCCACCGCCCAGATATCGTTGAAGCCGCACGCCACGTAGATGTTGCCGTTCGCCGGGTCGATCGTGACACTGGCATCCGTGCCGCCGGGTGTGTTGGTGGACCAGAGCTCCGCGCCGGTGCCCCCGTCGTACGCGTTGATCTTGGCGGCCCGCCCGCTGCTGATGACCGTCAGGTCGTCGCCGTGCATGTAGAGCGCCGGGTCGCTGTAGATCGGGAGATTGGCGGTGGCGGCCGCCCAGGTTTCCGTGATCGCAACCCCGGGAGTGTCCGTGCCCGCGTAGGGCCGGTCGTTGCGCGCTTTCAGAAAGATCCGGCCGTCAGGCGCGATCGTCGGTGACAACATGCCCAGGTCGTTCGGCGCGGCATCGGCTGAGTTGTCCCAGTTGACGGCCGGCCCCACGGTCGTGTACCACGCCTTGCATGGACCCAGTGGCGTCGTGGCGTCGTTGGTGGCATACATGACGGAGCCGTCGTTGGAGAACGCACACGTGACATAGCTGAGCTGTCCCCCGCCGCCCGGGTTGACCGACCAGTACACGGCGCCCGTGTAACGCTCCATGCCCTGCGCGCCCTTGGGCAAGGCGTAGGTGCCGACCACGATGTCGCCGCCCTGCGGCCCGACATCGTCGTAGAACGACATCTGGTGGCCCCGAACACCGCCCGGCGACTTCGTCTGCCATATGATATTGTCGAAGAACGTGTTGTCTGCCAGCGGGCTGAAGTCCGCCCGGCCGGTGTT
>CAZJXV010000351.1:0-3927 GCA_964550015.1 uncultured Verrucomicrobiota bacterium
TCGATGATCTGCTCGCGCCCCTCCGCGTCTGCTCCGCCAGTGAGGCCGGATCCGTCCGTCTGCGTGGCGACCGCGCAGGTCGGGGCACATCCCGCCCGCGGACTCGTCCACTGCAGGACCGTGCCGGCATCGAGGTTCGTTGCTGGCCCCGTGTCGATTGCAGCGATCGGAACGTCGTCGCCGTCCTGGTAGAGGTTCGTCGCGGTGCAGCGGAAGCGCAGGCCCGTCGCGGGGTCCTTGCACTCGTCGCCTGAAAGGATCGTCGCCCCCGATGCCGAAGCGCGGATGGTGACGTAGCCGCTCGACCCGACGGCGCCAGCAAGGTCCACTCCCTTCTGCGCCGCCAGTTCCTGGAGTTGCTCGAGCGACTTGCCTTCGAGCTGGATTGCTCGCCCTGCCTTCGTGGCGTAGGCGATCACCGGCATCAGCTGGTCGGCGAGGAGCACCGCATCGAGGTAAGGCTGCGTGCCCGGCCCCGTCTCGGCGTCGGGGTTGCGCAGCTTGTGGTCCCGCTGGTACCGCTCGATCATCTCCGAGCGCGTCGGGAACGTGAAGTCGATGGGGTCGATCATGACGCGATGCTCCCGGTCTGTCGGGTGCGCAGGTTGCGATACTGAGTCAGTACCGAGAGGCGGCCGACGCGCGCGTTCTGCTCGGCCTGAACGCTGAGAATCTCGACGTCCCCACGTGCGAGCAGGCGCGCGACCGGGTTCGCTCTGCGCACGCGCGACTCGACGTCACGCTGTAGGCGCGCGGCAGGCTGCCCGAGCTGCACGTGCCGCAACGTGTGGCCGATCGTCGTGTCGCCCAGAAACGACCCCTGCGCGAAAAGCAGCCCGATCGCCATCTGCGAATCGACCGGGTGCATGTCGGAGTAGGCGGTGCCGGTCAGGAGCAGAGCCTTCGAGCTCGCGTCGAAGTGCAGCGCCGCGGGGTAGGTCCGATCGACGGCCTCGGACGGAGCCGCAACGGCATCGTATCCGGCAAGGCTGTCGGCTGGCGTGTAGTCGGTGGCACCCATGGGTCAGGCTCGATCGAGGGGGCAGGAGAAAGCGGGCAGTGCCGGCACGTCGGGAAGGTCAGGCAGTGGCAGCGATGGCGGGACCGCGAACCCGAGCGATGGCAGGGGAACCCCGGGCAGCGTCACCCGTGGCACAGGGAGCGTCGGCAGGTCCGGCAGGTCGGGGAGCGGCAGCGATGGAGGGACCGCGAACCCGAACAGGACGATCGCCACGCCGGGTAGCACCACGCGCGGCAGCGGCAACGCCGGCACGCCTGGAAAATCCGGCAGCGGCAAGGACGGGGGCAGCGCCAGTGCAAACAGCAGTAGGACGAACGCGCACTTGCTCACCACAGTGGCACCGTCAGAGCGTCTTGAGCATGGTGGACTTGCCAGCCGAAACGGCGGCGGCGAGCGCGTTGGCGGCCGTCACAAGCGCCGCCTTCAGAGCCAGTCCGCCATCTGCATACCCAGTCGGGGCGGCCGATACCGCCGCAGCAAACGCATTCACAGCAGCCGCCAGAGCCGGGTGCAGGGGCACCTCGACGCCACCGGTGCCGCCGACGTCTAGTCCGCTCGTAGCCTTCAGCGCACCGGATGCGGCGATCTTGCCGTCCTTGATCGTGATGAATCCGCTCCCGGTCGCGTCGGCCATCGTGACAGCGCCGTCGAACATGACGACCGCCATGCCCTCGGAGTGGATGATCTGGACGACCGGCGCCCCGTTCCCGTCCACGCCCGCCTCGATCTTGTGCGCAGCGGTCGCGTTGCCGTCCGCGTCCCACTCCTCCGGCACGTAGTCGATGACGCTTCCCGTCTCGCCGTCGATCTCGCGCCACGTGAGTGCTCGCCCCGTGGTGCCGCCGTACTGGGCAGACCCGCCCTTCGTGAGCCGGGGAAGCCAATCCACCTGGCGGGGGTCGGAGCCGAGCCAGGCGTAGCGCTCCTGGCTGCCTCGCTGCATCCGCAGGACGCTGCACCCGAGCCCGTCGCGGTCAGGATCGGAGGGGCGTGAAATGAAGCCGTAGGGCCCGTGGAGTTCGCAAAGCGAGGCCGCGCCCTTCTCGTCGTCGGCCTCAGCGGGGTCAATCTGCACCCCGAGGAAGCCGTCCGCGTCCCATTCGCTGAACTGCACAGCGCCGAAGTCCCACCGCATCATTCGTCCTCGAGGGCAAACACCAAATCGCGTGGATAGTAGAGCTTCACGCGCGTGCGCGTGCCTGCGCTCGACCGCGTGAAGGTCGTGTCGCCAACCCACATCAGCGTGTTGTCTAGCCCGATCCGTTCGTCCGTCACGCGGCAGCAGAAGTTGGGGAGCGGGATGGTGCGCTGGCCCGGCTGGTGAATCGCCGGCACCGTGTGCCCCGCGATCTCGTACTCCACTGACCGCGACTCGCGTCGCTCCTCGGCGGCAAGCCGGCGGGCCTTGTACTCCGCCTCTTCTGCGGTTCGGATCTGGTCGTCGAGGTCAAACCGCACCGTGCGTTTCGCCCCGAAGTTGTCGACCAGGTACTGGATGAAGGTGTCGTCGTGGTGCCCGGTGACCTGCCGCTGACCGTCCCTGCCGCCGCCAGCACGTCCGAGCACGCGGACCCTCCAATGCCGGTTGGTCGTGTCGCGCGTGAGGCGGACCAACCGCGCGTTCACCTCGCCGCTCAGCGTGCGCCGAATCTCAAAGACCGGCTCCTGGTCAGCGTTCGGGGCGCTCAGCAAAAACCAGCCGCCGGGGCCGCACCACAGGAACAGCCCGGCACGCTGAAGTTGCGCCCGCAGCCAGGCGAACCGCTGCTCGCCAGCGTTGCCGGTGATCGTGTTGTAGACGACGCGTGCCTCGCCGCTTTCGGCCTGAGAGGTAATCTGCGTCTGCCCTGTCGGGCTCTGTGTGCCCGATCGTGGAGCTCTGGTCTGCGTGCCCTCGACCGCCATCTTCTCGCGGGCGGTGTCCCCACTCTGCAGGTCGTTCGCCGTGAAGCCGACGGCCTCGATCTGCGCGAGCACCAGATCATAGTAGCTCTTCTCGGAGTACTCGGTATCGGCGCGAAAGTAACTCTTGAAGAGCTCGCGCATGTTGTCGCGGCCCTTGTATTCGAGGGACGTGCCGGACGCCCCCTCGACGACGTCCACCGTGTCAAGGCGGCCAGTCTGCAGCGTGACCTCTTTGCTCGGGGTTTCGCTGCCCTCCGGCGTGTGGCGCAGCTGCAGCTCAAACGACATCTCGGGGAGGTGTCGAGCCCACAAATCCTCGACGTTGGGGACGCCGAGCTTGAGCGAGAATGCCGCCGGCTGCTGGAACACGGAGATGCTCACCGAGTACTCAGTTGTCCGGTACGCCTGATCCTCGCCGTTGACGCGGAGCAACACCTCGTCGGCGAGCCATCCTTGGTCGACCGGCATCAGGCCCCCGGGATGTAGCGGAGATCCGTCCCCGCCGGGATCGAGTACATGTCGCCGATCGAGTTCCAGTTTGCCAAGTCGATGGCGTAGGAGGTTTCTCCGTAGATTGCCTGGCTGGCCTCGGCAGCGGTCATCTCGGAAGGCGTCGTGTACGTCTCGAAGGAGTCGATGGCTAGCGCCGTTGACGCGAAGTCGTTCACGGATTCCCAGAGCGCCTTCAGAGCTTCCAGGACCTCGTAGTTCTCTGGGTCGTCGAACAGGTCGAGCGTTGCGTCCGCCTCAGCGAAGAGGGCCTCGAGTCCCGTGATCTTGTCGGCGACGAACCCGGCCCACATCTGCGCCGTGTCGCGGAATGCGAGCAGCTGATTCACGCCGTCGCGAATGGCCGCGAAAATGCTCGGCGGCTTCTCGATGTCGAGAGTGTTCAGCGCGAAAGCGGCGTTGGCTACAACGGTCGCTTGAATGCGAAGCGTGGTCAGCGTCAGAAAGTCTGACTGCTGAGAGGAAAATCCCGATTCTGACATCATGAATTA
>CAZJXV010000352.1:0-3891 GCA_964550015.1 uncultured Verrucomicrobiota bacterium
AGGTCGGGATTGGTATCGATACTCCCGATACCCTATTGCATGTTGAAAGCGGTACAGCAGGAACAGTAACTCCTATCGGAAATACTAAATTAACTGTTGAGGCAGATAATACTGCTTACATTTCGATCCTCACACCAGATGCCAATGAGCGCGGGATCATTTTTGGCGAGCCAACCAGCAATGTGGCGGGCGGTGTCATCTACAATACGGCGACCAATGCCGATGGTTTGCAGTTCCGTGTAAATGGCAATACCCCGGCAATAGATATTGAGTCTGATGGTACGCTACATGCGCTAACAACCGATTACGAGAACTTGGTCACCCATGACGACGACATCCCGAATAAGAAGTACGTTGACGACGCGATCTCAGTAGAGGATCTTTGGGACAGAAGTAGCCCGTACACGTATCTGGCGAACGCTGGGGATACGGTTGGGATCGGTGTTAGCGATCCAGATGGTAAGTTGACGATCAAGTCGGCTGGTTTGGGGAGCACGCCGTTCCGCATCGAGCGATCAGCGAACGGCAACACGCTTGCCTATCTTTACGAGGACGCAGACGGCGACGCGCTGTACTATCTTTACGACAAGACGAACAACGTCGGCGTTCGTCTGCATACCGCCGGTCTGTCGTACATCAACGGCAGCGGTAACAATCTGGCAGTTGGTAGCGACACCGATACCGGGCACCGGTTCCAAGTATGGGTCGACAGCGACACGGTTTACAGCGCAGCGGCGATCCCGACGACGCAGGGAGCGCTGATCTACAACAACGGCGACAGCCTGACCGATGGCATGTTCTCGTCGCTCGTGTTCCGAGTGCTCTCGAACACCTCGAACTCACTCGGCGCGATCAATCTGGTGCAGCCTCTCGACACATCTACGGGGAGCGAGTTTGCGTTCCAACTTCGCAACGACTCGGCCGCGTACTTCGAGGCGATGCGGATCGACAAGACCGGCCAGGTTGGCATCGGACTCGACCCGGCCGCGATGCTCGACATCAAGTCGAGCGGCACTGCGTCGAATGTGTTACGTATCGAGAATAGTGCCAACACAAACGCGCTATTGCTGGTTCAAGAGGACAGCGGCGGGGACGCGCGGTTGCATCTATACGACGACTCGAAAAACGTTAGGATCAGGCTTGGCGCAGCGGTTCATTCATGGGTTAATGGTCTTAACTTCGGTGTCGGAAGTTCGACCGACAGTGGGCACAAGTTCCAAGTTTACGTAGACAACGATAACCAATATAGCGCGGGGTCCGTCACAGCCACCGATGCGATGATTTACAACTTGTCGGATGGAGCGCTGGCGAACGAGTTTTCCAGTCTCCGATTGCAGACAAGCTCCGACGATGGCACCACCAAATCGATTGGCGTGATCAACTTGATCCAGCCGACGAGCAGTGCGTATGGCTCGGAGTTTGCATTCCAGCTGCGGAACGATGGGGGCAACTACTTCGAGGCGATGCGGATCAAGAAGGACGGCGACATCGGGTTCGGAACGGATGACCCTCCGTATTCCTATGCGACCCTTGGTGCGTCGGCGCGGTATGTCTCGATTTACGCGGGCAGCGTACCGACTGCGCTGGAATTGGGAACCACCACCAGCACGGACGGCAACCCGGTTGGCGTGGTGCAGTGGACCAACAAGGCCAATGCGGACTACGCCAACAACGATGCGGACGGCAGGATCGTCGCGCAGATCACAACCGAGATCGAAACTACCGACGGTAATGCTGACGACGACAGCGGCGGGCACTGGAAAGTCTACACCAAGCCTGAGGCCGGCTCGCTGACCGAACGTTTTTCGATCGCTGGTAGTGGGTTAATTGTCGGTGGGGCCGGTTCGCCGACATACGTCAGCGGCAACGGTGCCCTACTAGTCGAGTCGCTTGAGGTCAAGGGCAACAGCTACCTGCTCGGGAACACGTACCATGATGGCGACGTTGGGCTACTCGATGATTTTGAGTTGGTGTTCGGCACCGGCAGCGATTCGATCATAGTCTGGGATACCTCGCAGACTCCGAACTCGTGGATGTTTGGGACAAGTTCCGAAAGCAATGCCCTGATAATTGCTGAGAAAGCGGATATTGACGCTTCTTACGATTTCTCTCATGGATTGCAAACCAATCCAACGCTTTACATCCATAGCGCCAATCAATCTGGCACTGAGTATATTGCCTTTAGGCACAACGCTACCGAGGGCGTGGTTACTACTGGTGCAGGGCCGCTAAAACTAACCCCTGCCACTTACGTCCGCGTGGGTACTGGCACCCCGCAGATCGTCAACACCGCTGGCGAGCTATTTGTAACGAACCGCCTGGAGGTGGGTACGGAGGTGCACACCGAGAACGTGCACATTCGGGATCTCGGGACCGCGACTTATGGTCGGTTCCAGTTCGTTGCGGATGATGGGTTGCATCTCGGCATCGGTTGGAACGACGGATTTGCCAACCGCAACTTTATGTTGGTGGACTATGCGAATATTAGCGACGACTACGACCACCAACCGGCAAGTTCACATCCGACATTCATCATTCACAGCGCGACAGCGGCGGCGGGCGGGACCGACCAATATATGTCGCTGTATCATACTACCGGAGGTGCATACGTTTCGACAGGAGCGGCTCCGCTTTATCTGCAACCTTCAAATGTAGTTATCGTAGGGTCTGGTTCTGGAAGTAGTGCAACCGGTGCTGGTGACTTGTATGTCCAAGATGCGATCGAAGCCAGCGGCGCGATCTACGCAAACGCTTCGGTCAACATTTCGGACGACACGTCCTGGCTCCAACTGAGCGCGGCCAGCGGCGCGAACATCGAGCTTTACGGCTCGACCCATGGCAGCCAAGCGAACAATGCGTTTTATGACGCAAATGTTCACACGTTCCGGTCGGCGGCCGGTGCTTCCACATCGATGACGCTCACGCCTGGAACGTCGCTGCTCGCGCACGTCGATACCGGGGTCGGTGTTAGTGGCGCACCGCAGGGCCGGCTGGAAGTGCGCGAGGATCAGGACGGTGCACCGACTCGATTGATCATCAACAATAATGGAAACATTGAAGCGGGGACCGGCGCGCGGCTGTCGTTCTACTATGGCACGACCGAGGCCGCGTTCATCGAATACAACCAAGACGGCAGCGGTGATATGGAGATCACCAACAACGGTTCCGGCGAGATCATCATCACCACCGGACAGGAAGTCCAGATCGGATCTAACACCACGTCGCACAGCATCGGCGCGGGGTCGCTGCTTGTATCGGACGCTTTGGAGGCCGACGGGATCATCTATGCAGACGGCGGCATCGATCACACCAACGGCACCGACAACTTCAAGGTGACTTACGTCGGCGCGAACAATACCACGTTCGCGGCGTCAGTCGAAAGCTGGACGGCGTACAGCAACAAGAACATCGACCTTTACGCAGTTACGGACTTGGATCTCGACGGGGCCAACGTTCAGATCGACGGCACGACCACGGTTACGATCGACAACGCGACCACCGGGACCGGCGTCTACGTCCAGGGTGTCCAGTTTTACGACGGCGAGGCCGGCGTCAAGAACATCGAGTGGGACTACAACACCGCGTCGGCGCTTGGTGTGCTGGACATTCGGTCGACCAACAGCGGCGCGACCAGCACGGCCAACCTGCGACTGTGGGCCGACGACGACATCATGCTCCAGTGCGAGGACATCGCCTTGAACGCCTCGCAGTCGATCACAGCGCCGATTACGATGACCTTCTCCGAGGACATCCAGATCGCTGGTGACAAGAAGATTTACAGCAACGTCGGCCAGACCGGCTCGATTGTGCTGAGGAATCAGTACCAGACCTACGATGCGATGACGTTCCACACCGGAACGGAGAGCGGTCAAATTCTGATCACCGCGTATG
>CAZJXV010000353.1:0-3875 GCA_964550015.1 uncultured Verrucomicrobiota bacterium
GTCGAAGGCGACGCGGGCCGAGAGCGGGTTGAGCCGGAAGGCCTCCTTGCCGTACGGGAGGCCCTTGGTGAAGGCGTCGAGCGCGTCGGCTTTGCGGAGCTTGGGCGCAGAGACGGGCGCGGCCTCGGAGCGCAACACGCTGAGCAGCGCGCACAGGATGCGTTCCGGGCGAGACTCCTCCTTGGTCACGCGTTCGCGCTCCTCGAGAACGTCCGCCAGTTGCAGGGACTCATCCTCTTTGAGCGCACGCTTGAGGTTGAGCTCCAGTTGGTTGCGCGTGAACTGCATGGTTACCGGAGGGACGGCGAGGTCGGCGCCCTTCCAGAGGTAGGTGCCCAGCAGGGCCGAGTGGAACTCGAAGTTCGAGGGATCGGTGTCTGTCGCTTCCAGGTAGAAGGTGGTGACGCGCTCCTGCTGTTCGCGCTGCTGCCTGGGGGCCATGTCGCCGGCTTCGGCGATGCCTTCGCGGACGGCGAGGTCGAGCTCGCGCCCGCGGTGATAGGCGACGCGTGCGCTATGTTTGCGGCCGTTGACGATGAGGATGCCCAGCGCGGCAAGCGCCACGGCGGCGAGTGCGGCGACCTTGGTGAGCGGGCGCAGGCGGGCCGTGCCGCGGCGCCGGAACACGACGAGCTCGGCGAAGCGGCGGAGCTGGTACTGGCGGATGGCCACGAGCAGGGCGGCGAGCACGAGCATGGTGATGAGGTTGGCGGGCATGCGCATGTTGAAGTCGACAAACGTGTGCGCGGCCATGGCGACGGCGCTCGCCATGATGCCCGTGGCCAGGGCGAGGTCGTTGCTGCGCTTGAGCCGGCGCAGCGCGCGGATTCCCCGGAAGCCGAAGGCGCCCGCCGCCCACAGCACGAGGCCGAGGCCGACGATGCCGTAGTCGGCGAACGTGTGCAGGTAATCGTTGTGGGTGTAGCGTACGTCGAGCCAGTGCTGCGCCGGCTGTGCCCGGGTGTAGGCCCACCGGTAGGTGCCGGGGCCGGTGCCGAAGAGCGGGTGCCGGCCGACCATGTCGAGGGTGTGCTTCCAGGCGAGGGCGCGTCCGGCGTAGCTTCTGTCCTCGGTGTTGGCCACGTCCTTGAAGCGCTGGCGCACGGGGGGGTAGCGCGTGGCGACTATGGTGGCGGCGGCGACGATCACGATGATAGGTACGACCCAGGCGAGGATGTTGACCTTCTTCTGGGTGGTGGCCACCACGAGGAGGAAGATGATGCCGAGGGCGAGGCTGATCCAGGCGCCGCGCGACATCGAGAAAATAATACCCATAACGAGGGCGAGCCCCAGGGCGCCGGCGACGATCTTTTTGGCGAAGTGCCCCTTGCCGATGATGACGAAGGCGAGCACCAGGGGAATCGCCATCTCGAGGTAGCCGGCGTAGTGGTTCGGGCAGACGTAGCTGGCGCCCAGCCGCCCGAAGTACTGCTTGGGCCGCTCGAGGGTCAGGGCGAGGTCGCGGGTGTGGGCCAGCGCCTGGATCAGGCCGATCAGCGTGAGCACGAAGGCGGTGGCCACGATGGCGATGGCTACCGTGTGCTGCTGCCGGCGGGTGCGCAGGGTGTTGACGGCCACGTAGAAGATGGCCCCGTAGGCGGCCATCCAGCCGACCTCGCGCAGCGACACGCTCGGCGCGGCGCACGTGAGGGCGCGCACGAATGCGTAGGCGAGCAGCAGCAGAAAGGGCACATCCATCGGGGTGCGCGCGAGCACGATGCGCTCGGTGAGCACCATCTTGACGGCCCAGGCGAGCACCATGAGCACGGCGGCGGCCGCCACGTAGTACATGAAGTAGTAGAGGACGGTGCCGGCCGGCGTTTTCGAGAAGGGCGCGAGGTCCTGGTCGGCCCCGCCGAAGGCGATGGGGGTGAGCACGACGACACTCACCAGGAGCGCGAGGACGATCGTGTCGCACGTTTTCTCGATGGTCTCGGTTGCCGGCCGGCGCCTGGGCGTGGGCGGTCGGGGTTGGCCCGGGCGGTCCGGTGCGGCGTCTGAGATGTCGTGTGCCATGCCCGGGGGACCTTCCGCTTGGTTGTGGCCGGAACGACGCGCGGCCCGAACGACGGCCGTAGTGTAGCAAATTGCGGGCCGGGAAGGGCCGGGAATGAGCAAGAACCTTTCGGGCCGCGTCCGGAGCGGGTCCCGGCTCCTAATAGCCGCGGGGCACGTAGATCGTGTCGTTCGGGCGCACCACGAAGCTGTCGGGGTCCGCCCCGGTCATGATGCGCTTGCAGTTGATGACGAACTTGAGCGTGTCCTTGCCGGGCTGTGGGCGGAGCACGCGCACCTTGGCGCGGTTGCCGTACTCGGAGAAGCCGCCGGCGTCCACGATGGCCTGGTAGAGGGTGATCTGGCGGACGTACATCTTGCGGCCGCGCTGACGCACGTGGCCGTCAACGAAGTAGAAGAGCGTGAGGACGGTGACGCTCACTTGGGGGTCGGTGAAGTGCCCGCCCTCCTTGTAGGCCTCGGCGATGTCGCGTTCCAGTTGGCTCTTGGTCTTGCCGGCGGCCTTGACCTTGCCGAGGAAGAGGAGGTTGACGAAGCCCTGCTCGTCGATGCGCGCCTCTTCTTTGGACAGCTCCGGGTTCTTCCCGCCCTCGATCCTGAGCACGTCGCCGGGAGCGATCAGGTACGTCTCGATCGGGTCCCCTTCGATTTCCGGTAAGGGGTCCGACCTGACAATGCACCCGCCCACGAGCAGCGCGGCAAGCGCGACGAGAACCAGAACAACGGCGAGCTTTTTCATCACCACGTTTCCCTTGTGTGCGCGGGTTTAGAAGACGCTTTTCGGTATCCGGATCACGTCGTTGGGCAGAATCACGACCGTGTCGGGCGCGCCCTGCATGATGCGGCGGACGTTGATCTTGTACACCTTGTTGCCGCCGTCGGCGGTGGGCCGCATGAGGATCACGCGCGAGGGGGCGGCAAACGGGGTGAACCCGCCGGCGTCGACGATGGCGCGGTACAGGGTGATCTCGCGCAGGTACGACTTTCTGCCGGGGTCCATGACCTGGCCATCGACGAAGTAGTAGAGGGTGAGCACGGTGATGCTCACCTGCGGGTCTTCGTAGTTGCCGGACTCGATGTAGGCGTCGTTGATGGCCGCCTCGAGCTCGCTCATGGTCATGCCCGATGCCTGGATTTTGCCGATGTAGAGCAGGTTGATCTCGCCGCGCTCGTCAACGCGGACCGACTCCTTGGAGAGCTCCTTCTGCTCGCCGCCCTCGATGCCGAGCACGTCGCCGGGGACGATCCTGTAGGTGTCGACCGGGCTTCCTTCGACCGGCGGCGGCAGCCCGCGTTCGTAGCCGGGCCCGCCCAGGGTGCAGGAAGTTGCCACGAGCAGCGGCAGGGCCGACAGGGCGAGTGCGAGACGCGTCCAGGTCATTGTGTTCGTTCTCCTCATACGTGAGTGCGGCGGCGAGCGCTCGGGCGCCTGCTATTCGGTGCCCGGTTTCTCGTCGTCGGGTGTGGTGTCCTCGTCAGGGGCGCCTTCGCCGGGGGCGCCTTCGCCGGGGGCGCCTTCGCCGGGGGCGCCTTCGCCGGCGGCGGCTTCGCCGGCGGCGGCTTCGCCGGCGGACTGGAAGTAGTGATACACCTGCGAGTAGTAGTAGTAGTCTTCCTTGACGATGTTGAGGTTGTTGATGATCCCGCCGAGGATGTGGCCGCCGACGTTCTCGAGGATCTTTTTCGCGCGGGTGGCCACGCTCTTTGGGTACTTGCGGTACTCGACGACGAGCACGATGCGGTCCATGAGGCTGGCGAGCACCGAGGCGTCGCTCACGCCGATCACGGGCGGCGAGTCGAAGAGGATCATGTCGTACTTGTCGTAGAGGTACTCGATACACTCGCGCATGCTGCGCGAG
>CAZJXV010000354.1:0-3814 GCA_964550015.1 uncultured Verrucomicrobiota bacterium
GTCAGGTCCCACAGGCGCAGCTTCTCGCGAACGGCGTGGAGTGTGAGCCGCGCCGACTCGAACGCGGCCGTCGCACCGCTTGCCTCAAGCTGGCGAACGGCCTTGACGGCCTGGAGCAGCTCCTGTTGGGCCGTCAGCAGCTCGGGGCTGTAGAGCAGAACGAGATGCTCGCCCTTGCTCACGGGGATGCCGGTGTAGTCCACGTACAGGCGGTCGAGCCGGCCGGGCACGCGAGCGGTGATCGTGCCGAGGCGTGTCTCGTCGTAGGCGACCTTGCCGACCATGCGGACTTCGGCCTCGACGAATCGCCGCTCGACGGGCGTCACGCGTATCTCGGCAAGCTTGACCGCGCCCGGCGAGAGCTTGACCTCGCGTGCGCCGAGGTCCTTGGCGCCTTCGTCGGCCTTGACCAGCTCGAGAGGCATCCCGCAGATGGGGCAGTGTCCCGGATTCGGCTGGCGGATCTGCGGGTGCATGGGGCATGTCCACATCTGCTCTTGGCCTGCCGTGGATGGGCCGCCTGCGTGGTCGTGGCTCGATGGCTGCTGCGTCCGGCCACAGCCTCTTACCCACACGCCCAGTGCAAAGGCGACGACGACGAGCGCTGCGGTCAGGCCGGCCCGCTTCAGGATCGTGCCGCGAGACGCGTTCATTGCTTACCACCTCGATTCTAGTGAGCTAGCAGCACCAGGAGCCCGTGAAAGACCGCCGAGGCCAGCGTGATGAAGGCCAGCGTTCGATGCAGCGGGAACAAGACGCGCCGGTTCTTCTTCATCAACAGGCCCACAGTCAGCGTCGTCGCCAGCAGGACCAGCGTGACGATCCCGAGCGGCTCGATCAGGCCGCTCAGCGACGAGCCCTCGCCGTGCTCGCCGTTCGCCACGAGCCAGGCAATACGTGTGCCGGCTCTCGCGCTTGTTGCGGGCACCAGCATCACACAGCATGCGCACACAGCGACCCATGCCGAACGCCACCTCCCCATTGCAGCCATTGCTCTTCTCCTCTCATTCATGCGGCATTGGCGGCGGCCACGAGGCCGCGCGCCCTTAGTCGGAGTTTGCGGGGGCCTTCTCCAGCGTGATGCCCTTCTCTTCGAGTTCCTTGACGTACTTGTCGGGGTCGCGCTTGAAGGCGGACACGCACGCCTTGCAGCAGAAATACACCCGCTTGCCGTCGTGGTCCGCGAAAAGGCTCTTGTTGATCTTCCGGTTCATAACCGGGCACATCGTCTGCGGCACGGGCGTGCTCTCCAACGAGATGCCCTCATCTTCGAGCTTCTTGATGTACTTGGCCGGGTCCTTTGCGAACTCCTTGCTGCAGGCCGGGCAGCAGAAGTAGACCCGCTTGCCGTCGTGGTCGGCGAAGTGCTTCTTGTTGATCGGCCCGCCCATGACGGGGCAGGTCGTCTGCGGTACCGGCGCCTTCTCGAGCGTGACGCCTTCGTCCTCGAGCTTCTTGATGTACCTTTCGGGGTCCTTTGCGAACGCCTTGCTGCAGGCCGGGCAGCAGAAGTAGACCCGCGTGCCGTTGTGGTCGGCGAAGTGCTTCTTGTTGATCGGCCCGCCCATGACCGGGCAGGTCGTCTGGGGCTTGACTTGTTCCTGGGCCGTCGTCTCGCCCTCGTCGTCGGCGAGCGCGGCGCCGGCCGTTGTCCCTGCGAGAGCTAGGATCAGAATCGCAGTTGCTGCGAGCTTCATGGTCGGTCTCCTTGGCTTTGCTGATGACGTTTCATGATTCAGGATAAGTCCGTTTCATTCTTCAACGTCATCGGCTCTGCTATGATTCCCGGCCGGTTCGGCCGCTGCCTCGCGACCAACGAGCATGTCGACCGTGGCCTCCTGCTGGGCGCAGTTGACCAGGGCGCGCTCGTAGAGGAGCTGGAGCTCGAGAAGCGTCTGCTGGGCATCAATCAGGTCGAGGAAGCCGGCCGTGCCGGTCGTGAATGCCTGCTGTGTGACCTTGAGGCTCTGCTCGGCCTGCGGGATCAGGCTGTCCTTGTACAGCCCGGCCTTCCGCGTGGCGTCGCGCCACTTGAAGAGGGCCACTTTCAGTTCGGCCACGAGGGCGTTCGCGCGGTTCGCGCGCTCGGCGAGGGCCGCTTCGAGCTGCGCGCGCGCCTCGCGCTCGGCCCCCCTGTTTTTCCCTCCCCAAATGGGCAGGTTGACAGACAGCATGAGCACTACAGGGTCCTTGCCGCTGTCGGCGACGCCCGGCATGGCGGCTTCGCCCGTCGAGATGTACGTGACACCGAGCGTGAGATCGGGATAGCGGTTCTTCTTCGCCAGCGAGACGGCCCGACTCGCCTTGGCTGCCGCCAAGTCGAGCGCACGCAACTCAGGATTGCCGCTCGCGAGCTGCTCGACGAGCTCCTCCTCCGCACCCGGTGCCGTCGGGTTGGGCACGTGCGCCGGCCACGGCACCGGCGCGTTGGGCTCGCGGCCGAGCAAAGCGTTGAGCGTGGCCATGGCCGGATCCCGCTCATCTCTGAGCTCGCTCAGGCGATCCCGCAGTTTCTCAAGCTCGATCTGCGCCTTGATCACGGCCGAGTGCGGCGCCCGGCCGCCGGCGTACTGCTTGCGCGCGACCTCTTCGAGGCCGGTGACGAGTTGGACATTCTCCTCGGTCACGGCGATCGCGCGAGAGAGGTAGTAGTAGTCGCCGTAGGCGTGTTTAAGATGGAAGATCGTCTCGAGTCTCTTCGCGCGGTACCGCTGCCCGGCCGCCGCGGCCTCGTTCCGGGCAACGTGGCCGCGCAAGCCCCGTTTGCCGAACCACGGGAAGGTCTGCGAAAGGGTAGCGTTCCACCGCTGCGGCCCGACGCGCGTCTCGACCGACTCGACGAAGTTGCCGTAACTCAGCTTCGGATCGGGCAGCGATCGCGCCTGGCGTACGTGCTGCAGGGCGGCCCGCCAGCGTTGGCGCGCCGCGCGCACGGCGGGGTTGTGCTCCCGGGCGTAGGCGACATAATCGTCGAGGCCCGGCTCATCGGGAAGCTCGGCGGGCACGGGCGCCAGCGGCAAGGCACCACCCCCGCTGCTTGCGGACACCGCGTCATTCCACCCAGAAACGCGCGCCGCACGATCCGTGCACGAAGCCGCAGCGATGACCAGCGCGGGCAGGACGAGTAAGAACGCAGTTGACCGACCGCGCGCCGTCATCTCACCGCCCTCTTCCTGTGAGGCCTAGAACTGGACACATCGGTCCCCACCGCAGCCGGGGAACTCGGCCACGAGACCGACCCGAGAGGCAATGGCGAAAGGGGACAGCTCACAGTCTTGACTCCTTTGCAGGGCAAATCATTACCTCAACAGCAAACACGGAGAGATGGTTCCGCCCATAGGCGTGGACCGCGTGGCCAGCGTGGACACTCAGGACGTAAGGGGATAGCACGTCGGGCGGGCCGCGCACGGGGTGAGCTGTAAGCGGTTGGGCAGGAATAGGGCCGGAGGCCGGACTCGAACCGGCACCGGGTCGCCTTTCGCCAGGGGATCTTGAGTCCCGGGTGGAGTGGGATGATGCACAATGAAGCCCGGAAGGCTGGATGAAACGGAGAGGATGTCACATTCATGACACAGAACGGGGCGATCCGTTGCTGGCGGCCTGGAGCCTGATTGGCCCGAACTCGCTGGCTGAGAGGCGATTGAGACTCACGTGAGGGCGGCGGCCGGGATCTCTGACACGCGGAGTTCCACTCCGCGAGTCACAGGAGATCGAGACGGGCGAACGGGCACGTCCGTACACCGTCGAGCACTGGGGAACTACCGGCGGTAGGACTCGAACCTACGACACGCGGATTATGATTCCGCTGCTCTAA
>CAZJXV010000355.1:0-3785 GCA_964550015.1 uncultured Verrucomicrobiota bacterium
TACTACGATCAGTTCATCCAGGAAGGGACGACGACGCAGGTGGCGGCGTTTGTGCTCGAGCCGATCCAGGGCTGGGCGGGGACGATCGTGCCGCCGGATGACTTTTTCCCGAAGCTGCGGAAGTTCTGCGACGAGCGGGGGATCCTGCTTATCGCCGACGAGGTGCTGACCTGCATGGGCCGGACGGGGAAGTGGCTGTGCATGGAGCACTGGGACGTGGTGCCGGACGTGGTGACGCTGGGCAAGGGGTTCGGGAACGGCTTCCCGGTGACCGCGTGCGTGGCGCGCGAGGGGATCCGCGACCACTTCGATAAGATCAGCGCGTCGAGCAGCTACGGGGGCAACCCGATGGCCTGCGCGGCGGCGCTGGCATCCATCAAGGTCATCGAGGAAGAGAACCTGCTCGAGAACAGCGCACGGCTGGGGGCGATCGCGCAGGAGCGGCTGGAAGAGATGAAGACCGAGCATAAGATCATCGGCGACGTGCGGGCGATCGGGTGCCTGATGGGCGTCGAGCTCGTCAAAGATCGGGTCACCAAGGAACCGTTTGACGAGGCCGGCAAGATGGTATATGTGAAGGCCTTTCAAAAAGGCCTGGCGTGGATTCCGGCCGGCCACATCCTGCGGATGAGTCCGCCGATCGTGATGAACGAAGCGGAGCTGCGGCTCGGATTGGATATCATCGACGAAGCGATCGGGGAAACGGCCCGGGAGCTGGGCTACTAAGCCAGGACGTTCCAGCGAAGCCTTCAGTTGAGGAGGATGAGGTTGCAGTCTTTTGTGACGCGTGTGCTCGGGCCCGGCGGCGAGCCCATGGCCGGAGCCATGCACATGGCTCTTGAGTTTCTCGATGGGCATAGCACCGGCGAGCTGCTCGAGCGCGTGGGGACGCGGATCGAGGCGGTTCCCAGAATCCAACCGATCGATAAGAAGGCGCTGCAGGATTCCTACGGCGGGAAGCAGACGGAGGCGTGCGACGATTTGCTGGCCGGCCGGGGGATGTTCTACATCACGGAGCAGGGCCGGCTCTTTCTCGATTGCACGTCGGGCCACTACCAGATGCTGTGGGGCTACAACGACCCAGCGCTCTCGGAGGCGCTGGCCGAAGGCGTGCGTGCGGGCATCGTCTGGGACAACCACGCCAACGTGCCCCAGTGGCCGGTGAAGCAACTGGGCCACCGGCTTGTCGAGGCGGCGAACCCGCCGGGCGAGACGGATCCGCTCGACACGGTGCTGGTGGGCTGCTGCACGGGCTCGGTGGCGTGCGAGGCGGCGCTGAAGATCGTCTTGGTCTGCGCCGAGCGGCGCGGCAAGGGCGGCGGCCCGCCGGTGATGGTCGTGCTCGACGGGAACTACCACGGCACAACGGTGTTCGGGCAGTACCTGCGCGGGATGTGGACACAGCACGTGAAGGACCTCGACGTGGTCGCGGTGCAGCCGAACGATGCGGAGGAGCTTCGCGGGGTCTTCGAGCGGTACGGGCGGCGGATCGCGGGGTTCTGGGCGGAACCGATCATGATGAACCGCGAGGTGATTGTCGTCGAGACGCCGTACCTGCAACTCGCCCGCAAGCTGTGCACGGAAAGCGGCGCGCTGATGGTCATGGACGAGATTCAGACGTGCTTCTGGCAGTCGGAGATTTTCGCGTACCGCGCGCTGGGGTTTGTGCCGGACCTGGTGGTGGCGGGCAAAGGGATGACGGCGGGGTTCCACCCGCTGGCGGCGGTCGTTTACAAGAGCCGGCTCGACGTGCTGGCGCAGTACGACGCGATCAATACCAACGGCTCGGCGCCGCTGCCGAGCTACATGGCCCTGTGCAATATGGATACGATCCAGGCGCAGGGGGCGCGCATCGTGTCGGCGGGCACGCGCTACATGGACGGGATGGGGACGCTGGCGGGTGAGTTTCCCGACGTGCTGCAGGACACGCGCGGCCGGCAGCACATGATGGGTGTGAAATTCAAGCAGGTGGATGCGGCGATCGCTTTTCATCGGCGGCTGCTCGAGGCAGGGCTGTGGACCCGGGTGCACGCGTACCACGCGGGGCACAGCACGGTGCTGACGAAGCTGGGCCTCGCCGCGGATGAGCAGATCGTGGACTTTGTCGTCGAGAAATTCCGGTCTCTGCTCAAGGAAGAGTAAGCAAAGGGGAAGAGGCGTGGCCGCGAAGAAGGTAATGGGCGTCGGCGTGATCGGCTACGGGTTCATGGGGCGGACGCATACGTTCGCGCATCAGACGATTCCGTTCTACTACAGCCCGCCGCCGGTGGAGTGCGCGCTGCGGGTGGTGTGCGAGGCGACGGACGCGCTGGCCGAGGCGGCCAAAGCGGCGGGCGGGTTCGAACGCTGCACGACGGACTTCAAGGCGCTGATCAACGCGGACGACGTGGACATCGTCCACATCTGCACGCCGAACTCGGAACATATGCCGGCGCTGCGCGAGGCGATGGCGGCTGGCAAGCATATCTACGTGGACAAGCCGGTGACGGGAAGCCTGGCGGAGGCCGACGAGCTGGAGACGCTGCAAAAGGGTTTTGCGCAGACGGCGCAGGTGGCGCTGCAGTACCGGTTCCTGCCGGCGACGTTGCGCGCCAAACAGCTCGTCGAGGAAGGGTTTTTGGGGCCGGTGACGCACTTCCGGTCGTGCTACCTGCACAGCGGGAGCGTGGACCCGAAGAAAGCGGTGAACTGGAAATCCACGGCGGCGGCCGGCGGCGGGGCGATCCGCGACCTCGGGGTGCATATCCTCGATCTGCTCTGGTGGCTGATCGGGCCGTTCCAAAGCGCGTGCTGCCTGAGCCGGATCTGGTCGCGGGAGCGGCCAAGCCTCGATAAGCCGGGGACGACGATCACGATGGACGTTGAGGAGGCGGCGGCGCTGCTGCTGAGGGCCGAGGACGGGGCGTTCGGGACGGTCGAGGCAAGCAAGATCGCCACGGGGACCGAGGACGAGCTGCGGTTCGAGATCCACGGCCGGCACGGGGCGATGCGGTTCAATCTGATGCAGCCGAATTACCTGGAAATCTATGACGCACGGCTCGCCGACGGGGAGCTCGGCGGGGCACGCGGGTGGCAAAGCCTGGCGTGCGTACAGAAGTATCCTGCGCCGGGCAACAAATTCCCGAATCCGAAGTTCACGCTGGGTTGGATCCGGAGCCACGTCCACGCCCTGTACGCGTTCCTCAAAGCAGTTGCCGAAGAGAGCGCGCCGAGTCCTTCGCTGGCCGAGGGGATCCATATGCAGCGGGTGCTCGAAGCGGTGCGCGAATCGGCGGACAAGCAAGCCTGGGTTGACCTGCCGCAGCAAGGCTGACCCGCTCCGAAAGACTCCCTTTCCCTAGTGGCTTGCTATTCCGGGGAGTCGTGCGTAGCATGGGCCCTCTACGAACGCGAAGAAGGAGGCCGTTCATGTCAAAGCCCAAGATAGGTCTCCTGGGGTTGACCCTGGAGCTGTACGAGGGGACCGCGCCGGAGCTGCGGAAGGGGCGCGAGGCGTTTGTGCGGGAAAAGCTGGCGCCCGCTCTGGCCGACGTGGCGGACGTGCGTTTCGACGGCGCGGTTTTTGCGCGAGAGGCCGTCGAACGCGCCGTGGCGGGGTTCGAGGCCGACGGCGTGGACGCGATCCTCGTCGTGCTGCTGAGCTACGCGCAAAGCCTTGTTTCGGCGCCGGCGCTGAAGCGGACGGACCTGCCGATCGTGGTGTGGAACACGCAGGAATTGCTCGCGGTCAACGAGTCGTACGGCAACGCCGAGATGCTGGCGAACCACGGCGTGCACGGCACCCA
>CAZJXV010000356.1:0-3742 GCA_964550015.1 uncultured Verrucomicrobiota bacterium
CGACGACCTCGGCTTCCAGCAGGCCTTGCCGATCAGCCCCGAGAAGTTCCGGCAGTATCTCGTGCCGTGCTACTCGCGCATGTTCGGCCGCTGCCGGGAGGCAGGCGCCGTGGTGTACCTCCATTCCGATGGTCATATCCTCGAAATCATACCCGACCTTATCCAATGCGGCGTCCAGATCATCAATCCGCAGATCAGGGCGAACACGCTGAACGGGCTGCAGAAATACGCCAAAGGGAAGGTCTGCATCAACCTCGATCTAGACAGACAGCTCTTCCCTTTTGCCACGCCGCAGCAGCTTGATGCGCACATACGCGAGGCGGTTGACGCCCTTGGCTCCGACGAGGGCGGCCTGATGCTCTACGCGGAGTGCGAGCCGGACATACCACTGGAAAATGTCGAGGCGATCTGCCGAACCTTCGAAGAGGTCGGCGGCCCATCCGTGTAGCGGACAACGACCAATAGGACCCTGGGAGATGTAGTGGGGAAAGAATGAGGATACCGCTGGAAAAACCTTCACCCGATTTCGACAGTCTGACGAAGGTGCTCAAAGGAGAGATGAAGCCGGAAAGGGTCCACTTCGTCGAGCTGGGCCTTGACCACGAAGTGATCCGGGCCATCATGGAGGACTCCATGAACTGGGAGTGGACTCCCTCAACAGAAGAGACGACAGAGGCCTACCAACGGCAGCTCATCCAGTTCTGGTACCGGATGGGATATGACTTCTTCCCCGTATCACCTGACTGGCTCAACCTCCCGGAATTCAGGCGCAGAGAGGCTCAGGACACGGCCGGCCTCTCGAAAGGCAAGAGGACCTGGATCGAGGAGGGCGGGGGGATCATCAAGAATTGGGATGATTTTCAGAAGGTTGGTTGGGAACGTATTGGGTTTCGCCTGCAAACGCTGGAGTACGCGGAAGCACACCTGCCCGACGGCATGAAGATCACGATCGGCTGTACGCTCTTCGAAATGATTATGGAGTGGTTCCTCGGCTACGAGGATCTGTTTGTGTTGTCAATTGAGGACCCCGGGCTCGTCGAGGCGGTGTTCGAGCACTGGGGACAGAAAATCTACGACGTGTACAAGGACGCCATCCAACATCCCAAGGTCGGCGGAATCTTCCACCCCGATGACCTGGGCCACAGGACGGGCACGATGCTGAGCCCCGAGTTCCTACGGAAGAACGTCTTCCCGTGGCTGAAGAAGTACGCCGCTCTTGCCCATGAGCAGGGGAAGGTCTTTTGGTACCATTGCTGCGGCAATGTATTGGACGTGATGGAAGATCTCATCGAGGACGTTCGGATTGACGCGTTTCACTCCTTTCAGGACCTCATCATCCCTGTCGGCGAATTCATGCGCCGATATGGAGACCGGATTGCGACGTTGGGCGGCGTAGACATGGATAAGCTCGCCAGGATGCCCGAGCCGGCGCTAAGACAATACGTGCGTGAGACGTTGGACGAATGCATGCCCGGCCGATACGCTTTGGGTTCCGGCAATAGCATCGCGAACTACATTCCGGTTCACAACTACCTTGTTATGCTCGATGAGGGGCTGCAATACGCCGGCTGAGCAATTGACTGCAGCAGCGAATGCACGACGAGAAATACACGATAAAGCCCACAGTTCACGTGGCACGTACGCTCAGCCGCTGGGAGCTTGCCCTGTGCCAGCATCCGATGCTTTTGCTCATCAAGGAGGACACCCTCTGCGCCGAGCGTGAGGCGTCGTGGGGCGGCGATTTCGAGCACCACCTGGATCGGCTTGAAAAGAACCTCGCGTCCCTCGAACGCTACCGCGAGCTCCGCGTCTGCTTCGATTTCGCGGCCGTCGAGCTCGAGCTCGTCGCCGAGCACCGGCCCGATCTGATCTCGAAAATGCGCGAGATGCTGCGCGCCCGGCGCGTCACGATGACGAACGGCACCTGGTCACAGCCCCACCTCCAATGCCTCGGCCACGAAAGCGTCTATCGCCAGTTCGAGCTCGGCCTCGCAGCGACGAGGCGACTGCTTGGCGCAAAGGTACGCACGTTCGCAAGCCAGGAGCCGATGATCACGGAGCAATTGCCGCAGCTTCTTTCCACCTTCGGCTACGAAACCGCCGCACTCACGCACTTCGCGTGGACGTTGACCTTTCGCACGCCTCATCCGCTCCTGGGCTACCGCGGGCGTCTCTACTACTTTGACGACGAGCCGTTCACGAACTGGCGGGCCCTCGACGGCACGGCCATGCCGCTGTACCTCGCCGACGTCGGCGGCCCGCTCCACGGCGGCATCAGCGACGACGGTGTCTTCTGGGAATACCAGAAAGACAAACTCCGCGGCCCCGCCCTTCGAATCAACTACCCTGATATGATCGCCCCTGACGACGACTGGATCAACGCGCAGACCCGCAACGGCACGTTCGTCCTCCTCGACCGCGCCCTGCGCCGCCGCCTTCGCGACCACCCGCCGAAGTCGGAAGCCGTCCTGACACCGTCGTTCTCGACGTACGCCGAGGGCACCGGCGGCTCGCGCCTCAGTATCCTCAACCGCGCCGCCGAGACGGCGTTGAGACAGGCACGCGCCGCCGAAGTGCTCGGAAGGGTCACACGTCGCCGCCCGATCGCGAGTTTCAGTGAGGAAATACGCACGCTCCTTACGTGCCAGCATCACGACGCCTACTGGCCCGGCGGCCCCGAACTGCGCGTCAAGGCGATCGCCAAGCTGGAAAACCTCGTCGACCACTTGCGCCGTCGTGCCCGCCGCTCCCTGGGCGCATTACATGATAAAGCGGAAACCGGTACGTGCCCGAAGTCCATCGCTGTTCTCAACTCGGTTCCCCGGCGGCGCACGGACGTCGCACGACTCGCCCTCGATGGCGAACGCTGCGGTCCCCTTGTCATTTTAGATGATAAAGGCCGGAACCAGCCCGCCCAGATCGTCCCGTCGCCGTCCGGCGGCTGGGAAGTCTGGTTCCCCGCCTCCTTCAGAGGGCTCGGATGCATATCACTGAATGCGGAGCCAACGGCCAAGGAGCCGACGCCGCAAGCCGTCACGCGGGCCTGGCAGTTCAGCAACGCCTACTACACCGCCACGGTACAACCGAACCTGACCCTGACCCGCCTGCGTGCCTCCGGCGGCGGCGAGTGCCTCGTCGGCGCCGCCGCGCCGGCCAACGAGGTTCGCGGCATGACGGGCCAAGGCGAATGGGTCTCGACGAGCACGCTTGACCCGCTCGACGCAAAACGTGTGCGCGGCGCCGTCGCCGATGTCGCGTGGGCGCGCTTCGAGTTGCCCGCCGCCTCGCTCACGCTCATGGGCGCGTTCTTTCACGAGCTGCCGTGGGCGGAGTTCAGCGCCCGGTTCGATTTCTGCAAGGCTGCATATGGCGACTACTGGAACGACGAGTCGAAGCTCAACGTCCGGTGGCCGCTCCGGTTCGACGGGACGGTCCGCCACGAGGTGCCCTTCGGTTACGTCGAGGCCGTCGCGCCGGACAGACCCATGCTCGCCAGTGGCTGGCTCGATGTTTCATCGTCAACGGGCGGCTTGGCCTATTTCCAGCAAGGGACGTGGAAACATTGGCTCAACGACCGGGTGTTGACCAACCTGCTCGCGTGGGGCACCGCCACCAACCGCTGGAACAGCCGCGTCTACGGCGACATGGTCTACGGCAAGACGTTCGACTTGACCCTCGACGGCACGCACGTTTATCGCTGGGCCGTCATGCCCCACGCCGGAAATCCATTTCCCGGAGACTC
>CAZJXV010000357.1:0-3734 GCA_964550015.1 uncultured Verrucomicrobiota bacterium
TCAACCCGTGCATAGATCGCACCCTCTACGTCCGCCGCCTCCGCCCCAACCGCCTCGAACGCACCAACCGCGTCGAGCTCATCACCGGCGGCAAGGGCATGAACGCCGCCCGCGTCCTCAAAGCGCTCGGCGCCCCCGTCAAAGCCTTCGTCCTGCTCGGCGGCGAGACCGGCAAGCACTACGAGGCCCTCGTCAAGGACGAAGGCATCCCCCTCGTCAGCGCCTGGATTGACGTCCCCACCCGCACCCAAACCTCCATTCTCCGTAGTAGTCCTACCACGAAGGATGAATCCATCGTGCGCGACCGCACAAACAACCGGGCCAGCGCGCCGATTTCCTGGGTGGGCTCACCTACCTCCTGGGTCGGCGTCCTGGAGGAAGCCGGCATGGTGCCCAACACCGAGATCGTCCCCGTGCGCGACAAGATGATCGCCGCCCTCAAAGGCGCCCGATACCTGCTCATCAGCGGCAGCGTCCCGTCGGTCAACCTCGTCGGCGTCTACCGCGAAGTCCTCGAGGCCGCCCACACGCGCGGCATCGTCACCGCGCTCGACACCTACGGCCGCGCCCTCGCCGACGCCCTCGCCGCCGGCCCCTTCATGGCCAAGCCCAACCGGAAAGAGTGCGAGGCCCTCGTCGGCCACCGCATCCGCACCCGCAAGGCGGCCAAGCGCGCCCTTGCCTTCATACACGAGCGCGGCGTCCGCCTCGCCCTCATCACCTGCGGCCGCAAGGGCTTCTACGCCGGCTACGAGGGCGCCGCCTACACCGTCCAGCCCCCCCGGGTGCACACCGTCAACCCGATCGGCTCCGGCGACGCCACCGCCGCCGGCATCCTCTACGCCCTCGCCAACGACGTCCCCGTCGAGCAAGCGCTCCGCTGGGGCGCCGCCGCCGGCGCCGCCAACGCCGCCGTCTGGGCCCCCGGCGGCTGCACCGCCGACCAAATCCGCACCCTCCTGCCGGCCGCCAAGATCGCCAGGATCTGACTCCCAGAGCACGAGCAGGCGAAAAAGACCTACGGGTTGGGCGTATAGTGAAAGCGAGGAGTCTACCCTAATCGTCAGTGTCAAGCGGGCGGTACTTGGCGAGCTCCTCGGCGGGGAGATCGTCCGGGGCCACCAGCCGATAGTGCTTCTCCAGGACAATGGCGGCACCCAGACCCTGTCGCTCGAACTCGAACATGGCGATGACGCCGTCCGGCATGAACTGCGCCCCGATAGGTCGGCAGATCAACGACGGGAACTTGTAGGCGCACAGCTCGTAGTCCTGGTAGACCTGAACAACGCCGAGCTTGTCCCTTCCGCCCTTGGCTTGGACCGGGAAGACATAGTGTGCACCCGCCCTATCGAGCCCAACGTAAAGCTCATCTGTCTCGACTTGACCGAGATCAGGCACGCTGGTCCTCAAGTGGCTCTGCATCGAATAGCAGGTAACGCGACTGAACACGTCGACCAAACGATTGTACCGCAACCTCGCCAGAAGCGCCTGTTCGTCACTCAGCGCATACATCGAGATGACGCCAGGCGTCGCATCCGGGACCCAAGTCTCCGCCAGCATGGTGTTCGGGGTGAACTCCGTGACATCCAACGCCACGAACCTATAGAGCGCCTTCCCGACGGGCAGAATGACCCAGCTCTTGCCCTTGGGTGCTCGCTTCGTGATCTGATCTGGAAGCCGCTTGCGATACCTGAAGCTATAGACAACGTCCCCAAGGTTCTTCGGCAGCGTCACCTTCAGCTTACCGGCATGGCGGACGATATCTTCGCGCTCGAAGTCGACCACCACGGCTCCCTTCGAGTAGTTCGAAAGGAAGATGGCCTCGATCAGGCGATCGTACCGGCTCGACTTCGCCATCTTCGGTACCCCCGTGAACCTCTTTCTGTTTCCCGCCCGCAGCAGCGCGGGGCCGCACTCAAGACGCCCGGTGCCTCGGACCCGGCCAACGCAAAAGCACGACCTCCTCGCGTAGCTGCTCCCGAGTGGCCGTCGCCAGCCTTGTGCGGAATAGGTCCGTCCCGAGCACCTCGTACCCCAGTGACTCCGCGATGCCTGCAAGCAGCTTCCCCGTGCGGATCTTCACCCGCAAGTACGAGGCCTGGTCCCCTACCACATATGCCAGCCTTGCGCCCGGCCGCAGAACTCGCCTGAGGTCGTGCAAGTGGCGCGCCATCCCGCCGAAGTACAGCTTCGCAACCCGGTGGTACAGGCGCTCGAAACCCGATTTCTTCCCGAGGGCAATGCGGCGCTTCTCGATCTGCTTCGCGATGCGATCGATCTCAGGGTGCCCCTCAACCCATTTGTCGTCGCTGTCGGCTTTGTAGACATTGCGCGTGTTCGACCTCACAAGGCTCTGCTTCATCTCCCGCAGGCTGGCCATGCCGCCTAGAAAACCCAGAACCACAGATTCGAGCCTCGTCGTTCTCGTGTAGTCCTTCTCATTCGGGTAGGGAGGAGAAGTGATGACCGCGTCTATGCTGTCCGGGGCAAGAAGCTCTCCAATATCCCGGGAGTCCCCGTGGTACACGGTGCACTCCACGCCCCCGTTAGAGCGGACCATACGAAGGTCTTCAGCCATGGCTTCGATGCACTGCAGCCACGCGGCTGTCACCGGGGCATCCTTCTTTGGGGCCGTGACACCAACCTCAGGCCCGAAGTGCAGATTGCCGAGCGACTCGACGAGCGCTCGTGCGAGTGCCAACTTCTCATGACGGTAGGAGCTACTCCGGCGGGACTTCTCAAGCTCTTGCAGCAGCGCCAAGGTCCGGTGCAGGGGCAGGGGGCTGATGGAGCCTTTGAGAAGAAGCTTCGCCTTCGCCGGATCAAGTATCCTCAGCGAGAAGCCGTGCTTCTTGAGTGCAGACTCCCCGTCGCCGTCCGTAGACTCAACGGGCAGCCTCTCACACTCCAGAAGCGCGCGCGTACGTTCCGCGACAGCGCGAGCGTGTCGCAGAAGCCGCCCCGGCTCTATACCCCAGTCCGCCTTGACCGAGCTCGCGTAGTACGCCATCAGGTTTGCCTCGACCCCGACGCTGGGTATCCCTAGCTACTTGCACTCGACGAGCGTGGTTCCGGTGCCACAGAAGGGATCCAGCACGCAGTGATCAGGCCCCAGCTCGAAACGCGTGATGTAGTCCCGTACCAAGTGCGGAGGGAACGAGAGCACAAATCGGTACCACTGGTGAACGGGGCGATCTTCCGGCAGCAGCTTATTAGCATTGCCGTTGTTCGGACCACGAGCCATTGAAAGCCTCGGCTTGACCTCCGGCGAGGCAGATTCCCTGGAATAGCTTTCCCAACGCCGATGATAGTCAGTAGGACGCCAGGGACGCAAGCTCTTTTGCCACGGCACCCGACGTCGTCCGGCTTTGAGCACCGGAGCCCCCACGTTTTCCTTTGACTGCCGAGGTCAGCGTGCCTACACTACCCGGTGAGGAGTGCTTTTCGGGGCGCCGGTCCCGCAAAATTTTTTTACCCTGACGCGTTCAGGCGGACGCAGCGAGGCGAGATGCCCAAACGGACCGACATCGAGACGATCTTTATCATCGGCTCGGGGCCGATCGTCATCGGCCAGGCGTGCGAGTTCGACTACTCGGGCACACAGGCCTGCAAAGCCCTGCGCTCGTTAGGCTATGAGATCGTGCTGGCCAACTCGAATCCCGCCACGATTATGACCGACCCCGGCATGGCCGACATCACCTACATTGAGCCGCTGACGCTCGAAAGCATGACCC
>CAZJXV010000358.1:0-3721 GCA_964550015.1 uncultured Verrucomicrobiota bacterium
CCGAGGCGATCAAGAAGGGCATCGAGCAGGCGAAGCGGGCGATGTTTGTGATCCCGATGGAGGAGAGCACGATCCCGCACCCGATCATCGGCGAGTCCGGCGCGGGCCGGGTGATGCTCAAGCCGGCGTCGCCGGGCACGGGGATCATTGCCGGGGGCGGGGCGCGCGCGGTGCTGCAAGCGGGCGGGGTGCGCGACGTGCTCACCAAGAGCCTGGGCTCGAACAATCCGCTCAACGTGGTGAACGCGACCGTGGCCGGGCTCAAGGCCCTGCGACGGCGTGAGGAGATCGAACGGCTCAAGGAGGCGGGCAGGCGTGCCACTGAGTAGGTTGAGGAACACGGTCCGGCGCAAGGCCCGCAAGCGCATCGGTCGCGGCGAGGCCTCGGGGCAGGGCTGCACGGCGGGCAAGGGCCACAAGGGCC
This sequence comes from uncultured Verrucomicrobiota bacterium, assembly GCA_964550015.1. Taxonomy (GTDB): domain Bacteria; phylum Auribacterota; class JABMQX01; order JAFGEW01; family JAFGEW01; genus CAZJXV01. Next base: position 425 of record CAZJXV010000358.1, read on the forward strand.
AGCGCGCGCGGGCGGGCACGCCGCGGCGCGCGTGGCACGAGGGCGGGCAGATGCCGCTGTACCGCCGGCTGCCGAAGAAGGGGTTTAGCAACAACCGGTTCAAGAAGCGGTATGCGTTGGTGAATGTCCGGGACCTGGGGCGCTTCGAGGCGGGCACGGAGGTGACACCGGAGCTGCTGGCGGCGCGCGGTGTCATCAAGAAGGTGCGCGACGGGGTGGCCGTGCTCGGGCACGGGGTGCTCGAGGTCAGGCTTGACGTCAAGGCGCACCGTTTCAGCGCGGGGGCCCGCACGAAGATCGAGCACGCGGGCGGCACCTGCACGGTGATTGGGTAAGGCGATGCTGCGCGCGCTCACCAACATTTTCCGCATTCACGATCTGCGGCGCAAGGTGATGATCACCTTGCTGCTGTTGGGGGCGTGCCGGATCGGGGCGCACATCCCGACGCCGGGGGTGAACGGCGACGTGCTCGAGGAGCTGTTCCGGACGACGCAGGCGGGCGGGGTCGGCGGCAACCTGCTGACGTTCATCAACATGTTCTCGGGCGGCGCATTCCTCAGGGCGACGATCGTGGCGCTGGGCATCATGCCCTACATCAGCGCCTCGATCATTCTGCAGTTGTTGACGGCGGTGGTGCCGGCGCTCGAGCGGCTGGCCAAGGAGGAAGGCGAGGAGGGGCGGCGCAAGATCACGCAGTACACGCGCTACGGCACGGTGCTGCTGTGCCTGTTCCAGGGCTACTTCATGGCGGGCTACATCGAGGGCATGAACCGGATGGCGGTCTCGGCGGGGTTGTCGAGCCTGGTGGTGGAGCATGGGGGTCTCGGGTTCCGGGTGCTGACGGCGATGACGATGACGGTCGGGACGATGTTCCTGATGTGGGTGGGTGAGCAGATCACCGAGCGGGGCATCGGCAACGGGATTTCTTTGATCATCACGGTGGGCATCATCTCGCGGTTCCCCGTGGCGGTTTCGGACACGTGGCGGAACCTGTCGCTGATCGATCCGCACGCGCGCACGCTTCAACCGTACGTGCTGCTGATTCTGCTGGCGTTGTTCGTGTTCGTGGTGATGGGGATCATCATGGTGACGCGCGGCCAGCGGCGCGTGCCGGTGCAGTACGCCAAGCGGATCGTGGGCCGGCGCATTTACAGCGGGCAGTCGAGCTACCTGCCGCTGCGGGTGAACTACGCGGGGGTGATCCCGATCATCTTCGCCTCGTCGCTGTTGATGTTCCCGGCGACGCTGGGGCAGTTTTTCCGGGGGGTGGCTGTTCTCGAGGGGCTGAGGAACCTGCTGACGCCGGGCACGTGGTTTTACACGGGCGCGTACGTGCTGTTGATCATTTTCTTCTGCTATTTCTGGACGGCGACGCAGTTCGACCCGGTCAAGATGTCCAACGACATGAAGAAGAACGGGGCGTTTATCCCCGGCAAGCGCCCGGGCAAGCCGACGGCGGAGTTTCTGGACCGGACGATGAACCGGCTGGTGCTCTCGGGGGCGATCTTCCTGGCGGGGATTGCGGTGCTGCCGACGTTGCTGACGAACACGATTGGCGGCGTGACGTACTCGATGGCGCAGTTTTTCGGGGGCACGGGGCTGCTGATCATCGTGGGCGTGATGCTCGACACGATGGGTTCGGTGGAGTCGCACCTGTTGATGCGCCACTACGACGGTTTCATGAAGAAGGGCCGCTTGCGGGGGCGCTACTGATGCGCGGGCGGCATTCGATTATTGCGTTTGGGCCGCCGGGTGCGGGCAAGGGCACGCATGCCGAGCGGCTCGTGCGGGACTTCGGGCTCGAGCGGATCGCCACGGGCGACATCCTGCGGGCGGCGGTGGCCGACGACACGCCGCTGGGCCGGCAGGCGAAGCCGTACATGGAGGCGGGGGCGCTGGTGCCCGACGAGCTGGTGATCCCGATCGTGGAGGCGCGGATGCGGGCGACGCCGCACGAGCGGGGGTTCCTGTTCGACGGGTTTCCGCGCACGATCGCGCAGGCGACGATGTTGTTCGAGGCGGCCGAGCGTGTCGGCGCGCCGGTCGAGAAGGTGATTTATCTCAGGACGCCGCAGGAGGTGATTGTCACGCGATTGACGGGCCGGCGGATCTGCCGCCGATGCGGCGCGGTGTTCAATACGGAGACGATGCCGCCGAAGGTGGCCGGGGTGTGTGACGCTTGCGGGGGCGAGTTGTATCAGCGCGAGGATGACACGGAGGCGACGGTGCTCGCCCGGCTGCGGGTGTACGAGGAGCAGACGGCCGACGTGATGGCGTTTTATCGGGACCGGGGGCTGGTCGTCGAGATTGACGGGGCCCTGCCGGCCGAGGAGTCGTATCCGATGATCGCGGCGAGCCTCGGTGCGGTGTCATGATCATTTACAAGAGCGATCGGGAGCTTGCCACGCTCGCGGAGGCGGGCCGGATCGCGGCGGAGGTTCTGGACGCGGTGTGTGCGCGGGTGGCGCCCGGGGTGACGACCGGGGAGCTCGAGCGCGAGGCGTGCCGGCTCATGGAGGGGCACGGCGTGGTGTCGGCGTTCAAGGGCTACCGGGGGTACCCGGGTTTCATCTGTACCTCGGTTAACGAGGAGATCGTGCACGGGATCCCGGGCGCGCGGGAGCTGGTCGAGGGCGACATCGTGAGTCTCGACGTCGGGGTCCGGCACAAGGGTTTTTTCGGGGACACGGCGCGCACGGTCGCGGTGGGTGCGGTGGACGAGTTGAAGCAGCGGCTGCTGGCGGTGGGCGAGCGGTGCCTGGAGGCGGCCATCGAGCAGGTGGCCCAGGGCAAGCGCGTGCACGACGTGTCGCACGCGGTGCAGGCGACGGCCGAGGCGGCGGGGTTTTCGGTCGTGCGCGATTTCGTGGGTCACGGGATCGGCCGCGAGCTGCACGAGGAGCCGAAGGTGCCCAATTACGGGCGGGCCGGGACGGGGCCGCCGCTTGGGCGAGGCATCGTGATTGCGATCGAGCCGATGGTGAATGCAGGTACATACGAGACGCGAGTGCTCGAGGACAACTGGACGGCGGTCACGGCCGACGGGCTGCCCTCGGTGCATTTTGAACATACCGTTGCGGTGACGCGGGATGGTCGCGAGGTGTTGACCACATGTCCAAAGACGATGTGATACGCGTCGAAGGGGTGGTCAGGGAGCTTCTGCCCAACACGATGTTTCGGGTGGAGCTCGAGAACGGGCATCGGATCCTCGCGCACATTTCGGGCCGGATGCGCATGAACTTCATCCGCATCCTGCAGGGCGACCGGGTGACGGTGGAGATGACGCCCTACGATTTG
>CAZJXV010000359.1:0-3713 GCA_964550015.1 uncultured Verrucomicrobiota bacterium
ACGGCCCTGCGCTCCAAATGATGGAATAGAATACTAGAACACAGCCCTCGACGCGCGACCAGGATGCGCCAACGCTTCTATCCTACTTCCCCGGCAGCCTGTACTTCAGGGAATCTTCCGGGTCCACGACGCGGGCGGAGAAGCCCCAGGCGCCGCCGCCTTCGTCCACCTTGATGAGCAGCGTATTGGTGCCCTTGTTGAGGTGAACTCTCTTCCGGTCCTGGTCGGCGCGCATGCCGGCCCCGCCTCACCGTGACCGCCAGCGCAGGAGCAGCACCACCAATCCGCCACACGCCAGTACGGAGACCGTAGCGGGCTCAGGCACGGTCCAGGCCGCCATGTTGTTGAACCCCGGCTCACCAGCGCCTCCGAAGCCGGGATTGTATGGCGGAGAAACATAGGGGTACACGGGCGGCGGGTCAGGACGCTTCGGCGGTGCGGGCGGCACGGGGGGATTGGTCGGGCGACGAATGCTTCCGTCGTTGATCGTCACGGTCTTCTCATAGAACCAGCCCCCGAGGACCCTGGCGGTGGCCGTCGATTCGTACTCTCCGGTCTCTTGGTTGTACGTCAGGGCTAGTTCGGCGCTCGCGGCGCTCCCAATGAGTGGCAGATCGATGACTGACGCCTCGCCGCTAATGGTTAATTCGTGATCGTCGAAGTCCTTCGATCCGCTGAGCGTGAGCGTCGCGATCCCATAACTGACAGAGACCGAACCGGAAACGGACATGTTCACCAGGTCGACGTCAAAGCTGAATTCCGGGTCTGTGTAAACCCCGCTGCCGGAACCGGTCCCTGTCTCACCATCGAAAAACCACTCGCTGGTGTATGCGATGTCGTGGCGATGGTCGTCTCCGCCAACATACGTGACCGATCCGGTGTAATAGACGTCAACCTCACGCGCGCCGTACGAACCCCACAAGCGGCCCTGCCAGCCGGTTTCTTCGATCCGGGAAACATAGTTCAGTCCGGAGCCGAAGTCGTTGCCATGATGCACTGCAATCATCGACATATCCAAATCCACGAGCGTCGACTCCATGATGAGGCAAATCTCTCGGGAGTCGAGAAGGTCCGCGCGGGCCTCACTCGTTGCCAACGCCAACAGCACGGTCGCCGTAAGTAAAAGCGCCGTGCAAAACGTAGCACTCGTCTTCGCTGCCTTGAACATTTCACGCCCCCCTTATCTCGCGGTTTCTGAAATGGCATTTGCCCGAGCTACATCGCCGGCCAAGCGGTGGGTTCTTCGGCTCTGCCTGCTCGTGGGCAACAAGACCGGTCAGGAAGACTTCTCGCGCGCTTGGCTGCGCCCCAAGCCGAACCCGGCCGCAGTTGACGCGGCCAGTGGGTCTGCTAAGGTGGTCTCGGCATGCTCATGCCCTTCTTGTTCACGTCAACATAGCAAGAGACGCGAGTAGATCAGGAACCACCTCAAGGCCGGTTGCTGCGGAATCCCCCTGAGAATCTGTGTCCGGCCATGCCGGCAAACTTGCAGCGAGCAGGATACTCCGGGTCGCCCGTCAAGTCAAGCACTTTCTGTTCTTTTTTTAACACGTGCGAAAGGTACAGCTCGGTCCATCAATCAATTCATCCTCAACTCATAACGTGGTTCTCGATGGGCGTGCGTGAAGCCGAGGTACGTGAGCATTTGGGGCGCTGGCCATAGCCGCCGGGCCGTCTGATCCGACTGGAGCGGGCAACTCCTGTTGTCGGTGCGCCGCCGCGCCGGCGCTGGCAAGAGGCGGCACCTGAGCGTCCAACAGCGGGCCTGGACAGGCAGGGGGAGGGGTTGTCTCGGCGTGGCTCGCCGTCAGGGGGTCTTCTCTCCCCTACTTCCCCGGGAGGCCGTACTTGAGGGTCTCTTCCGGATCCACGACGCGGGCGGAGAAGCCCCAGGCGCCGACGCCTTCGTCCACCTTGATAAGCAAGATGTTGGCGCCCTTCTTCAAGTGGATGCGTTTCCGGTCCTGGTCGGCGCGCCAGCCTCGGTGCGAGTGGTTGTTGTGGACGAGCGTGCCATTGAGCCATACCTTCACGCCGTCGTCGCTGCCGACGAGCAAGTCGGTGTCGCGCTCGTCGGGCGAGACGACCTCGGCCCAGGCATACGCAACGACCCACTCGTTCGGCTTGAAGTGCCCGTCGAAGTTCACGTAGCCGTTCGCGGCGGCGCTAAGCGCCTCCCACTTCGCCCTGCCGTCCTTGACCTCATACTCCGCGGCCAAGTCGAGCTTCTCCTCGGGTAGATACGCCGTATCGAAGCCCTTGTCGTCCGCGTTGTCGAATGGGCCGACGACGAGCCACTCCGTGATGAAGTTCCGGTACGGGACGATCGAGAGGTAGTCGAGGACAAGCGGCTCGCCGGCGGCCTCGGGCGTGTCCTCGATCCTGAGCGTAAAGGTATGCTCACCCTCCGTCAGCCCGATCTTCTCGCCGACCGGCTTGCCATTGTACAGAAGCGTCACGCGCTCATCCGGCACGCGCGTCTCGGGCCCGCTGAAGAAGGAAAACGTATAGGCGTCCGCGCCCTCGATCGGGACGGTCAGCTTCATCGTCCGCCCTTTCGGGCTGACGGCGCGGCCCCACGAGTAATCGTCCCGCGTCTCGGGCGCGTCCAGGATGGTGACTTCGGCCTTGTCCGCAACGATTCGCTCGGCCTCGATGGCGCCGCGTGCGACGAACTTCGGCGTAGGCATGCGGTTCACTGCCGCCGGCAACTCCCCGGCAAAGAAGTCCGTGCCGCCGGGCACCTGGTACCAGTAGGCGACGGACGCGTAGCCGTTCTGCATCTCGAAGTTGAAGGCGGAGTAGTTCTCGATCGTGATCTTGAACGAGTTCGAGAACGGAATGGAATCGCTGATGTGCCAGCGGTAGCACACCTGCTTGCGCCCCTCGTTCTGGGGGCAACCGTGGTACGGATTGACGAACCAGCGGATGCCCCAGGCGTCGCCGTAGTAGTCCTCGCTGCCGGTGCCGAAGGTCGAGGGGAACTTCTCGCCGTCCACGTAGATTTTCTCATCGCCCTCGCCCCACCAGCCGCCGAGCAGGTTGTCGATCGCGAGCATATCGCCCAGGTAGATGCCCGCGCTGCCGGCACATTCGAGGAAGGGGTAGTCGAACGTCTTACTGCTCTCTTCCCGGCGCCACTTGGCGTGGAAGTACGCCGCGTTCTCGGGCACGGTGCCCGTGGTATAGACGAACCGGCACTCGACCGTCGTCTCCTTGGTGCCCTGGTTCTCGACCGTCAGCGTGCCGCGCGTGCGGAACGGCATCCGCCAGTAGCAGTAGTCCATCTCATCCGTCATGCCGAGCGGAAGTGACCGGTATTCCTTTTCGCCCACCGCGCGGCCGAAAAAGTCCCCGATCGGCGTGAGCACGCTCGGCGCCTCTGCACCGTCCCAGAACGCGCGCAGCACGATGTTGCGCCCCGCGTAGGGGTCCTTCGACTTGACCCTGGCGTGGAACTGCCGGATGGTGGCCGGGCCGGTGAGGTCAAACAGCTTCGCCGTCTCGCCCGGTTTCACCTTGATCGTCGAGACCTGCTCGCGCGCCTTCGCCACCGGCTGCGGGTCCTCGCCGCAGTTTTTCCACAGGCGAGCGGCTTCCTCAAGCGCGGCCTTGTACGCCGGCTTGAGGGGCAGGCGGAAGGTTTCTACCTTCCAGTCCTTCGGGTAGAGCTTGTAGCCGATGTGGTAGTGGTAGCGGGGTATGTCCTTCGG
>CAZJXV010000360.1:0-3712 GCA_964550015.1 uncultured Verrucomicrobiota bacterium
GAATACCCCGAGAAGCTCGCCCCAAAATACTACGACGGCGGCCCATCCTGCACCCACAACACGTTCAGGTTCTTGCGGCTCGCCACGACGCCGGACGCCTCGTTGATCGAGCCGTGCTGCACCGTCCCGACCTGCTCGCCGGGCTCAAACTGAGGGCACTCGACGCCGGCGGCCGAGACGACCAGGCCAAGGCAGACTATCGCTCCGATCAGCAAGGAGCGCCATGACGCTCGGGTTCGCAATCCATGCCTCCAGTCTTGGTGTTCCACCCGGCACGTTCCCCGTACTTTCTTATTATACCAGAAAGCCGCCGTGCAGTAAAGGGGATTCGGAGAGTTGGCCTTCCGGCACGACCTCCTGCGAGAATTCGGGGGCCGCTTGCGCCGGTGCTCCCCTACCCCGCCTCTGCGCGGCGTCGCGGCACGCAGTGCCGGCCCTACTCAGGCTTCCACTCGAGGACGGAAACGGTGGTCGGCTGCTTCGCCGTATTCTGCCATTCGACCTGCTGGTGCAGCAGGTGGATGATGCGCCCTCTTCGCCAGACGGCGACGTCGTAGTTCGGCTCCCAGGCCCCGAGCGGAATGTCCGTGATGTCCTTGATGACCCATTTCTCGTACGCCGGGGGCTGGGACGCGGCAACTGAAACGCCGTTACCCCGCTCCATGTCCCGGAAGATCACGTAGACCCTGTCCCGGTTGTCCACGAGCACTTTCGGCCGGCTGATCTGGATCGGCTTGGCGCCGATATCCCGCAGCGAGAACGGCGTCTTGCGCCGCGTGATCTGCCGCGTGTGCCATTGCTTTCCGTCGTGGAACACGAGATGGAACTGGGGCGTCACGTCGCTCTCCGGCCGCCAGTACGTGCAGATGATCGGACGGCCTTTCGAGTCGACCGTCATCGCCGTCGTGTTGATGAGCTCGCTGTTCTGGGGTATCTCGACAGCCACCTCCGCGTTCTCCGCAGTGATCGGCAGATCGTATTTCTCCCCGTTGGATTTGCGCCACGTCTTGCCCTCGTCGTCGGACTTCGCGTAGCAGATGTCGTGGTTCGTCATGGCGTTGGATGTCTCACGCCAGCACCACGAGATGTGCCATGTTCCGTCCCGCGCGATCGCGATCTGGTTCGTATAGGCATTTCGCTCGCCTTGCCCATGTATGAATGCGTTCTGCACCACGGACCACTTCTTGCTCTTTACATCGTACCGCCTGAGCATGATGTTGCCCTTTCCGGACGCACCGTCACGGTACATGAACAAGAGATCGCCGTTCGGCAAGTTGAAGAACTCCGGATAGGTTACGCAGCCCTCCTTGACGCCCGTCATGGGCATCTTGTCCGTCAGCTCCAGAGAGCCGGGCGCAACGCCCCGGCAATATCGCAGAGGCGAGCAGTGGTGGTCCCAGGACATGTGCAGCGTTCCGCTCCCGTCCACGGCGATGCAGATGACGTTATGCCTGTCCTTGACATTCCCTTTGTAGCGGGTCTTCTTGACCTCCCACGTGCTCGTTCCCAGCGTGCGCCTTGCCAGCGTCACCGTGGCATCCGGGTCGTAGAACGCTATATATTGCGTATTCCCGTGCGTCGTCAGCGCATTCGTCTGATAGATCGTAGCGTTCACCTTTGTCTGGGCATAGCCCTTCGCAACCGGCGAGAAACGAGGGTTCGCGTGGCCGGAGGCTTCAGCCCCTGGCGCACTGCCTATCACGGCCAGGAGACTCCCCAACACGACACGCAACGGCGCAACTCGACCGATCATCCTCTTACTCCTTCTGTGCAGTCAGTCACCCTCAAACCTCAAGCGTCCATCAGAAGCGGACACCGTCCCTTGCCACCTATTCCCCTATCTCGACGAGGCGGCGGAACTCGTCGTTCGACGTCAGCGACTCGAAGTCCTCGTCCTCTCGGGCAACGTCACGGAAGCTGGGCGCCGCATTAATCGCGCGCCGCAGGTAGCGCAGCGCCTCTTCGGCATCGCCCTTGAGGGCGTAGTAGCAGGCGAGGTTGTAGTTGGCGATCGCCATGTCGGGCTTGCGCTCGACGGCCTTGCGGATCGTCTCGATGGCCTTATCGAGCGAGACGATGCGGCGGTGCACGTACGCGAGGTGGACGAGGGCGTCGGGGCGCTCGGGCGCCAGTGCCACCGCCTCCATCAGCGGCTCCTCGGCCTCGTCGAACCGCTTGAGCGAAATGAGCGCGACGCCGCAGAGGTAGTTGGCAGCGTAGGAGGCGGGCTCGATCTCAACGGCCGCGGCCGCCTCATGCAGCGCGTCCTCGTACATGCCGAGCATGAGATAGCCCTCGGCCTTGTTGAGGTGGTCGTCGAGCTGTGTCTTGTCGGCCATGAAAAATAGGGACAGTCACCTATTTTTGCGACCTGTCCGTCCTCTTGAATCGTGTGCCCGCGGAAAAATAGGTGACTGTCCCTATTCTTCTAGACGACCCAGTTGTCGAGCTCGAAAAACTCGTCCGGGACCGTGAAGTGGATGTTGCCCTTCTTGGGGCACCGCTCGACCGGCGTCAGGCTTTCGGGCCGCTCGCCGCCGGGCGCCGGGTACATCGTCACCGCGAGCTCCACCCGATCGTGGGCCTTCAGCCCGAGTTGCTCGAAACGCACGGAGAGCTCGGTCACCTTCTCGGTCCGCAGGCTCTCGCCGGTCGTCACCGGCTCGAACTCATTCCCATTTCGGGCCCCGCGCCACAGGCGGTAGGTGATCATCTCGTCGCGCGGGATCTTCGGACGCTCGCTCGCGCGCCAGACCTCGTCGAGGTCAACGACGAACTCGACGCGATAGTCGGCCTCGTGGCGCAGCATCACCCGGATAAGAAACTGCTTGCGGTATTTCTCGTCCACGAACACGCCCAGCTCGGCGGGGTTCCGGTACGAGATGCGCAGATAGAGCGTCTCGAGGTCGAAGCCGTAGGTGATTCGCTCGATGTAGGCTTCACGCTGGTGCATCGCGCCGCTCGGCCGCCGCGCCTCGTACACGCCCGCGCCTTCCCACTCGTAGAAGCTCGAGCGCTTGCCGTCTATGACCGGCGCGATGAACCGGGTCGGCGGCTTCGAGGCGGCCACGGTCCGGAAACGCTTGATCGGCTCGCTCAGCTCCGGCGGGACCGGCGAGCCGATCAGCCGGTATACGTTCATCAGGTGCGTGCGGAACAGGCGGTCGAACTCGGCGTCGTTGTCGCTGCTGAAATCGTCGCCGTACCACCAGAACCAGTCACTGCCTTCGGCGACATAGATTTCCTCCCAGGCGCGTTCGAGGTCGGCCGCCGTCGGCGCCGTGGTTCGGGTCGAGACAGCACAGGCCTGGGCGTGCTCGAGCGCGGCCCGCGCCCCCGCCAGACTCTCCCACGCCTCGTTCTCCTCGGGGTGGCCGATCCAGACGTTGAAGTTGTGGTTGATCCACGACCCGGGATGAAGCCGCTCGAGCGAGTCACCCGGCGGAAACTCCTTGAGGTAATCGCTGATCCTCGCCGTGCGTACGTCCGGCTCGGCGGTCAGACGCCGGTACAGCTCACACAGGAAGTCCTCCCCGTCGTTCGGGTAGGCCTCCCACGGGTTCTCGCCGTCGAGAAAGACCGGTACAACCGGCGGGTTGGGATAATGCTCGCTCGCGACTTCACACCCTTCCCGGATCGCCTGGAGCTGGCCCAGGAAGTGGTCGACCGCGTCCGTCGCCCGCATCCCGAGGTAGTGAAAGCCGATGGCGTC
>CAZJXV010000361.1:0-3708 GCA_964550015.1 uncultured Verrucomicrobiota bacterium
CGACGCCGCCGAGAGCGGCAACAAGTATACGTACTCGAACAACAACATGAATCAGTTGACGACGCTGACGGCGTCGGGCACGCCGGGGCATAAGACGGACGTGGCGGGGACGGTGACGGACGAGAACGTGGCGTCGGTGACGGTGTACAACGATACGCTCGAGAGTGATTTCGCGGCGCAGCTCCGGGAGACGTTCTTCATCGCGCGCGGCGTCGAGCTCGACGTGGGCACGAACAGCCTCTATGCGGAGGCGCTCGACAAGACGGGGAGCGAGACGCGCGACCCGGAGGAGGGCTATCACGTCGTGACGCTCGACGACCCGCCCGACCCGAGCCTCAGTTATATCTACGACGACAACGGCTGCCTCGTCGAGATCACGGAGGGCGCGACGACACTCAAGGAGTATATTTACGATTATGAGAACCGGCTCGTCGAGGTGAAGCACGGCGGCGCGCCGGTGGCCGCCTTCGAGTACGACGGGCTCGGTCGGCGGGTGTGGTCGGACGTCGGGGGCGTCGAGACGCGCTTCATCTACGACGGTGACGCTGTCGTCGAGGAGTACGCGTGGGACACGCAAAGCTCGTCGTGGGTGCTTGCGGCCGTCTATGTCCACGGCATCGGGATAGACAACACGCTGACCATCGAGCGCGACGGCAATGTCTATTACTACCACTACGACGGCTACGGGTCGGTCAGTGAGCTCACCGACGAGGACGGTGCGCTTGCGCAGGCGTACGAGTACGACGCGTGGGGGATCGCCACGATCTACGACCCCGAGTCCGCGATAGAGAATCCCTATCTCTACACCGGCCGGCGCTGGGATGCGGCCATCGGCCTGTACTACTACCGCGCCCGGCACTACGCGCCGACGCTGGGCCGCTTCCTCCAGCCGGATCCGATCGGCTACGGCGACGGCACGAACCTGTATGTGTACGTCAGGAACGCGCCGAGTGTCTTCGTCGATCCCACGGGGATGGATCCTAGTGATTATGATGATGAACTGCTCGAGATAGCGCGGGAACTGCGGCTGGCGACGGGTGCACCGGACACCTACTACGCAGAGCAGTACTTTGAGAGGAGACGGAGCAGGGACCCGTTCGCAGTGGGCGTGATGGCCTACTACAGTGAGACTCGGCGAGCGGACGTGGCGACAGCGGAAATGATAAGGGGAAGTCTTGCGGGGCAAATCGCGCTGCATACGGCCGACTTCGTTGAGAATACCCGTGCTGGTCACATCATCTCCGGAAGTGTGGAGTTCGCGGGTGGACTGGGGGTGGCGGGGGTCGGCGCGCTGCTCACTGATACGGGAGTGGGCGGAGTGATCGGCGTCCCGCTCATGGCCTGGGGTTGGGATCACGCGACAAACGGCTCGTCCATGGTCTTTTGGGACGAGCCATGCCGGCCAGTTCGAGATGCCCTTGTAGGCGGAATGGAAGCTGCAGGTGTCGACAGAGCCACGGCAGAATGGGCCCATGATTTTACCGAGACCACCTTCACGATTGCAGGCACGGCACTTGTGGTGGGACCAGGCTTGTTCAGGGATCCGACGACGGGGTCTAGCGATGACATGTTGGGGCTTGTCGACGACTTCGACGACTTTGGGCAGGCTGGCATGGGCGGGGCATGGGGGGCCGATGACGGCCTTCAGGTCCTACAAGAGCACGCTGGCAGTAACGTTCCATCTTCTGTGAGCAAGGTCTGTCCAAACCCTTATGGGAAAGGAGGGGGACCAAGACATCAAGGCGTGATAGGAGGTGTGGTGCGAGACATCGAGGCCCGCGGGTTGCTCGCTGACACGGAAGTGCCCATCAAGACAGTCGGCGCTGCGGCGAAAGAAACGAGAGTCATGGACGTCGTCGGGCGAGATCCGGTGTCCAGGCGCATCGTTGAAGTCCATCAGGTTGGTCTCACGCAAGAATCACATCCGATGGTTCCAATCGCCCGCGAAAGAGCAGCCTTGAGGGACGTCAGACATAGCCCCATAATCCGAGGCGCCAAGCGTGTGTTTCACCGTATGCGGGAGGGTCGGTAAACGTTGTGGGGCGGCAAGTTGGTTTCTACATGAAGGGGTCTGACGAGTTGGAGTTCATTCAGTTCGTGCGGTCCGATCGGGAGGTGACTCTCTTCGGACATGCACTCCCCGACAACGAGGTTCTTTGTCTCGATAAGCTTCCGGATCCGCCGACACCAGGCTGGTTCCAGGTGTGGCTGTGGGACGTGACGAACAGCCCGCAGCCCCTCCTGTACTTGGTCCCGGAGCAGAATCACTTCACGGTTGACCGCTTCGCTTCCGAGGTCATCGAGTTCTCGCGCAGTATGCTCCGGGATGAATTCTTGTGTGCGGGCAGAATCTGGGCAGAAATGAGAGGCTGGCGAATGGATGATCCACGGCACACGTTCCAAAAGAGCCAGACCTTTGTGGGTTGGTTCGAGCGACTGGCGAGATGGCTCAAACGCAAGTCAACGCGGAGGTTTCATGGGGCGTATGTGCTGCCCGGAGCACAGGAATTCGTGAATCAAGGCGGAACGTTGTCGTAGCTGCGAGTCAAGCAGGAGCTACGTCGGGTGCCTGACGCGCATCACGTACGATGACGGGCGGTACGGCGACTGCGAGTATGACGATCTCTATCGGCTGACGCGCCAGGCTTCCCAGAGACAGGGGGGCAGATGTCCTGGTTTCCGAGGCAAATGGGGAAGTTGCCTGGACAATGAACGACAAGCATGTTCTCGCGTTGCGTCGGCACTACAAGGTCCTATGGTCCTCGCACTATGTGGAGTGTCGATGGACCTTGGATGTTCCTCGCGCATTGTGCTCTGCTTTCTGCGTACTTGAGTTTCCGCCGTTCGGCGACCGCGACATGTGGACATATGCCACATGTTGCATGTCGGAGCCCGAAGACGATCGCAAGATCGAAGTACATCTTTTTTCCCCCGAGAAGAACAGGGAGCATGTGGAACTGCTCACAGCGCTCGCGCATTATCACCGGACCGGTGCGCGTGTCGCGTGCGGTGACACAGTAAACTTCGGCCGCCCGTGGTTTCCAGAGGGGACCTGCGACCACGGCCTACTGTCTCTGCCCTACCTTGATGGGCCAAACTTGGAGTGGCTGCATCTCCCGAACGGGGATTCTGTCCGGTTCCTGTGGCTGGTCCCGATAACCGCAGAAGAACGGGCCTTCAAGATGGAGCACGGCGCGGAGGAATTGGAGGCCCGTCTTGAACAGGCTGGCTTCAACTATCTGGATCCCAAGAGACCTTCTGTCGTGTCCTTCTAGACGCAGGACAGGCTTATCTGGCCAGGTTCATGGGGATTCGCCCCGCCGCAATCGAGGGGGACCGCACGCGGTTCCGACGCGGTGGGGCGGCTCGAGACGCTCGTCAACTTCAGTCCGGGCAAGTGGGTGATCTCGTCGTGCGGGTATGCGCGCAACAAGGTGGGGTGCCCGACGCGGCTGACGTATCAGGACGGGCGGTATCGCGGCTACGATTACGACGACCTGTATCGGCTGACGCGCGAGGAGCATGTGGATCCGTGGGACACGACGATCGCGTGGCACGGGTATGCCTATGACGATGCCGGCAATCGCGAGGAGAAGGAGTACGACGCCGCCGAGAGCGGCAACAAGTATACGTACACGAACAACAACATGAACCAGTTGACGACGCTGACGGCGTCGGGCACGCCGGGGCATAAGACGGACGTGGCGG
>CAZJXV010000362.1:0-3670 GCA_964550015.1 uncultured Verrucomicrobiota bacterium
GCGTGTGCGCGGCGCGGAGCGTGGCGGAGAGGTTGCTCACGCGCAGGATCTGGACCTCGATGTCGCGTTTGAGCAGGCGGATCTCGTCGTCGCGCGCGCGAAGCTCGCGCTGCAGATCGATGATGTCGGGGATGACTTTGCTCAGGGCCGGCGCGGGCGTCTCGTGCGGACGCGCGGCGCGGGTCTTCGACTTCGGGCGCGATTTGATCGGCGGGCGCGCGTGGGCTTTGGCGTTGGCGGCCGGCTTCATCGTGGGGTCCCCGTCGAGGCGGTTGTGTATTTTCATGTGTCCGCCGAGGCCCTGTCTGGTCGGGAAGCTCTTCCCGCAGATTTCGCATTTGTGATCGCCGGTTGTCTCTGACATCGTATTGCTCCTCTCTATCTATTGCTCATGACTGATTGTTGAATGATCGTCCATGCGCGTGCGGCGGTCATTGGTCAGTGGCGGGCTCCTTTCTTGCGAGAAGTTTGCGGACCATTTCGCGGGTCCATTCGGTGACTTCGCCGGACGGTTCGCAGGCCCATGAAACATAGTCGGCGACAACGGCGTTCCCGAAGGCGAGGGCGGCGGCCTTCATGCGGTCGGTCGGCTCTGAATAGTCGCCGTCTGGATCGCCGTATTCATCGTCGAGGATTTCGAGTTGACGCTCGATCGCGTCATCCGCGATGCGCTGCGCGGCGGGCTCTCCGCCGACGTCCATGCGCTTGAAATGCTGGACGCGAATGGGCCAGGCGATGCTATCGAGGGCCTCGTCGAGCGAGTCCCCGATGTCGCCGACGAAGCGCTCCACGGCATCCTCTTCCGAGGTTTCAAGGCGCTCCCACTCGGCTCCCTCGATTCCGTAGCATACGTCGTCTTTGCTCAAAGGCATGTCGTCTCCTCTCAGGAATTCGGGTCATGGTCATCGGCGGCGTAGGACTGGCATGTCTTGCACCAGCATGGGCCGTCGTAGTCGTCGGGATGCTCGTCGAGCGATTCGGTGAGTTTGAGGAGGGCGTCGCGTTCGGCCTTGATCTCGGCGAGTTGGCGCTCCTGTTTCTGAATGGTGGCGACGAGGAGGGCGCGGCCAAAGCCTTTGACGGTGCCGTTGGACTTGGCCTTGATCTGCTCCCACGCCGGAACCCCGGCTTCTGCGCGTTGGCAGCGGCGGTGCATGGCGGTTAGCTGCGCCTTGAACTCGGCGCGAAAGACCTCGACGTCCACGAGTTGATCGACGACTCGCGCGTACTTCTCGACGCTGGCGGAATACTTGTCGACGACTTCTTCGTGACGGCGCTTAATCGCATTAGCGCAATCAGGGCAGAGGGCCTTAGCCGGCGCAAAGACCTTCTTCCTGCAAGTCTTGCATCTGAACATGACTTCTCCTCTCTATATCTCCACTTGTTCGATCTGCACCGCGGCGCGGCGCTTGGGTTTGGGTTTGGCCTCTTCGTCCTCGCGGACGATTCCGGTGATGGCGAGGGCGGGGAGGCGGTGCTCGAGGATGCTGATGGCGCAGAGGCCGAGGTAGGTGGCGTCGAGGTAGTGGTTGTCGGCGCGGCCCCGGACGGATTCCCAGATGAAGACGCCGGGGCTCTTCTCGATCTGCAGTTCGGCGGTGAGGTGGCGCGCGTAGGAGTGATGGTCTTTGCGGTGCTTGGAGCTGAAGACGCGGACGGAGCCGGGTTCGTCGGGCGCGAGGAAGAAGCCGGCGTGGAGCTGCTGCTTGTAGCTGTCGGAGTGGGCCATGAAGCGGCGCTGCTGGCCGATCTGTTTGCCTCGGTCGTCGGTGATGGGGTCGAACTTGACGTAGACGTTGCCGTCGCGCGAGAGCTGCGCGCCTTTGGGCGGCCTGAATTTGGGCTGGTTGCGTTGCGTGCCGCAGCCCATCGCCCCGAAGAAGAGGTTGCCGGTCTCGGCGCAGAAGCGGTCGACGACGTTGCCCATCCAACGCGAGTCGGCGAGGGCGAGGGTGAGGCCGATGGTTTCTCCGCTGAGCCGCCGGAATGGGTTGTCTGGATCGGTGAGCTTTTCGCGGAGGCGGCGGAGGCCTCCGAGGATGGCGAGCTCTAGGGCCTGGCGCTTGGTGTCGTCATCGGGATCGATCCGGCCGACGGGGGCGTCGATGCCCTGGACGCCGTAGTCGACGACGTTGACGATGCGGCCGGGGGCGGCGGAGAGGACGGCCCAGTGGCAGCCGAATTTGTTGACGTCGACGCCGGCGACGAGGGCGATGGCGTCGTTGGGGACGACGCCGCGATCGAGTCCGGAGCCGGAGCGTTCGACGCGATAGGCGTCGAGGACGAGTGAGACGTCGGCGTCGGCGGGTTCGGGTTCGTTCTGGTATTCGGCGTGGAAGACTTCGGGGCCTTCGTCGAAGTAGATGTTCATTGCGTGCTGTGTGGCGGAGATCTCGCCTTCTTCGTGTTTGAAGCGCTCGCGCCAGGTGGGGCGTGCGCCGGCGTCCATGTTGTTGCGGTTGCGTTTGTAGAAGCGGTCGCAGAGGCGGGTGTCTTTGTGCTTCTCCTGGGAGCGGATGCGGAGGTCGTGATAGGTTTCCCAGAGTTCGAGGTCGTCGGGCATGGCGTCCATGAGTTTCCATTTGGAGCGGAACCACATGGGGTAGCGTTCGTGGTCGAGGAAGCGGGAGGCGAGGTCGTCGGCTTTGATGACGGTGATGAGCATGACGGCGGCGATGGAGATGCCGGGGCCGCCGAGCTGGAGTGCGTCGCGCTTGATCTTGTCTTCGTACTTCTCGACGAGGGTGAGGGATTCGGCTTGCTCTTTCTCGATGGGATCGTCGAAGAGGACGAGGTCGGGGCGGCGCATGATGCCTTCGGGGGTCATGTAGTTGATGCCGCGGATGGCGGTTTTCATAGAGCGGGTGGCGATGCAGGCGCCGCTGGAGGGCTCGCCTTTGAGGGTGGGGAAGACGAGCATGTCGGAGCCGCCCCATTTGATGTAGGTTCGGTCGCCCGCGATGGTCTGGGCCGAGCCTTTCTGCGGGGTGCCTTTGAGGGCGCGGACGCAGGTGCATGGGCCGGGGAAGTCCTCCATGAGGAGGGGGTTTGTCTCGATGGCCATGCGGATGGAGTCGAGGCGGCCGACGCTGTTGATGTGGTTTGCGCAGAGGATGGCGAGGAAGGCGCGGTGGCCGTAGAGGAGTGCCCAGAGGCAGGCGCCGATGACGATGGTGGATTTGCCGGATCCGCGTGGCGCGGCGATGACGTAGCGGCGGCCGTGTAGGATGCACATCTGGAGGCGATGGATGTCGTGCAGGTGCTTCCAGGAGAAGCGCAGGGGGAAGAGCAGGCCGAGATACGTGACGAGGAAGCGGAGGAGCGAGAACTCGCAGCGGGCGTGGCGGGCCGGATCGACCACGGCGGGGATCGCGACGTTGCGACCGGAGGCGCGGCGGGCGCGGCGGCGCTCGACGTCGCGGGCATCGCCGCGCGAGCGGGGGCGGGTGTCGATGCCGTCGAAGATGGCTTGCTGCTCAGTCACGCCCGGGCTCCTTTCGCGGCGAAAGTGGAGCGGGGCGCGTTTGATGTGGGGCGTAAGCCAAAGAGGGGCGGGCGGTTGCGCGCAGGACGGGCGCTGACTTCGCGGCAGGCCGGTCATTGTATGTAGTTTTGATCGCCCCTCGCCGCACCGCTCGGCTTGTCTTGCCTGAAAGGACCCGCGTTGTAA
>CAZJXV010000363.1:0-3655 GCA_964550015.1 uncultured Verrucomicrobiota bacterium
GTTGCTCTTCTCGACGACAACGGGTATCAGCAGCAGCGGCAAGATCACGGAATGGCCATTTCCGTGGTTCACCGAGCACGTGTGAACACGATTGTCGTACACAGCCTAGTCGCGCTGAGCGGAGAGTGTGGCGGGGCGGCCGCGGCTCGCGAGGATGCTCCAGAGGATGGCGCAGGCGGGCGCGAGCAACAGGCCGGCGAGCTGCCAGGTGGAGAGGACGCCGAAGACGTTGGGCGGGTTGTCGGCGCGGAGGAATTCGACGAGGAAGCGGCAGGCGCCGTACAGGATGCCGAAGAGGCAGAAGATCTGGCCGTCGAACCGGCGGCGTTTGAACAGCAGGCTCAGCACGATGAAGATCGCGAACGCGTAGAACGAGGAGATCAACTGGGTGGGGTAGATGGTGATCGGCCAGTGGAAGACGCCGTGCTCGAAATACTGCTTCGCGTGCTCCAAGTAGTAGTCGGCGGGGATCGAGTGGGCCGGGAACTCCTGGGCGAGTGGGAACGAGGGGGCGCAGGGCTTGCCGAAGCAGCAGCCGTTGAGGTAGCAGCCGATGCGGGCGAACGCGATGCCCAGGGCGATGGAGGGCATGGCGATGTCGGCGCCGAGCCAGAGGTTTTTCATGCGTTTTCGGAGGAAGATGAGGCCGGCGGGGATGCCGAGGGCGAGGGCGCCGTAGAAGCTCAGCCCGCCGCTGGGGAAGTTGACGAATTTTTTGAGCGCGTCCCAGGGGCCCGTGGCGGTGAAGTCGGTCCAGTTGTCGAAGATGAAGAAGAAGAGTCGGGCGCCTATGAGTCCGCTGATGATGACGACGAGGGCGAGGTCGAGGATGACGCTGGGGTTGATGCCGAGGCGCCGGGCGCGCACGGAGGCGATGTAGATGCCGGCGATGGCGCCGAGGGCGACCATGGTGCCGTAGGCGGCGATCTCGAGCGGCTTGAGGCCGAAGGGCATCGGGATGCGGAACAGGATACGGTGCACGCGCTATCCCTCCTTGTCCTCGGCGGGGGCCGGGGGTGTTGCCGGGGCCGTGGGGCGCGCCGGCGGGGCGTCGTTCGTGGTTTTCGGGGCCGCGTGGGCGGCAGCGTGGGGGTGCCTGGGCATGGAGGCGAGACCCAGGAGCAGGAGGATGATGCCGATGACGATCATCACGTCGGCGATGTTGAAGGCGGGCCAGATCAGGCCCTTGCGCAGCCAGGTGAGGTCGAGTTTGATGAAGTCGCGCACGTGGCCAAGGGCGACGCGGTCGCCGAGGTTGCCGATGGCGCCGCCGTAGATGAGGCCCAGCGCCACGCGGCCGCCCCAGAGGTGGGTGCGGATGAGGGCGCGGAACACGGCGGCGAGCAGCACGATGGTGGCCATGGTGGTGACGGTGAGGATGACGGCGCTGCCGGGGACATCGCGTAGGATGCCGAAGGCGGCGCCGGTGTTCTCGACCTGGTCGAGTTCGATGAAACCGCCGAGCAGGGTGGCGGGTCCGTCGAGGTTAAAGGCGGCCACTTTGGTGGCCTGGTCGAGCGCAATGACGGCGGCGGCCACGGCCACGAGGCACAGGAGGTGGTTCAGGCGCACGGTCCCCTTCTCTTGCAGCGTTGCAGTGCAGGTCCAACTCAGCTTGCGCGGCCCTCGCGGACACCGTCTGGGAGGCCGCCTGGGAGACCCCGGGCGGCAGGACGCTGTCGACGGTGCCGACGGTTCAGTGCCCGCTCTGGGCCTCTTCTTTCTCCTTGCAGCTAATGCACATTGTGGCGAACGGGATCGCCTTGAGGCGGCTTTCCTTGATGGCCTTGCCGCAGGTTTCGCACTTGCCGTAGGTGCCTTCCTCGATGCGCTTCAGCGCTTCTTCTATGCGGTAGAGGACTTGTTGCTCGTTCGAGACGAGGCCCAGCGCCAGCTCGCGCTGGAAGTTATCGGTGCCGACGTCGGCCATGTGCATCGAGTACCCGGAGAGATCGCCCGAGGAGTCGCGCTGGGAGCTGGCGAGGGTGTCCTCCGACAGGCTGTTGATCTGGCCGAGGATCTTCTCTTTCTCTTCGAGCAGGATCTTCCTGTATTTTTCGCGCGTTCTCTTGTCCATTGTCTGTTGCCTCCGGTTGCCGATGGCCGACTAGGCCTCGAGTGCCTCGAGCACGTGCAGGCAGCGGGCACACACGTCGGGGTGCCGCTCCGAGCCGCTCAGGGCGTCGTAGTATTTCCAGCAGCGGCGGCACTTGACGCCGCTTGTTCTCGTGACCCGGACCCACAGGGTGTCCTGGGCCGGCTCGCCCAGGCCGGCGGTCTCGCCGGGCCCGAGTCGGGTGACGGTCGCTTTCGATACGATGCACAGGGCCGCCAGGTCCTCGAAGGTTTCGAGGAAGCCGGCGAGCTCGTCGTCGGTGGTCAGCAGCTCCACTTCGGCCTCGAGCGAGTTGCCGATGACCTTCTGGGCCCGGAGCTCCTCGAGGCGCTTCATGACCGCGGGCCGCAGGGCGTCGAACCGGTCCCACTTCGCTTCAAGGACGGGCTGGCGCCACGCCGGGTTCCCCTCGGGCCAGCGCTCGAGGTGCACGCTGCCCGGCCCGGAGCGGGCGGGGTCGGCGGCCGGCTTGAGGGTGGTCCAGGCCTCGTCGGCGGTGAACGCGAGCACGGGCGCGAGCATCAGGGTGAGCAGCTCGGCCAAAGACCACAACGCGGTCTGGGCCGAGCGGCGTTCCGGGGAATCCGCCGCGAAGGTGTAGAGCCGGTCCTTGAGCACGTCGAGGTAGAACGAGCTGAGCTCGACGACGCAGAAGGTGTAGACGCGCCGGAACACGCGGTAGAACTCGAAGCGCTCGTAGGCGGCGGTCACGTCCTCGAGCAGGGCCTGGAGCTTGGCCAGGGCCCAGCGATCGATTTCAGAAAGAGCGTCGAGCGCAACGGCGTGCTGCGCCGGGTCAAAGTCGTGCAGGTTGCCCAGCAGGAAGCGCAGCGTGTTGCGAATCTTTCTATATGATTCGGCATTTTGTTCGAGCACATGAGGGCCAACTACGACGTCGTTGGTGTAGTCCACGCCGGCGATCCAGAGCCGGATGATGTCGGCGCCGAAGGTTTTCATCACGTCGGAGGGTGAGAGGATGTTGCCCTTGGATTTCGATTCTTTTTCGCCCTCCTCGTCGAGCGTCCAGCCGTGGGTGAGGACGGTGTCGAACGGGGCCCGTCCGGTGAGCGCCACGCTGGTGAGCAGCGAGGTCTGGAACCATCCGCGGTGCTGGTCGCTGCCCTCGAGGTAGAGCTCGCAGGGGAACTTGAGCTCGGGGTGCTGGGCCATAACGGTCTGGTGCGTGACGCCCGAGTCGAACCAGACGTCAAGGATGTCCTCCTCCTTGCGGAGGTCCTCGGGGCGGCAGCCGTCGGGGAGTGTGGCGCCCGGGGGCAGGAGGTCGCGGGGCTCGCGCTCGGTCCAGACGACGATGCCGTGCTCGCGCACAAGGGCGACGAGGTGGTCGAGGATCTCGCGGGTGAGCACGGGTTCGCCGGTCTGGGTATCGCGGAAGATCGGCACGGGCACGCCCCAGAGGCGCTGGCGGCTCAGGCACCAGTCGGGCCGGGCCTCGATCATGGAGCCGATCCGCTTGCTGCTGTAGGTGGGGATCCATTCGGTGGCGTTGACCGCCTCGAGGGCGCGCGCCCGCAGGCC
>CAZJXV010000364.1:0-3622 GCA_964550015.1 uncultured Verrucomicrobiota bacterium
CGTACTCGGCCAAGTACGCCTCGGCCTTCTACGGGCCGTTCCGCGACGCGGCTGAGTCGCCACCGCGTTTCGGCGACCGGCGGGCCTACCAGATGGATCCGCCCAACGCGCGGGAGGCGCTGAGCGAGATCGAGCTGGACATCGAGGAGGGCGCCGATATCGTCATGGTGAAGCCGGCGCTCGCGTACCTCGATGTCGTGCGCCGGGCGCGCGACGCGTTCGACGTGCCGATCGCGGCCTACAACGTAAGCGGCGAGTACGCGATGCTCAAGGGGGCCTCGGCCAACGGGTGGCTCGACGAGACCCAGGCCATGCTCGAGGTGCTCGGCGGCATCAAGCGGGCGGGCGGGGACATGATCCTGACCTACCATGCGCTCGAGGCGGCGGCCGCGCTGCGGGGTTAGGGTGAGGGGCGGTGCGGCTAGATATAGAAGAGGTTCTCAAGCATGATGACGTCGTCACGCGTGAGCTTGAGGAAATCGACGTGCACTTCGAAGATGCGCTTGCCGCGGTAGTCAATCGTGCCGACGCGGGTGACTTTGGCGGCGAGCTCGCGCTCGCGCTGATTGTCGGGGTCGGTCATGGCAATGCCGAGCTGGTAGCCTTCAACCAGCGGCTCGCGTGTCAGCAGGCGCCCACCCCTGCGGCTGATGTCGCTCATGACGGCGCGCGACCACTCGCTCCTGCGGAAGAGCCGCTTGCGGTGGATCTTGACGGCGATGTCTTTGTGAAAGGAGCGCTCTTTTGCCATGGGAGTCACGGCTCCTTGTTTCATGGCGCGGGCCTGCCGGAGTGCCTGCGTCCGGCGGCGAAAAGCGACACGAGCAGCATGAGGCGACTCCTCGAACACGATAACACAGGGCCGGGCGAGCGGCAAGCGAAAAGTGGCGGCGTGGGCCCGGCCGATCCGGGGGCTTTCGGATGAAGATTCACTTCCTCGGCGCGAACAAGAACGTGACCGGCTCGAAGCACCTGATCGAGGTCAACGGCCGGCGCATCCTCATGGACTGCGGCCAGTTCCAGGGCCCCCGCGCGGAGAGCCGCGAGCGGAACGCGACGCTGCCGTTCGATCCGGCGTCGGTGGACGTGATGCTGCTGAGCCACGCCCACATAGACCACAGCGGGCTGATCCCCGTGCTGTGTCGGGGTGGGTTCGAGGGCACGATCTATTCGACGCACGCGACGCGCGACCTGTGCGGCATCATGCTGCTCGACAGCGCGCACATCCAGGAGTCCGACGCCGAGTACCTCAACAAGAAGCTGGCGAAGAAAGGCAAGCCCCTCGTCGAGCCGCTCTATACGCAGGAGGACGCGGCGAGCGCGATGCCGTTCTTCCAGTCGGTGGCCTACGACCGGCCGGTGCGGCTCGGCGACGGCGTCGAGGCGATCTTCCGCGAGGCGGGTCACATCCTTGGCTCGGCACAGATCGAGTTGAACGTTCGCGAGAACGGCCGCACGCTGCGGCTGGTGTTCACGGGCGACCTCGGGCGCCGGGAGCTGCCCATCCTGCGGGATCCGTACGTGCCCGGCGACGTGACGTACTTCATCATCGAGAGCACCTACGGCAACCGGCTGCACGATACGTACGAGAACGCCGAGGGCATGCTCGGCACAATCATCAACCGCGTCGTGCAGACACGCGGCAAGATCGTGATCCCGTCTTTCTCGGTGGGGCGGACGCAGGAGGTGTTGTACTCGCTGGCGCGGCTCGTCGAGAACCGGGTCATCCCGCGGGTGCCGGTCTATGTGGACAGCCCGCTGTCGGTCAACGCCACGGAGATCTTTCGCATGCACCCGGAGTGCTTCGACCGCGAAACGCGCGAGCTCGTCCGGGCCCACAAGAGCCCCTTCGGCATGGGCAACGTGACGTATACGCGCAGCGTGGAGGAGTCGAAGGAGCTCAACGAGCTCGACGGGCCGATGGTCATCATCTCCGCCTCGGGGATGTGCGAGGCCGGGCGCATCCTGCACCATCTCAAGAACAACATCGGCGACGAACGCAACACGGTGCTCATCGTCGGCTACTGCGCGCAGCACACGCTCGGGAAACGGCTCGTCGAGAAGGAGCCGGTCGTCAAGATTTTCGGCGAGGAATACGAGCGCCGCGCGCCGGTCGAGGTGCTCAACGCCTTCAGCGCGCACGCCGACCGCGTCGAGCTGCTCGACTACGTCAAGCGCTGCCGCAGCGACGTCGAGCGGTTCTTCGTCGTCCACGGCGACGAGGACCAGTCCATCGCTCTGGCCGACACGCTGCGGCTCAAAGGCTACACGGCCGACGTGCCCGACGAAGGGGACGTCGTAGAGGTCTGACAGAGGGAAAGGATTGAGACAGGATAACAGGATGGACCGGATTGTCTGGTTCTTTGAATCTTGTTATCCTTTCCATGTGAGAATGCTGGAGAGTGCTCAATGGGACCGAAGCCGGAGCTCATCAGCGAGATCACAAAGAGAGTTGTAGAGAGCGTTCAGCCATTGCGTATCGTGCTCTTCGGCTCGGCGGCGCGCGGGGACATGGGACCGGACAGCGACCTGGATCTCTTGATTGTGATGCCTGACGGTGGCGATCGGCTCGCGACTGCAAGAAGGCTCCACCGCGCGCTGCGCGGCCTCGGGTGCGCCAAGGACATTGTCGTCGTGCTCGAGAGCGACATTGAGCTGCACGGCGATAACCCCTGCCTGGTCATCCATACCGCGCTCACCGAGGGGCTGGAGGTGTACCGTGCCGCGTAGCGACCCGCCGGGGGCCCCGAAAGAATGGCTCGCGCGTGCCCGCGGCAAGTTGGCCCTGGCACGTGGGCCTCTGCCGCCCGAGGGCTATTGGGAAGACCTGTGCTACATGGCGCAGCAGGCGGCGGAACTTGCGATCAAGGCGGTCTACCAGCAGCGGGGCTAGCGGTTTCCCTTTGTGCATGACCTCGGGGAGTTGCTGGACGGTTTGGAGGAATGCGGCGAGCACATCCCCGAGGCCGTTCAGAACGCCGATCAGTTGACCGTCTATGCCACCCAGGCACGCTATCCGGGTGTCGCCGCGGTCGTGACGCAGGCGGACCATCAGGAAGCCCTGGACGTCGCCGAATCAGTCTTGCTCTGGGCTGAGGCAATCGTCAGGTAATCCCGACGACGTCGAGAGATTACTCGCTGCCCTCGCTGATACGCTGCGGAGGGGACGTCGTCGAGGCCTGAGTGCCGGAAGAAATCGAGACAGGATAACAGGATGAACCGGATTGTCTGATTCGTTCGATCCTGTTATCCTGTCTAAAGAGGTGTTTGTCCCCGTCGTTTCTTGTGGAGACAGCTTGGCCGTGACGCGCCTGGGACGATTGATTCGCTGGGGGATTGCGGGGGTGTGCGTGTTGGGGATTGTCGTCGTGCTGCGCGGCGAGGCGCGGGGGCCTCTGGAGTTGGGGTTCAAGCTCGTGGTCTGCGTGATCCTCGGCGGGATCGGGGGCACGATGATCGCGGTGGATGTGTCGCAGTTGCTTGCGAAAGTGTTCATTGACGGGATTCTGAACCCGGACGCGAGTCCTCCGAAGCCGCTGCCTCGGACGCACGCGACGGCACGGGCGCTGCGGGCGCAAGGACGCTACGGCGAGGCGATCGAGGAGTACCAGCGCGTGCTGGA
>CAZJXV010000365.1:0-3615 GCA_964550015.1 uncultured Verrucomicrobiota bacterium
CTCGCCCCCTCCGTATTACCGCGGCTGCTGGCACGGAGTTAGCCGGGGCTTCCTCTCGAGGTACCGTCAACCGGCAGCGCTATTCACACCACCGGATTTCTTCCCTCGTGACAGGAGTTTACAACCCGAGGGCCGTCATCCTCCACGCGGCGTCGCATGTTCAGGCTTGCGCCCATTGACAATGATTCTCGACTGCAGCCTCCCGTAGGAGTCTGGGCAGTGTCTCAGTCCCAGTGTGGCCGGTCAGCCTCTCAGCTCGGCTACCCATCATCGCCATGGTGAGCCGTTACCTCACCATCTAGCTAATAGGCCGCGGGCCCCTCATCAAGCGGCAGGTCCGAAGATCCCCGCCTTTCATCCCGAAGAGCACGCTCCCCGAGACTTCATGCGGTATTAGCCCGGGTTTCCCCAGGTTATTCCTCACTCGAAGGTAGGTTACCCACGTGTTACTCACCCTTCCGCCACTCGGAGCACGACAATATTGCTATCGCTGCGCTCCTCGTTCGACTTGCATGCCTCATCCACGCCGCCAGCGTTCGTTCTGAGCCAGGATCAAACTCTCCAAGTTAAACTTGCTCAACCACCTCAGGAAGAACCCAGAGGCGGATGAAAAGTTGACACACCAAGCATCCCTCCTGGAAAAGAGGGACACCGGGTCGAACGCCCACCTCTTTCAGGCAGACGCTCGGATCCCTACGTTCGCGCAAAGGTTGCGCTCAAGCGTGGCACACTACATTGCTTGCCTATCAAAGAGCCCCGGCCTCGCCCAGAGACAAAAAAGGCCGACAAGCCACTTGAGCAACCGGCTCGTCCCGGGCCCGAACGCCCGAAATTCACAAGCCACTTGATCAACAAGGCGCTGTCAGTCTGGCTTGCGCGCTCTGGGAACGCGACCACCAAGGGGTATACTGACCCCTTGGGAATACAGCGTGTTTCTACAGGCTTCCCTTGCCGTTGTCAACAGATTTTTTGAGAAAAAAGTGCCCTCTTTCTTCCACAACGTCCCTACCGGAACCCGCCAAGCCGGCCCTGCAGGGTCAGCGCGGCGCCCGATCTCGTCAAGTGCCTGCAACACGGCGGGATGCAGAAGCCACTCCGGCACCACTTTCCTGTTTGCCCCGCACTGCACCCAACAGTATAGTGCTGTGATGAATCTTCACTCGAAGCGATCAGCGTCTTCTGCGCCTCGTTCAGCGCACAAGAAGCTTGCCAGAGCACTCACCGGCGTCCTGATTCTCGCCCTGCACGCAGCGGCCGGTTGCGGGCGCACACCGCCGGAGACCCCAAAGACAGACGACGAGCACCATGTCCAGCTAGCCGGGCCGGCGACGGTGGCGCTCTTCCACACGGCCGAGTTCGTCGTCAAGCTCCCGCCGCGTTTCCGCGTCCCGCCCGGCCAAGAGCACGACGCGTACGACGCCGACGACGACGGCGTCTCGTTTGCGGCGCACGGGGTTTTCACGTCGGGCGAGCGGCACATGCGCGTCCCGGGCTTCATGATGCGCGACAAGCCGGGCGCGCCATGGAAGCTCAAGGTGCGCTTCATGCCGCCGGCCCCCGGGCGATACGAATGCCGCGCGCGCGTCACGCTCCGGCTTGCCGACCACGTCGAGGAAGGCACCTCGCAGACGCGTGTTCTCAACGTGGCGCCCAACGACGAGACCGGCCCGCTCACGGCGCCCCCGGCTGGCGCACACGGCAGCCGCCGCTACTTCCTCCGGCGCCGGGGCACCGGCCCCGCGGAATCGTTCTGGCTGCTGGGCACGACGAGGCCGTGGGTGGTGGGCAACGATCCTGAGAAGCGTTTTCCCGACGAGTGGTGCGACCGCGAAACCGAGATCTTCCGCCCGATGCGCGAGTACGGCCTGAACACACTCTCCATGTGGATGGCGCCGTGGGAGCTGCTGCTCGTGCACCAGAAGCAGGCGGAATTCTGGCCCGCGCGCGACGACGCCGGCCGGATCGTTGACGGGCACTTCGACGAGCACGCGCTCGGCGAGAAGGACGGGTGGCGCCCGTACGCCAGTTACGACCAGGGCCGCGCGATCGCCATGGACCGCATCCTCCGCATGGCCGAGCAGTACGATGAGCGCTCGCGCACGCACATCCACCTGTTCCTGGCCCCGCTGCCGCACCAGTGCCTCCGCGTCAAGACCAACCAGTGGGACGGCGCGCGCGACCCCGACGAGATCGTCTTCGAGCCCGAGGGCGCCGAGCGGCTCTGCGGCTTTGCGCGCCTCGTGCCGAAGATGACGTGGGAGGACTTCTTCTCCGCGCGCCCGACGGCCCCACGCGGCGACTGGCGCCGGCAGTTGTGGGACCACCAGGCGAACTTCTTCCGCTACCTCATCGCGCGCTGGGGCCCGAGCCGGGCGCTCGGCGCGTGGGTGCTCCTCGACGAGGTGGACGGCGTCGGCACGGGCCCGATCCTCTCGCGCCGCTCGGAGGGGACGGGCTGGTGGTCGTCGCCGGAGAACGACGCATGGCACGACCTCGTGCTGCGCATGTTCCGCGGGGAACTGCGCGGCTACGACGGCGACCCGTACCGGCACCCCGTCACCTCCTCGACGACGGCGTACGACTACAAGACAGGCGCCGAGGACAACGGCACGTGGATCGGCGGCGAGACGCCGGTGGACTTCGCCTCGTACCACAGCTATCCCGCGCACCGCTGCTACGGCAAGTGGGTGCTGCGGGACGGGGAGCCCGCGTATGTGAGGCTCAATCCCCGGATGTACCCGAACGGCCTGTGGGGCTGGGCGTACTCGAACGCAGAGTACATCCACGACGACCAGGCAACCTGGGCATGGGCCGCGCAGCGAACGCACGACTGGGCCGCCGCCATCGCGGCGCCGATGCCGAAGCTGATCACGGAGTTCGGCTACATCGAGCGGCCCGCCGGCGAGTACCCGCCGCGCGTGTACGGCAAGAAGTACCCGACCGTGTACCACTACGTCGTGTGGGCGGCGCTCGCGAGCGGCCACGCGGGCGCGCCGTTCGATTGGAACGACGGCAAGCATTTTGGGGAGATGATCTGGCGCGACCGGCCCGGCGACTTCGCCAAAGACGTCTACCCGATCAACAACTACCGCGAGATCGCCAACGCGGCGCGATTCCTCGACGGGGAAAGTCTAGGCGAGTACGCGCCGATCGAGGCGCCCATCGAAACAGGCTCCGACGACGTGACCTGCTGGGCGATGCGTACCGACGGCGGCCGCGTGCTCGGCTGGGCGTTCGTCAACCATCCCGGCGCGGACCTGCACGGCCCGCCGCGACTGACCATCCCCGGCCTGCCCCAAGCCACGGCCTACCGCGTCGAGTGGTTCAACACCTGGACGGGCGAACGCGTCGAGGTCAATGGCACGGTAAGCGGCGCCGATGGTCACGTCATTGTCACGGCGCCCGAGGCGTTCAAGGCCTCAGTCGTGGCGCCGGAGACTGGGCCGAATGACTTCCGCAGCAACGTTCACGACGTGCGCGACGACGGCAAGGACATCGCCTTCAAGCTCATCCCAATCTCTGCGGTGGACGAATAGGGCAATCACCGCAGAGATCGCTGAGGGCGCAGAGGGGCGAAGTGGAATCGCTCCCTTCAGCACTTGGCCAGAATCCGCT
>CAZJXV010000366.1:0-3606 GCA_964550015.1 uncultured Verrucomicrobiota bacterium
CTTCGGGAGGGCGCTGTAACCCCTTGAAAACAGGCGCTTTTCTGACCCCCTTTTGGTCGGTTTCCCGTTTCTTCGGTGTGCTCCGGTGTAGGACAGGGGCCTACATGTAGGCGCTGCAGCGCGTCACGTGTAGGCGAATGTCCTACATGACCGGGCTCAGAGTCTCTGCGAAGGGCGCCAAACCGCGCCGAAATACCCAGTGTTTGCAGGGGGTTGCGAGGACGGCTCGAACGGTTTTTTCCGTTTCGGCTTCGGGAGGGCGCTGTAACCCCTTGAAAACAGGCGCTTTTCTGACCCCCTTTTGACCTAGTTCACGGATGTGACGATCACGGCGACGAACCCGGCCAGCGTCGCGGCGGACAGGCCGCCGATCGCCCACCACGCCCATGATGGCGTGCGGTATCGCACCTCGGACTCGCAGACGCACGGCACGGCGTCCGGGATCGAATCCAGTCCTGCCTGGCAGGACTGGAGCTCGGCCTCACAGGCGTCCACAGATCGTCCCAGGATGCGGGCGTCCCGCAGGCACGCCCGGTAGCCGTCGAAGCCCCGCTCGTCCATGCAGAAGGTGTAGGCCGGAGGGCACCGGCCGTCGTCGAGGACCCTGATCACCTGTCGGCCGGACTCGCCTTCACCGGCGCCGCAGCCGGTCGGCCTCGTACCGGTCGATCTCGTCGCACAGCTCGTCTGGATCGCGCACGCCAGGAGCAGGAGAGCCGTCGCTCTCCTCCACGATGATGCGCGCCTTCTTCCGCTCGTACCGCTCGACATGGTCTCCCTCCGGCTTCGGGACCGGGACAAGCTTCTCCCTCTTGATGATCCGCACAGGGCTCAGCGCCTTGATCACGGCCAGCGCACCTGCCAGCAGCGCCAGGAGCAGCGCCCCTCCCAGGAGCAGCGCCCGCCACGCCTTGGACCGCCTCAGCCTGTTCCACCATGTCGTCATGTCTTCATTCCCTTGATCCTCTGAGCGTAGTCGGCCAGCCCTTTGCCCACGTGCTCGATCCCGTTGCTCCCGAGAGCCGCGACGGTCGTCCACAGGTAGTAGTCGATCACCGCGACGCAGACGTGCTGATCTCCGGTATCGATGCGGCCTGCCAGCACGAGCCCCAGCACAATCAGATCGACTCCGAGCACGAGCAGCATCTTGCGCCACCCCCACAGCCGCGCCAGGTACGGCAGCCGGTCAGCTGCCGGCTCCTCCCGCCGCTTCTGCTCTGGCTTCTCGGCACTCCTGCCGCCGGTCCCTGCAGTCATCCCGCAGCTCCTTTCGATGGCGCTCGCATGCGTCCTCGCCCACCTTGTCGCTCTCCAGGTGCTGCAGCTTGCGCCCGAGCCAGAAGGCCGATCCGACGAAGCCGCAGAGGAGCGTGATCAGGGTGAGCACGTCGCCGAGCGTGACTGTCATAATCACACCTCATGAATGGAGATATAGTTGTTGTTTGCTGAGATCACGGCGGCTCCGTAGTTGAGCGCATTGGCCGCGTCTCGGTTGTTCAGGAACGCGAACAGCTCGTCGCCGCTCGTCAGCGGCACGACTGCGCTTCCGCTCAGCGGCTGATCGCTCAGAAGGTTGTTTTCCCAGTCGAGCAGCCGGTCGGCAGCCGCGATCGCGTCGCCGTTGGCCGGGTTGACGGCGAGCGCCAGGTCGCCCGTGACGTTGCCGCCGGCGCTCGCCGTCCCGATCGACGCGGCGACGTCGAGGATCATGTCCCGGTCGGCGATGAAGCGCCGGTTGACGATGTCTCCGGTGCCGGCCGGCCCCTCGTTGGCGGTCGGAGCCTCGTTCGACACGACCTCCGTGTTGCCTGCGACGAACGTCGCCGATGCGACCGTGTACCAGTCGTCGTTGCCGGCTGCCGAGCCGCTGTGGGCGAACGTCGAGCCGGCGGGGAACGCCGCCGTCACGTCCACGCCGAGGATGATGAACTTGTTGGCCGCCAACACGATCTGATCGCATGCATATGTACTGCCGAACATGCGGTCTGCGAGCGGGTCATCGAAGAGCTTGTTGTCGTAGTCTATCGGTATGAACGTCGATGCGCCCACTGCCAGACCGGCGCCGGTCGACTCGTAGTGAGCGCGTACCGGGTCTATCGGCCGCTGGATCCATGCCGCGGCGTCCGGGTCTCGGAAGAACCAGATCAGCCGGTCGAGGTCCGTGACGAGCGCCATGTTGTCCTGGCCGGCCGCCTCCTGGTCAGGCTGCGCCGCCGGCGTCGTCGAGTCCGTCATGTTCGGCAGCAGCAGAAAGCCGCTCGTCGCTCCGGCGGCGAGCCCGGACGGCATGAGGATATCGCCCGTCCCCGCCTTGGCTGCGTCGTAGATCGTCCGCAGCGTGCGCGGACTGCTGATCCCGTTGGCGCCGGCTATCGCGGCTCCGGTGTTCTGGCTGAAGTCGTGAACCGTCTGCCACTGAAGATCCGTCCAGTTGTTTGTCGCCGCGGTCACGGCGTACATGAGCACGGCGGTCGGAGTCAGCTTGACCGCCGATGCGGCGCTCGCCGCATCGTCCTTGACCCACCTCGTCGTGCCGAGGTCCCACCGCGCGTTGACAGTGATCCACTTGGCGGGCGTGAGCCCGTCCTCATCGCGGTACTCGCGCGTCTGAATCACGTCGATCGAGGCGTCGGACCGCTCAGACCTCATCAAATAGCGGTTATATGCCAGACCGGCGTTATAGTTGCTGATCTGCTTGATCTCTCCGTGGTAGCCGGTGAGCGGCAGCCCGGAGAAGTCCAAGGCCAGATCATCGAAGTGGCCGCCGAGGAACGACTCGGCGATGTTGGCGGCCGCCCACCGGAGCCACGCTCCCGCCTTGTGGATCATCCAGTTCCACCAGTTCCGCGGCGGGATGTCGCCCGACTGCCAGCCAACGTCCTTGCGTGCCACGCCGGGCTCGGTGATGTCTGCCGCCCCGAGCGCCGGGTTCGGCGCGGTGTTGTTTCCGCCTGCTCGATCGTTCGCCCAGTCCGGCAGGTTGCCGGCCGGCTTGGTGTTGTCGGCCATGTCGTCTCCTCAGCAGCCCCTGCCGGCCAGCGCCAGCAGAAGCATTCCGGCCAGGATGATCAACAGCATGCCGATCCCGGCCCTGATTTCTCGTCTCTCGTCGTCGCCGAAAGGATCATACGGCATCATGGCGGCCATCCCTCGGCGAGCACGCCGCCTGTCGGATCGCCGAGGAATTCGCCGAATCCGAGCATGCCCGTCACTTCGGGCGTGGTCGGGTCTCCGGGAAGCCCGAACGCGAAGGCGCCCGGCCCGTCGTGCAGCACGATCACGTCCAGCCCGATCCCGGCGCCGTGGACGGACTCCATCCACGGCAGGATGCGATTCATGAACGCAGCGGTGGGAGCGGCTCCCGGCACAGCCATGAAGCTCGTCGCCGCCGGGTGCACCGGGATGTAGTGCACGTCCACGCTGTCGAGCAGGATCGCCAGGATCCTGATCAGGCGCTCTGGCGTGCAGTCCGTGGTGTTGCTCAGGATCCGCGCCGCAAGGATCCTCCTGTACTCGTCGTCCGACAGGCCGCCGCGCTGCTCGCCTGTGATGATGCCGTACACGTCGAGCTGCCGATGCTCGGCTGTGGACAAATAGTTGAGGCAC
>CAZJXV010000367.1:0-3602 GCA_964550015.1 uncultured Verrucomicrobiota bacterium
CTGGAGGAGCTGCGGGAGCTGGAGGAGATACGGAAGCAGCAGATAGACGTGGTATGGCGCGACTATGTGCACGAACGTTTCGAAAGCCGCCGGGGACGAGCCGCACAGCGCCAGATGCAGTTGCTGCTGGACCTGTCGCGGAGCGAGGACCTCTCAGGATGGCCCGGCTGGGTTCCGATCGGCAAGGTCCGCATGATCAGTGCCCGGATAGCCGCGGCGTATGCAAGTGCCACTGGGAAAACCATCAGCCGGGACATCAACGCGCTCGTCGGGATGGGCCTGATCGAGAAAAGCAGAACGGAGGTTCGGGCTCGCAAAGAGGACATTCAAGCCTTCCTGCCCGTGACGGCGGACACGTAGGAACCGGCTGACGTGTCGGCCGGGGCCGGCCCGGCGTCACGCCACTCTACGCGGAGCGGCTACGGGGAATTCGGTCCGGGGCGCAGGGTCTTGAGCTTTCGGTAGAGGGTTTTGCGGTCGATGCCGAGGATCTGGGCGGCTTTGACCTGGTTGCCTCGGACCTGGTCGAGGACTTCGAGGATGTAGCGTTCCTCGAGGTCGCGCAGCGCAACGCCCTGGGCGAGGCCGGACGTGACGAGGCCCGCGCCGTTGACGGTGAGCGTGGCGGGCAGGTCGGCGGGCCGGATGGTGGGGGTGGTGCTGAGGGCGAGCGCGCGCTCGATGGCGTTCTCGAGTTCGCGGATGTTGCCGGGCCACTCGTAGCTCATGAGCGCTTTGAGCGCCTCGGCGGAGAGTTCCTTGGGGGGGCGGCGGTGCTGCTCGGCGTATTTTTCCAGGAAGTGCTGGGCGAGCAGGGGGATGTCCTCGGGGTGTTCGGCGAGCGGCGGCAGGTGGATGCTGATGACGTTGATGCGGTAGAAGAGGTCTTCGCGGAAGCGTCCGTCGCGGACGCGCTCGTCGAGTTCCTGGTTGGTGGCGGCGATGAGGCGCACGTCGACCTCGACGGCGGTGGTGGCGCCGACGCGGCGGACCTGGCGGTCCTCGAGGGTGCGCAGGATCTTGGCCTGCATGGCGGGCGGGAGGTCGCCGATCTCGTCGAGCAGCAGGGTGCCGCCGTCGGCTTCCTCGAAGAGGCCGGGCTTGTTCTGGGAGGCGCCGGTGAAGGCGCCCTTGACGTGGCCGAAGAGTTCGCTCTCGAGCAGCGCTTCGGGGAGCGCGGCGCAGTTGATGGCCACGAAGGGCTTGTCGCGGCGGTCGCTGTTGTAGTGGATGGCCTTGGCGACGAGTTCCTTGCCGGTGCCGCTGCGGCCGGTGATGAGCACGGTGGAGCGGACGCCGGCGACGCGGCGGATGAGCTCGAAGACGGTTTGCATCGGCTTGGACTTGCCGATGAGGTTGCCGAAGCGGTAGCGGTCGGCGACCTCGTCGCGGAGGCTTTCAAGCTCGCGGTGAAGCGCGCGCTGCTCGAGCGCCTTTTCGAGCACGACGAGGATCTCGTCCATCTTGAAGGGCTTGGTGATGTAGTCGGCGGCGCCGCGCTTCATGGCTTCAACGGCTGAGTCGATGCTGCCGAAGGCGGTCATGAGGATGACGATGGTATCGGGTGAGTCCTTCTTGACGCGCTCGAGCAGGGCCATGCCGTTCATGCCGGGCATGCGGATGTCGCAGAGCACGATATCGGGGGGCGCCTCGGCGAGGAGCTTGAGGGCGGCGATGGCCGAGGTGCGGGCCGAGACGCGGCAGTCGTGCTCGCCGAGCACCTTGCGCAGCAGCTCGAGGAGGGCTTCGTCGTCGTCGATAGCGAGGACGTGGCAATTCTCAGGCATGGGGTGTGCTCCGCTGGATGGGGAGGCGCACGGTGAAGGTGGCGCCGTGGCCGGGGCGGCTGGCGACGCGGATGTCGCCGCCGTGGTCCTCGACGATACGCCGGCTCACGGCGAGGCCGAGGCCGGTGCCCTGGGCGGCGGCCTTGGTGGAGAAGAAGGGCTTGAAGATCTGGGGGAGGTCCTTCTTGCGGATGCCGCCGCCGGTGTCGCGAAAGGCCACGGTGACGACGGGCTCGCTGCGGCCCATGGGGGTGCGGCGGCGCGAGCGGCGGGTGGTGATGGTCAGCGTGCCGCCCTCGGGCATGGCCTGGGTGGCGTTGAGGCCGAGGTTGATGAAGACCTGCTCGAGTTGGCCGCGGTCGCCGGCGATGTGTGGGAGGCGCTCGGCGAGGTCGAGGCGGGTCTCAACGTTGGCGCGTTGTGCCTGCCGGGCCAGGACGCGGGCGGTGTCGGCGAGCAGGGCGTTGAGGTCGAGGGGCTCGACCTTGAGGGGCTTGGGCCGGGCGAAGTCGAGCAGGCGGCGAATCATGGCGGCGATGCGCTCGGTCTCGCGGATGATGCCTTGGAGCTCGGTGCGGTGCGGGTCGTCGTCGGCGAGGTGCAGGAGGAGGTACTCGGCGTTGCCGCTGATGATGTTGAGCGGGCTGCCGATCTCGTGGGCGAGGCCGGCGGCGAGTTGGCCGAGGCTGGCGAGCTTCTCGGCCTGCTGGACCTGGCGCTCGAGCTCGTGGCGCTTGATGTGCTCCTGCATGCGGACGAGTTGCCCGCTGCGCCGGCGTTCCTGCTCGAGTTGGCGGGCGTGGAAGTGCTCGGTGAAGTCGGTGAGCAGCCGTTCCATTGCCCAGGCGATGGCGGTCGCGACCTCGCCCGGGCCGGTGTATTGAGTCAGAAAATCGCGGCAGGCGAAGATGCCGCGGATCACGTCGCCGATGGTGAAGTCGTAGCGCAGGCGCAGGTCGGCGAGCTTGGCGAGGTAGCTCGGGCCGGGCGGATAGCGTCGCGTCTCGACGAGGTGGGCGATGACGGTGGCGTTGTGTTGCATCGTGTGCGCGAGCTCATCGGGCGGGACGCGGCCGTAGGCGGGCACGCCCTCGCGGAGCGCATTGACGAGGCCGGACTCGACTTCCGGGAAGTGGTCGCGTATGTAGGCGGCGATTTCGGCCCGGGTCATCGGCAGACCTCCCTGGACGCCTGAGGCAATATGCCTCAATGGTGGGGCCATAATCAATAAGGTGTTTGAGCCGGCAAAAGTTCCGGGCGGATACAGTCAGGCAAGCGGTCTCAGGAGCGGCAATAGGCATTCGTGCCAGAAAAAGCGTCGGGCGCCGCCCGGATGGTCCGTGCCGGCGCCCGTCGCGTTTTCCTTACCTCCAGGCGCGCGTTTCGGGACGCGCGTCTTTTCCGGCAACCCTTCCTATTGGTGTTGAAGGGCTTACCCGGATGCCCCTGCTTATTCTTCGATTATGTATGCAAGAGCGGCGGTCGAGCTTACTGCTGTGTGGTGTGTCGAACGAGGTGCGTTGTTCAAAGCCCGCCGCCGCTGGTTCCCAATTTCCTACCTCCCGGATGTACCTGAAGTATCGGCAGAATTTGCCGGAGCTTGAGCGGGAAATGGGGTGGCGTCGTGCGGTGAACTCTTGGCAGGGTGCTGAGAGGCGCTGTCAACGCCCAGAGGCCGTCGCAGCTTTGCAGATGCTTCTGCCGCCCCTCCGGGGCTCGGATTGTGTGTGTTCTCGTCGTGAACCTGGGGCTTACGGGCGTGTTGAAAAAGCCCGCCCTTGTTCTTCGCAGCTTTGCCCCGAGCTTGTTGGCGCA
>CAZJXV010000368.1:0-3592 GCA_964550015.1 uncultured Verrucomicrobiota bacterium
GCGAATAGTTAAAGGGCCCCGCAGCGCTGGAACGCTCGGGGCCGTGGCCGACACCACTAGGAGGTATCGACAATGCCGAAAGTAGCACACCGATCCGCCCCCCCAAAACCCAAAAACAAGAGGCGGGGAAAGGGTCAGGGCTGCCTGTACCAGAAGCGCCCGGGCGGCCCCTGGTACGGCAAGTACGTGGCCACCGTCGACGGCGAGCGGGTCCGACAGACTGCCTGCCTGCGCACCACCAACCGCCAGGCCGCCCAGGCCAAGCTCAAGCGCCTGATCGATAATAACGTGACCGACCTGGACGTGAAGCGGACCGAGCTGTTCCGGCACGCGGCCGAGCGAGTGCGCGACGCACGCGTGGCCCTCGGCAAGCGGAGCGCGCCGGACGACTACGCGAGGCTGAGCACCTACGCGTTCGATGCCATCGGTGACGTGCCCGTGGGGGAGATCAAGGCCGAGCAAGTGAACGAGGTTTTAGACCACGCACGGGACGAGGGCCTGAGCAAGCAGACGGTGATCCACCTCCGCAACAGCATTCGGCACGTGTTCAAGACACTTTGCCGCGAGAAGGCTGTTGCGGCGAACCCCGTCGACGAAAGCGCGCTGCCCGACTTCCCCCAAGAGATCAAGCGCACCCGAGCGGTGCTGGAAGATGCCGAGCTGCTGATGTACCTGTCCTATGAGCCCCCCAAGGGCGCTCGTAACCGCGACGGCGTGCTCGAGCTACAGATGATGGTGTTGATGTCGCGGTGCCTGGGCGGGATGCGCGCTGGCGATCTGCACGCGTTGGACTGGGAGGCTTTCGAGGTTGATGACGCCAGGTTCTCGTGGGCCTGGGTGCCGCGGAAAAAGACCGGGACGCCCCAGAAGCTGGCCGTGCCCGAGGTGCTGCGCAAGGCGCTGCGCCGGTGGTGGGATAAGCATGGACGCCCGGCCGCGGGGCCGGTGTTCCCGGTTCGCCGTGGGCCGCGCGCTGGTACTCGGAAGGGCCCCTCGAATCACGCCAAGGCGCTGCGCCGCGATCTCAAACGTGCGTTCGCCCAAGCCCGCAAGAGGGGGTGCGAGGGTGTGCCAAAATCCGGATCGGCGCGATGGCGTGAGCTGTTCGAGGGCACGGCCCAGACGTTACCGGTGGACTTCCACTCGACGCGCCGGGCGTTCTG
This sequence comes from uncultured Verrucomicrobiota bacterium, assembly GCA_964550015.1. Classification (GTDB taxonomy): domain Bacteria; phylum Auribacterota; class JABMQX01; order JAFGEW01; family JAFGEW01; genus CAZJXV01. Next base: position 1,164 of record CAZJXV010000368.1, read on the forward strand.
CCAGGCGCTGATGACCGCGAACGTGAACGCTCAGCAGGCCCTGCAGTTGGCCGGCCACGGATCGTTCGATGTGCACACGCGCTACACTGCCGATCCCAACGCGCCAGCGGTGATGCCCGAGCGGGCGCTGCCGACTATTCCGCTACCGCCGCTGCTCGCCAGCGGTGATCCCGACGACGATCCCGACAGCGGATCCGGTGCCCCGCCGGATAGTTCCCCCGGGGGGACTTATGGCGGTGATTCAGGGGGGGAAACAGGCGATCTCTGCGGAGGGGTGAACCGCGCTGACCCAGCAATACCAGCGCTGCGCGCGATTCCGGGCACTTCCCAAGCTGGAAGTCGCGGGTTCAAATCCCGTATCCCGCTCCGAGAACCTCCTGAGAAATCAGGGGGTTCTCGTGTTTGGGGGGGTGGCCACGATCCGGCGATAGTTCCCCCCGATAGGTCCCCCGACCCGAAATGCCGCTCTGCGGCACGCTCTGACACCGAAAAAACAGACCGGCCCGTGGTGAAATGTTCGGTGCAGGATCTCCCGGCGGTGCTCGCCGCCCTAGACGGCGCTGCAGTGGAAATCGTTGTCACCGGCGCCGACTTGGCGCACACGCGCCGGCCGGGTGGTATAGTGGTAGACGATGACGACAGAGGGGAGGTGGGCTGAATTGCCGTTCAAGGATCTCGAGCGCAAGCGAGAGTACGACCGGCGGTACCGTCGCGCCCGTCGCAAACGCGGAGCGGCGCTTGAGGCCGAGTTGGAGACGATCTGGCCACAGCGGCGGGCCCGGCGGGGGATCTCTCAAAGCTACGCTGACACCAAAGAAACGGAAACGCTGCCGCGCAAGGTCGGCTCGATCGAGCAGCTCGCGCTTTACGCCATGGTGGCACTCAACGTCGTCCGGGACCACGTTGATCGCAGTCCCGAAAAAGACCGTGAGGAAAGACTCAACTTCTGGGCGCGACAGCTCCACAACTCGGCACCGACGGCAACCAGCCGAGTGACCCGGCCGACCGCGCTTGTGTTCCAGCCGCACGAGCCCGCCGCCCACCAACCGCTCCGTTTGCCTCGCCCGCGACCGCTGCACCGCGCCCCAGACTGCGCGTCAGGCCAGCCAGCCGATTCTGATCAACCGGCAACCATGTACGGGCTGGGAGGGGAAATCGTTTTACTGGCGTGTCCACCCCCGGGCTCGCCGTGTCCTGCCAGGACGGCCCGCACCTGTCCGACAAAGGACGCGGAGCGGGAGCGATGCTTGTACCGTTATCGTGGCTTCGATGGCAGTGACGCGCCTCTCTTTGCTGTCCCGGGATTGTACGTCCCCAGATTGCCGGTGAAGAAGAAGGACCTCGCAGACGTTCCGATCGCCGCCTGGCGCAAGGCTCTGGCCGACTGGAAGGGAATGGACCTCCGTAAGCACAAACGCGGAGTTCCGATCGACGACCGAACCCGGCACTCCTGTCGGGTTCTCGTCCGCCTCCTAACGGCGGGTGGGCTCGTGAGCCCGAAAATCAACGCGAGAGCTTTCCTCGTACGCCTCAAGCGCGCCCACAAGCTGCTCAGCGAGACGATGGACGACATTTGTCGATAGCGAAACGCCAATGATCTCCGGCGCCGCCGCGCTCTAAAATCCGCAGACCTCAAACCTATGGTTGACTGGCTGTGGAGGTCAATGCAATGCAGGATGCGCCGCGCCGGAACATACCCACTCCCCAACAGCGTACCGAGATCGCAGCGCTGACCATGCTCCACCCGGTCACGGTGTGGCGCGCCTACCATCGCCGGGCGGGCCGCCTGGCCACGCGGGTGATCGCCGAGACCGCCCGCCGGCTCGGACTGGCGGAGCCACCGCCGCGCGAGGTGGTGGCCGACGAGGTGACGCCATGACCGCCGCCGCGATCGAAGTGGTCACGGTGGGCCGCAGCGAACTCGCGCGGCTGATCGAGACCGCCGTGCGCGCTGCCGTCGCCGACGCCGCGCGCCAACCGCCGGCACTGCTGACTATGGGCCAGCTCGCCGCCGCCCTCGGCGTGAGCAGGAGTACCGTGCAGCGGCTGCGCCGCCAGGGGCTGCCGACCGTGATGGTCGTCGAATCGCCACGCTTCGAGCTCGATGCCGCGGTCCGGTGGCTGCGGGCGCGAGAGGGGGGCGACGATGGCCAAGACTGATCGCCCGTTCGCTGCGGTCCGCCGGGGCGACATCCGCGACGACGTGATCCTGCGATCGCTGCGCGCCGCGCTGCGGGTGCTGATCGACCCGGACACCGGCGCGCCGTTCACCGAGGAGGCGATCGTCGAGGTGACCCGGCGCGGGTCGGCGTTCTTCATCGAAGCCGATTGCCTGGACTTGGCGCTGCAAGCATCGCAGGGGCGCGCGAGGTACCTGGCCGATCAATTGAGGCCAAGGTGGGCCAACACCGCGATGCTCGATGCGGTCC
>CAZJXV010000369.1:0-3548 GCA_964550015.1 uncultured Verrucomicrobiota bacterium
TAGCCTCCAGCACATCGGCCGGCGAAACGACGAGGACAGCGTCATGAGAGCTCTCGCAGGTGTGCTTGCAGCGTTCCTGGCCATCGCCCTTCTGGCCATCGTCCTTCCCGCCTTGCCTCGAGCGCTGGGGGCCGAGACACACGAAGAGGTAGTTCGCGTAATCGGTCCCGATCATCCGTCTCCCATTGAATCTTTCGCCCTCACGGAACTCAACGATGCGGTCCAGCGTCTCGGAAACGGCGGTTCTGCGCCGCTCGAGATCCACGTCGACACGGCGACGGCAACAAGCGGCATTGTTTCGAACGATCCCGAGACGAGACCGGAGGGATATCTCCTTGAGTATGACCGCAAGAACGGCGTTGTGCGCATCGTCGGCGCCGACGAGAAAGGGACGCTCAACGGCGCAATGGATTTCATCCATTACCATCTTCGCGATGTGTGCTCGGGGAAGGTTGACCGGATTGCCGTCAAGAGCGCGCCTGCGCTGGAACTCCGGGGAATCTGGACGTGGGGCGGCAGGATCTACAATTACGAGAAGTTTCTCGACCAGATGGCACGCTGGAAAATGAACGTGCTCGTCGCCTGGCACTCGCGTGTCCCGAAGAACGCCGCCGCACTGACTGAGTATGCATTAAAACGAGGCATCAAGGTCGTGTGGGGCTATTCCTGGGGGTGGCCTGGTGGACCGGCCGGTCGTCTCGACTGGAACAATCCCGAGAGCATTGCCAAGCACCAGGAAATCGCCGTGGACACTTTCCGGCGGGAATACGCGCCGTTGAAGCCATTCGGCGTTTACTTCCAGAGCAACACGGAATCCGGCTCGGCCAAGAATCGGTTGGACAAACTTGTTCCCTTCATCAACGAAACGGCCGACCGGCTGCTGAAGGAGTATCCCGATCTCTTTGTCTCCGCCGGGTTGCACTACACATCCTTTGCCGAAGGGCTCGGACCCGTGGACCAGATCGATCCACGCCTCAACATCATGTGGGAAGACCTGCCCGGCTGCCCCTTCAGCTATGATCCCGGCACGACGTCCGGTGACGGCTTTGAGCGAGCCGCCGTGTGGACCTCGGATCCCAGCAAGCTCCCCGTCGACAAGAACATCAACATCGCGAAGAAGCTGATGTCGTTGCGCAAGGAGAAGGAAGATATCGGATTTGTGTTGAAAGGTTTCCACAATAGGTGCTTTGGCGGCGATCCCCAGAAGATCGAGGACCCGGCCGCACTCGACACAATGGCGAACAAACGGGCCCCGGTGTGGCGGAAACGCGAAGCCGGCTGGCGGCGGAACCTCGGTGACGGACTCGAGGTCTTGCAGGCGTTGGTCGCCAGCACGGCCCGTCGGAAGATAGTCACGCTGCTTGTCGAAGATGGCCTGTGGGAAGCCAAAGCCTGGTATGCCGTTTGTCTTGTCTCCGAGGCGATGTGGGACCCGTCGAGGAATACGGATGACCTGCTCCGCCTGCTCGATGCGTGTCCCGACGCGTTCAAGTAGTGTTCGCTCCTGCGCTGTGCGTACCTGACGCTTGGGGACCCTCTTCTTGTTGTATTGACAGGCAAGCTCTCGCGATATAACCTGTGTGTGCCAGATTGGCACACGACCTCAACGCATCGAAGGAGACTCAAGCTATGCCAACGCCAGGGAGGACCTTCATTCTGTTTCTCATCGCGGCCGTGTTGTCGTGCTGCACGGCAGCCGGCGACGTCCTGGAGCTCACGGACGGCACCGTGCTCGAGAACTGCTACGTCCGCGACGAGGGGATTCGTCTCCTCGTCTGGGAGAGCCTCGACACGGTCGGCACGCCCGACTTCAGGGACATTCCACGCAGCCAAGTGGCCTCGAGGCTCAGCCAGGCCGTCAAGCAGGGAATCCAAGAAAGGATAGGGAAGAACATCGGTTACCAAAACCCGCACATCGAGCGCGGCGAGGCGTGGGACGCGAAGCCGCAGCTTCCGGACCTGTCGGTCACGTTCATCGAACTGGACCCCAAATGCGCGGGGCTCCATATGCGGGTGCCGTATGACGAATACGGCCGGCCCAGCATCGGCGGCGCGCCGGTGCTCGACAAGCGGGTCAAGGAGCTCGAGGCGCAAGGCAAGGACAGGTACCTCCATCCCGAGTACATCGTGCAGGATCTCAAGCTCAAGTACGAGCCGGGCGAGGTGGTGACGCTCACGGCGCACGTCAGGAACTTCGGTTTCGTCAAAGCGGAGCCGTTCTCGTACCGCTGGCTCATCGACGACAAGGAAGTGGACAAAGGCTCCTACAGGAAGTCCATAAAGGAACTCGGCGAAGCCACATTCAAATATAAGTACCGGTGGGTGGAAGGCCGCCATACCGCTACATTCGAGATCATCACCGACCAGGAAGAGATCGCCACGATCAACAACAAGGCCACGGACCCGCTGTGGGGTTTCGGCTATTTTTACATCGTCAGTCCCGGCCGGTGCAAGGCGTGGCACGAGAACCGCACGGCCTACGGCACCTTCTCGTGGGAGGATTTCTATCGCTGGCATCTCGACATCATGAACCTGCTGTTCGAGGCGTCGGTGTATCCGTCATGCCCCAATGGAGTCGAGGCTCGCGTGCGGCTCGACCGGATCATCTATGTCGACTTCGTGGACAACGAGAGTGCCGCGAAAGCACGGCTCGCCACGGACGGCATCGCCTACGACCAGGGCGGGTGGATATGGACCGACCAGGAGAAGGAACGCGAGACCGGCGTGTGGTATCAGACGGACCCGAAATGGCGCAACCGAACCGAGTGGTCGCTGCCGCACGAGCTCGGCCACCAGCTCGGCCTCGTTGACTATTACTGGGTTGACTACACCGGGCACGAATACCACACCTGGCCCGACAACGGCGAGAAGATCGCCCACTTCCAGAACCACCCCGAGGTGATGATGCACTGGCACGGCCCGCAGGCGTTCAGCGAAATCACCGCTATGTACCTGAACACGACGATTGACAAACCGCGTGGTCATTTCGGCGACCACTACTTCGACATGCCCGACGAGAGCTTCCTGCATATCGTGGACATCAACGGCCGCGGCGTGCCCGGCGCCAAAGTGGAAATCTACCAGCGCGGCGCCGAGGTGGATCCGAACGCGGAGCCTCAGGAGGACCACGGGGTCATTTGGTACCCGCTCGTCGAGGGCGGCAAGATCGATTGGCAATCGAAACAATTCAAGCTGGTGTCCAAAGACCCGGTCATCGTCGGCGCGACCGACAAGGAGGGCATCATCCGCCTGCCGAACCGGGCGGTGAAGGAAGTCAAAACGCTCAACGGCTACTACCGAAAAGCCAACCCGTTCGGCAACCTGAATGTCGTCGGGGAGCGATGCCTGATGCTCGTCAAGGTAACCAAGCACGACCGCCCTGCATGGTTCTGGCTCGAGGCGCTGGACTTCAATCTCGCCTGCTACACGGGTCACAGGGACACGTACACCATCGCCCTCAAGACGCCTTATGGATCAATTGATTCACCGAAACCGCCGGTCAACGTACAGTGGGAATATACGGACAAGGCAAAGAAGCTCGTCACCCG
>CAZJXV010000370.1:0-3531 GCA_964550015.1 uncultured Verrucomicrobiota bacterium
CGGCCACGGCGAGTTCCCGCGCGCCATCTACGCGCCCGGCACGATCCAGCAGGCATACGACCTGACGCGGCGCGCAATCGAGACCGCACACCGGTTCCGCTCGCCCGCCATCCTGCTGGCCGACCAGTTCCTCGTGGATTCGCGCAAAAACGTCGCCGCGCTCGACGAGACGCTGCGCCCCATCAACAGGCACATCGTTGACGGCCCGCCCGAAGGCTACCTCTCATACGCCCTCACGGAGGACGGCGTCTCGCCGCGCGCCCTGCCGGGCTCGTCCGCCTTCGTCGTCGCCGACTCGCACGTCCACAGCGAGGACGGCCACATTACCGAGGACGCGCAGATGACCGTCCGCATGCAGGACAAGCGAACGGCGAAGGGCGCGGGGCTCACGGCCGACGCGCTGCCGCCCGAGCTCTACGGCCCGCACAAAGCCGACCACCTGCTCATCTGCTGGGGCTCGACCTACGGCCCGTGCCGCGAGGCCGTTGACACGCTCAACGCCGGCGGCGCGTCCGCTGCCGGTGCATCCTTTGCCAGCGCATCCTTTGCCATGCTCCACTTCGCGCAGGTGTGGCCGCTCGACGCTGCGGCCGTACGCCGCACGATCGGGTCCGTCGGCGCCCGCGCGATCACGTGCATCGAGGGGAACGCGTCCGGCCAGTTCGCCTCGTTGCTCCGCCAGACCGGCGCGCTCGACACGTGCGAACTGATGCTCCGATACGACGGCCGGCCGTTCATGGCCGGGGACATCGCCACGAGGGTAGCGCAATGACGCAGTCGGCAGGCACGAACCACACCTCATGGTGCCCGGGATGCGGCAACTTCCCCATCCTCAAGACGCTCGACAACGCAATCGAGACCGCCGGCCTCGACCGCCACCGCCTCGTCCTCGTCAGCGGCATCGGCCAGGCGGCCAAGCTGCCACACTACGCGCAGGCCAACGTCTTCAACGGCCTGCACGGCCGCGCGCTCTGCCACGCCACCGGCATCAAGATCGCCAACCACGCGCTCGAGGTCATCGTCACCAGCGGCGACGGCGACATGTACGGCGAGGGCGCCAACCACTTCATCCACGCCGTCCGCCGCAACATCGGCGTCAAGGCCTTCGTCCACAACAACCAGGTCTACGGCCTCACCAAGGGCCAGGCCTCGCCCACCTCCGACCCCGGCTTCGTCACGAAGGTCCAGACCCACGGCGTCACGAGCCACCCGTTCAACCCCCTCGCCGTCGCCATCGTCGAGGACGCCTCATTCGTCGCCCGTTCCTTCTCCGGCGACGCCGCCCACCTGCACGCGATGATGCTCGCCGCCCTCGAGCACACCGGCGGCTTCGCCCTGCTCGACATCCTCCAGCCCTGCATCTCGTTCAACCGCCGCAACACGTTCAAGTGGTACCGCGAGCGCGTCCGGCCCGTCCCCGAATCCCACGACCCCACCAACCGTGCCGCCGCCCTCGAGCTCGCCTTCCAGTGGGGCGGCGAGATCCCCATCGGTATCATCTACCGCTCCAGGAGACCCAGCTTCGAAGCCCAGCAGCCTGCGCTGCAGAAGGGAACTCTCGTCGAGCAGTTCGCGGGACACTCGTAGCAGTTACCCCAAGCGCAGCGCCCGGATCCGCAAACGCCCGCGTTGCCGGGAACGGCCCCTTGTGCTAAGCTGCGTCTCCTCTTGCAGAGAACGTGCTGACTCCCTGCAACTGGATCATCTGTTGAAGGACACAGACAATGAGGAACCCGGTCATGAAGATGAAGTCTACCCCGTCATGTCTCCTGCTGCTGCTGGCCGTCGTGTGCTTCGCCGGCGCCGCTGAGACGCCCGCGCAGACAACCACCAAGCCCGACCTGCCCGACCTGAACGTCTGCTACATCAGCCGGACGCCGAGGTACCCGGCCTACGTGCTCAAGTACCAGCGTGTCGAGGGCAGCCACGGCGAGGCGATGCCGCTCGTCGCCGACCCCGAGACGGGCGAGCCGATCACGCCCGAGCAAGCAGCGACAATCAAGCGCTGGCCCGACGAAGGCGAGGAGGTCACCTTCCGCGCGCTGGTCTGCAACCACGGCCCGAAGCCGACGGGCGAGTTCGATTACACCTGGTACATTGACGGCCGCCCCGTCACGCGAAACCTGAAGCACGACTCGCTCGACGGCCCGGCGCTCATGACCGACGAGTGGGAGGAAGTGATGATCGGCACCCTGCCGTTCAAGCTCGCCAAGCGCGTCGAGGGCACGTATTGCTTCCTCGAAATGAAATGGACGTGGCAGAGCGGGCGCCACTACGTCCGCCTCGACCTCGACGGCAACGACCGGATCACCGAAATCTGCGAAATCAACAACTCCGTCGTGGACGCCACCGACGCCTGCTCGTTCATCATGATGACCGACGCCTACACCTACAACACGCTCGCCGAAGTCGAGAACCACTGGAAGAGCTACAACTTCGACGACATCCTCAAGTACCACCGCGAGCAGATGCACCGCAAATTCAAGATGAGCGTCCACCCGCTCACCCCCAACGGCATCCTCGAAGAGGTGCGCTGGGACGTCATCCTCGTGCAGAAAGAGGGCGAGCTGCGCGACCGCATCCACGCCATCAAGCTGCCAAACGGCTGGGACAGCGCCTGGGGCTTCACCGGGTACGTCCGCCGCGACCAGCCCGAACGCAAGTACTCGTACGCCACGAGCCAGGACTGGGGCCTGCCGCACGAGCTCGGCCACCAGCTCGGCCTCATTGACATCTACTGCTTCGACACCGAAGGCGGCGACGGCGGCAACCGCGTCGTGGACGCCAACGGCGACCCCGTGCTGCTCTCGCACTTCAGCGGCCAGGTCGGCATGATGCGCGGCCACGGCGACGTGCACTTCAGCGAGCACTCCGCGCTCGCGCTCAACATGCAGCTCGGCCGCCGGCGCGGCTACTTCGGCGACTACCTCTGGTCGCTGCCCGAGACGATCAAGGTGCGCATCCTCGACTGGCGCGGCGACCCGGTGCCGAACGCGAAGCTCACCTTCTACCAGCACAAGGGCCGGTACGTGGACGGCACCGTCGTGTTCGAGGGCACGACCGACACCCACGGCGTCTTCGAGCTGCCGAACCGCGAGTGCCTGCACTTCAAAACAGACCGCGGCTTCGAGGTCAAGCCCAACCCCTTCGGCCAGATCAACGTCGTCGGCACGAACGGCGTGTTCTTCATCGAAGCCATCGCCCGCAACACGACCGACTACGTCTGGCTCGAGATCGCCAACGTGAACCTCGCCTACTGGCGCGGCCAGACCGAAGAGGTCGTCTTCGACCTGGAAACCCTCATCCCCGGCCCCAAGGCGGGCAAGCGCCTCGACGTGAAACAGGTGCTCGACGACGACGGCCGCGTCAAGCTCGTCTGGCAGCCCATTAACCCGGGTGAAACGTACACGGTCTATCAGCGCGTGAACGTCCCGCCGCGCTGGGCCGTCGTCGAGGAGGCCGAAGCGCTCACCGAGCCCGCGTTCAAACCGACCCGGCTCCGCGGCAACGGCCGGTTCATGGTCGTCGCCA
>CAZJXV010000371.1:0-3526 GCA_964550015.1 uncultured Verrucomicrobiota bacterium
CGATACCGACCACGCCCTCGTCCGGCTCGATCACCTCGCCGGTCCCCGAGATCAGGAGCAAGCCCTGCGCATTGGCCGCCACCATAAGCGCCTCGAGCTGGCGCAGGTACTTGTCCGTGCGCCACATCTTCGCCAGCTCCACCGCCGCCTTCGCCATGTTGCCCTGGTACTTCTCGAGCATGCCGTCGAACTTGTCCATCAAGTTGAACGCGTCGCCCACCGCGCCCGCGAAGCCGACCACCACCTGGTCCTTATAGAGCCGCCGGAGCTTGACCGCGTTCCCCTTGATCACCGTATTCGACATGCTCACCTGGCCGTCGCCGCCGACGGCCGTCTTGCCGCCGTGCCTGACCGCCAGCACCGTCGTCGAGTGGAACTCACTTGACATCATCTGAGGACCCCGCCTGCACGCGTGTACAATAGTGCTAGGGTAGAGCACGCCCGGCGGACAGTCAACCCGCATCGCACGCCCGCCCCCTCAGCACCGGGTCACGCCGAACGCATCCTTCCGCGAACGCATATCGCGCCGGACCTTTCGCTCTAACCGCGAGCCTGGCCTCGCGTTCCCGCCTTCCATTGCGCACGAAGCCGCCCGTCGCACGTGGGACGTCGTGGGGCGAAAGTACGGCGAATTCAATCCCGACACTTTTTCTGCACTTTTCCCTTGACTTCGTGTGGGGCGAAGTGGTATGAACGCCCACGTTGTCCCAAAGAGGGGAACAGCGTGGCCCTGCCGGACATGTCAAGGGGAGCCGCCTCAGGTGTTCTACGGTGAGTTCAGACATACGCTCGACGAGAAGAATCGCCTGAGCATCCCCGCAAAGCTCCGCGCACTCCTCACGGGGCCCGACGACGAGTGCTTCTACGTCACCCGCGGCATGGACCGCTACGTGCTCGTCTGCACCAGGCAAGTCTGGCACAAGATGGAACGCACGTTCTGCGACCACCCGATCACGAACCCGGCCGCCCGACGCTTCAGGCGGATCTTCTATTCGGGCGCCCAGGAGACCACCTTCGACAAGCAGGGCCGCATTGCTCTGCCCCAGAACTTAATCGACTATGCCGGCCTCAAACGCGACGTGGTGCTCGCCGGCACAAGCGACGGCATCGAGGTGTGGGACGCCGAGACCTGGGACGCACAGCTCCAGGAGGGACTCCGCACCTTCGACGAAACCGCGCGAGAGCTCTCGAAGCAGCCGCCCAGGGAGTAGGGGCGTGTTACGTGAGACGAAACCAGCGCCGCCTCGGAGGCGGCAGAAAGACAGGCGCTTTTAAGGGCGCCGGTGGTGGGCCATGGAGCCCCTGCCGGAACCAGCTCATAAACCCGTTCTTTTACATGAGATGATCGAGTTGCTCGGGTGCCGCGAGGGCGGCACCTACGTGGACGCCACGGTCGGCCTTGGGGGGCATGCCCAGGCTATCGCCGAACGCATCACCCCCGGCGGCAAGCTGATCGGAATCGACCGCGACGCCGACGCGCTGAGGCAAACCCGAGGGAGGCTGGCGCGATTCGGTGCGGCGATCGTTCTCGTGCAGGGAAATTTCGACCGGCTCGCTCCCGTGCTCGACGAGCAGGGCATCCAGACCGTGGACGGGGTCCTCTTCGACTTCGGCGTCTCCTCGATGCAGCTTGAAACGGCCCGGCGCGGATTCAGCTTCCGGCGAACGGGACCGCTCGACATGCGCATGGACGCCTCACGCGGCACGACGGCTCGCGAACTCGTCAACCGCGCGCCCCTGCGAGAACTTGAGCGGATTATCCGCGACTACGGTGAGGAGCCGGGCTGGCGCCGGATTGCGGGCGCGATCGCTCAGGCGCGCGAGCGCCGCGAAATCGCCACCACCGAGGAGCTGGCTGGACTGATCGAGCGAGCGCTCCCGGGCGCCACCCGGCGCCGAACCGTGCACCCGGCGGCCCGCACGTTTCAAGCGCTGCGGATCGCCGTGAACGACGAGCTCGGTGCCATCGAGCGGGCGTTGCCGCAGGCGCTTCGGGCCCTCGCACCATCGGCGCGGCTTGTGACCATCGCCTATCACTCGCTCGAGGACCGCCTCGTCAAGCACGCGTTCCGCGAGTGGGCCAAGGCGTGCACCTGCCCGCCGGAGTTCCCGGTGTGCCGGTGCGGCGGAAAGCCGCTCGTCGAGGTGCTGACCAAAAAGCCCGTGCGACCGGGCGCCCCGGAGGTCGCGGCCAATCCGCGCGCACGCAGTGCCCGCCTCCGGGCCTGCCGCAGGCTCGGGGCCGGGCAACTCGGACCAAAGGAATCATAAATGAAGAAGCGCAGGCCCAGACGGGTCAAATCAAAAATCTACAACTACCAGGTTGCCGACCGCCACCGGCATCCGGGCTCCGGCCGATGGATCCATGTCGCCATCGTGCTCGCCCTGATCGCCGTGGCCGCGGGCATCATCTACGTCTGGCAGCGCAACCGAATGCTCGACATGGGCTACGCGATCAGCCGACTGCGCGGCGAGATCCGCGAGCTCAACCACGAGCGAACCAAACTCGAGGCCGACCTCGGCAAGCTCAAAGAGCCGAACCGGATCCGGCGGGAGGTAGAAAGGCGCCACCTGGGATTGGTCCCGCCGTCCGCCGGCCAGATCGTGGTCCTGCCGGACCCCGAGCCGCTGGCCGTGGCCGACAAACAAGAACGCCGCCGGCCGCTCGGACAAAGACTCTGGAACGCCATTGTGCTGGGAGAGAGGTGATTGCTGCGCATTCATTCTATGAGTGAGTGTTTCCCCGAGGGGCCCGTCGCCTCCTCTACCTCCTCCTCCAATTCCAGACGGGACCTCGGGAGACATACTGAGGGAACGAGACCGGGACACTCTTGGACCCTCAACCAATTGGGCCAGGGAGAATGGGCGGGGTAAACCCCAAGACAAGCTTCAGGTCAAGACACTCCTTCACTCCTACCCCCCACCCCCCCATTCTCCCTACCCTTTTCCTTGCGAACGAGCACGCGCGCCCCCACCGGCGGTCGCGTAACAGTTGGCCCCCAAGCTGACTCACGGGAGAAGCGACCTCATGCCCAACAAGGTCCATCGCATTCGGTGCCTCATCATCCTGGTCGCCCTTGTCATCGCGTTCCTCGCCCTCGGCGCAAAACTCTTCTATATCCAGATCGCACGCCACGACTTCTTCCTCCGCGAAGCCCTCGCCCTGCACGAGCGCGACACCACGCTCTACCCCGCCCGCGGCCGCATCCTCGACCGCAACCGCAAGTGCCTCGCCATGAGCGAGCCGACCAGGATCCTCTGCCTCAACCCCGAAGTCATCGCCGACCCCAGGCACACCAAAGACCCCGACGCCCTCGTCGCCGCGCTCGCCGCGATCCTCGGCAAGCCCCAGGAAGAAATCACCGGCCACGCATTCCTCGAAAACCGGCGCGAGGAGTGGCTCGAGCGCGAACTCCCCGAGGACGTGCTCGAACAGATCGAGCGCCTGCGCCGCGACCGCTCCCTTTTCGAGGACGTGTTCGACGACGGCACCCCCCCGGCCGAGAGCGCCTACAGATACGCCGGC
>CAZJXV010000372.1:0-3522 GCA_964550015.1 uncultured Verrucomicrobiota bacterium
CCAGCCGTCGCGCACCATCACCCCGTTGAGCCAGAGCTGGAACCGCTCGTCGGCCGCCGCCCAGAGCCGCACCTCCTGCGTCGTGGCCGACTCGACGTACGTCCGGAAATAGTACGTCCCCTCGGCAATCGCCGGCTTTTCCTCCGCCGCGATCTTGTCGAGATTGAACTGCGCGTACGTGTCCATCTCCATCTCGACGAGCTTCCCCTTCGACGCGGGCGCTTTCGACATCTCGCGCGCCAGACCGGCGTCCGTCGGCCCGAACATCACCCACCGGCCGATCGCGCGCGAGACGTACGGATCAATCGGCGTCCACCGCCGCCACATCCCGGGGCGGATGATGAAGCGCATCAAGTCGCGCCGCGCGGTGATCCACGGCCACGGGTTAAGCTGTGTGTCACGACGTCCGTAACCGATCTTGTGAAGCGTATAGAGGTTCCAGAGCGCTTCCTTGTCGGGGTAGGGCATCATATTGCTCGTGGCCGAGCACTGCTGGTTGAGCCACTCGTGAAGGAACACGTAGCCCGTGCGCTCGTCGAGCCGCTTGTCCAGGCGGCCGTACCACGCGTTGTCCGAGGTCCCGCACCCCTTGATACCGATGACCGCGCCCCAGGTGCCGCCGTGGGGTGTCGCGTTGAGGCCCTTCGAGTTATAGAGAGAATTGTAGCTCTGGTACTCGCCGCGCTCGAACGGGAGGTACTTGTCGAGGAACTTGCGCTGCGGCCCTGGCCAGAAGTGCCACCTCTCGCTCGTCGCCACGACAAGCGGCTCGTCAATGACCTTGATGTCCGTACGCAACCAGAGGTTGCCGCCCGAGAAGAGGAACACCATTTCCTCGAACTCGCGCCATTGCTCAAGCGCCCACTTGATCTCGGCCGACGTCATCGAGGTCGTCTTCTTGCCGACCTCGACCTTCTTGTCGCCGTCTTTCTTGAAGGCCGTCGCCTCCGTCTTCGGGAACAGGAGGAGGATTGTCCGCATGACGTTGGGCGGCTCCGGGTTCGCCGCTGCCTTCTTCTTGAGCATCGCGTGCTGCTCCCAGAAGAGGTCCGGCGTCGGCCAGTCGCGCCCGAGCCCGCCATGCTGGTTGATCTCGATCTTGTAGTCGCCCCAGACGAGATACTTCCCCGTCGGGTTCTCGATCTTGTCATCGGGATTCGCGCCCGCATACGTCGCCCCCAGCAGCACGAGCACGCCCAGTGCTGCCGCCGTCATCCGCCGCATTGCTGTTCTCCTTCCGTTGAGTGTTGTTCGCAAGAGCCGCATCATAACGCCCCAGCAAACACGCACAAGGTAAAAAACCGGCTCGTCGAGCCCTTCCAGGAAAGGCGCATCGCTTCGCGCCCGACGCGGGCAGGCAACCTATCCGTGTGAATCTGTGCAAATCGGTGGTGAATTCTCTCTTCGGCGCCGAGGTCAGTCCGCCGTCGTCAGCACCAGCGCCTCTGCGGAGCGGGTGTTGTGGGCGCCTTCGCACATCGTGCGCCCACCAAGCTCCTCGCCGTGCTTCCTGACGTGCGCAAGCCGCCTTCGCGCCAAACCGGCGCCGACCTGTTCGACGACGCCGGAAACGAAAACAAATAACTACCTACCGCAGCTGTCTTCTTTGCCTTGGCGTCTTTGCGCCCCTTCGGCGGACTCAGGACAAACTTTGCGTGACATCTCCTACTCCGGTTGCTTGCTCAGCAGGTCGAGTTCCGTTCTGACCGGCTTGTCGAGATCGAGGTTGACCAACACGACGTAGGCGAGCTTCCAATCCAGGAGCACCCAGCCAACAATGCTCTCGTTGGCGGGGCGGCCCTTGGTCTTCAGAAGATGCATGAGCGGCTCCGCCACGTCGAAGCGCAGGAACAGCACGTCCTTCTCGGGCCCCGGGCGATTCGGCACGCGCAGGCACGCGACCGACTTCCACCTGAAATCGAAGTCGTTGTTGAGTGCCGCGCTGTTCTCCACGGGCTCGGGGATCCACGGCGAGGTCACGGCCTCTTTGGGAACGCTCAGAAACAGGTGCTGATTGGCGACGCGCTTCCTGCCGCTCTCGTCAATATAGGGCTTGTCGTTCAGCTTCATCTCGAGCGTCTCGATGCCTGTAAGCTGCCGCAGCGCCTCCTCGTCGAGCCGCGGCATCGACAGCCACGGGTTGTCGCCGACCTCCGCCCAGGTGTAAAGCTTTGGCTGCTTGAAATCGTGCACCACCGGCTCCTCGAGCGGCAGCGGCATGCCCTCATCAAGCGTCGCGAGCGCCTTGACGCCGTCAGGCTGCTCGCCCGAGCCGTCCGTCTTGCAGAATCGCACGCGGAACTGCACCCTGTCATCGATGTTTGGCAGCACAAGCACCAGCGTGTTGATCCCCTTCTCCAGCGTCGCGTAGGTGACCTTTTCAAACAGCTTGCCGTCGTCCTTCGAGTAGGTCCACCCCCAGCCGTCGCGCACCATCACCCCGTTGAGCCAGAGCTCGAACCGTTCGTCGGCGCCGGCCCACAGCCGCACCTCCTGAGTCGCCTCCGACTCAACGTACGTCCGAAAATAGAACGTGCCGTTGAAGGGGATCGTCCTCGGCCCTTCGAACGCGGCCTTTCTGAGATCGAAATGCGTGTACTTGTCCATCTTCATCTCAAGGAGCTTCCCCTGCCAAAGGGGCGCTTTCGACATCTCGCGCGCCAGGTCGGCTTTGGCCGGACCGAACATCACCCAGCGACCGATCGCGCGCGAAACGTACGGGTCAATCGGCGTCCAGCGCCGCCACATCCCGGGCCGGATGATGAACCGCATCACGTCGCGCCGTGCCGTGATCCACGGCCAGGCGTTAATCGGGTCGCCGCCGTAGCCGATCTTGTGCAGGACGTAATTGTTCCAGAGCGCCTCCTTGTCCGGGTAGGGCATCATGTTGCTCGTGGCCGAGCACTGCTGGTTGAGCCACTCGTGCAGGAAGATGTAGCCCGTCCGCTCGTCGATCCGCTTATTCCGTCCGTACCAGGCGTTGTCCGAGGTGCCGCATCCCTTGATCCCGATCACCGCGCCCATCGTGCTGCCGTGGGGTGTCGCGTTCATGGCCTCCGCGGAGTTATAGAGCGAATTGTAGCTCTGGTACTCCCCGCGCTCGAACGGCAGGTACTTGTCGATGAACTCGCGCTGCGGCGCCACCCGGAACACGTAGCGGGGACCCGTCTCCACCTTGAGCGGCTCGTCAATGATCTTGATGGTCGTATCCAACTGCAAGTTGCCGCCCGAAAAGATATAGACCATCTCCTCGAACTCCCGCCATTGCTTGAGCGCCCATTTGATCTCGTCCTCCGTCATCACGGGCGTTCTCTTGCCGAGCTCGATCTTTTGGCCGTCCTCTATCTTGTAGGCGGTCGCTTCCGTCTTCGGGATCACCAGCAGGATCGTCCGCATGATGTTGGGCCGCTCCGGGTTCGCCGCCGCCTTCTTCTTGAGCATCGCGTGCTGCTCCCAGAAAAGGTCCGGCGTCGGCCAGTCGCGGCCGAGCCCGCCGTGCTTGTTGATCTCGATCTTGTAGTC
>CAZJXV010000373.1:0-3503 GCA_964550015.1 uncultured Verrucomicrobiota bacterium
ATGCCGGGTGACGGGCCGCCCATCGACGCCGCGCGTGTGAAGTTCGGGTTCCGATGGTTCGGCGTTGACGGCATCGGCGACGACGCCATGCTCCGCCTCAACGGCAAACGCATCGTCCTGCGCTCGGCGATCAGTTGGGGCTTCTGGCCGACGAACGGGATCTTCCCGACGGAAGAGCTGGCCCGGCGCCAGGTCGAGAGCGCCAGGAAACTTGGCCTCAACATGATCAATTTTCACCGCTGCATCGGCCAGACGATCTCGCTGGACAAGGCCGACGAGATGGGGCTTCTGTACTTCGAGGAACCCGGCGGCTACGCCTGCCACGGCGGCGATGCATTCAGCTACGCCTGGGCCCGCGAAAAGCTGCTGCGCATGGTCAAACGCGATCGCAACCACCCCTGCCTCGTTATTTATAATATGATAAACGAGGAGACCACTCCGCCCGCAGACCGAAATCGCAAGGACATGGCCGACGCCCACGGCCTCGACCCCACGCGCGTGATCACCTACACCTCCGGCTGGGCCAAGGACGGCGACGACCCGATCAAGCTCCACATGCGCCCCTACGACGACACGCAGTACGTGCGCGGATGGTACGACGTCCACCACGCGCTCGGCCCCGGCGTGTACCAGGACCACCTCTACCAGGGCCCGGCGCAATACATGCTGCGCACGGACAACAAGGCTGAAATCGTCTTCTGGGGTGAAGAAGGTGCGAATGCAGCCCCGCCCCGACTCGAGAAAATCCATGCGCACCTGAAACGAACGAAGCGCAACGGATGGGACGGCGCAGCCTACAAGGAATGGTACGCCGCGTATGAGAAGTATCTCGATGACAAGCGCCTTCGCGGTTACTTCCCGACCGTGGACGCCCTGACGCGCAGCCTGGGCAACACCGCCTACTACTACCAGGGCCGCATCATAGAGAACGTCCGCATCGGTGACGTGGCCGACGGCTACGTCATCAACGGTTGGGAATCCGAGCGCCTCGAAAACCATTCCGGCATCGTGGACTGCTTCCGCAACCCCAAGGGCGACGTCGAGGTTCTCGCGCACTACAACCAGCCGCTCTACATCGCCGTGAAGGTCCGCAACAAGATCGTGCAGGTGTCGGACACCGTCGTGACGGATTTTTACATTGTAAATGAGGAGGACCTCACCGGGTCGTTTCGGCTGGAGGCATCATTGGTGGGGCCGAATGGCAAGCCTGCGTGGACGCAGCAGTGGCCGGTGACAATCTCCGGCGGGGACGTCTATGGCCAGCTTCTCGTCGAGGGAATCGAAACCCAAGTGCCGGGGCCCGCCGGGCATTACGTGGTGCACGCCAAGCTGGTCGGCAAGGACGGTACAGCAAGGGCGCTGGGCCGGGATGAGATCTTTGCCGTGGACTGGAAGGCCGCCACGGTCCCGCCCAACGGCGCCGTCGTCGAGGGCGGACAGACGCTGCGCGACTTCCTCAAGAACTCGAAGGGCGTAACGCTGCCCGACTACTCGCCCGAAATCGGGAGGCTTGATTACGTCCTCGTCGGCGACATCTACCCCGAGCGTTGGGCCGTCGTCCCCGCCGACCGCTTGTTCACCGACGATGGGAAAACGCCCGGGCTCGACGCAGAGTACTTCAGCGGCAGGAACCTCGCAAAGAGCGTGTTGAAACGAGTTGACGCGAAGATTGACTTCGAGTGGGGCGGCGGTGCGCCGGCGGAAGCCGTCGGCGCGGACGATTTCAGCGTGCGCTGGACCGGCACGATCAGCCCGCCTGAGAGCGGACAGTACACATTCCGCACGGTGACGGACGACGGCGTGCGGCTCTGGATCGCCGACGAACTCGTTATTGACAACTGGACCGCGCACTCGCCCCAGCTCGACACCTCGAAGCGCATCGCGCTCGAGGCCGGCAAGACATACAGCATCAAGCTCGATTTCTTCGAGGCATACGGCGGCGCCATCGTCCGGCTGTTCTGGACGACGCCGTCAATGATGGCGGAAGCCGATGCACTGGCCGGCAGCGTCCTCGAACGCGTCAAGAGCCACGGCACCACGGCCCTCGTCGTGGCCGCCGCCGAGCGCTGGGCCGCTTACATGGCCGAGCGCGGAATCATTGCCGGCTACGACGGCATGATGACCGTTGGAAACGTCTGGGTCGGCGGAAATCTCTTCGTCAGAAAGCACCCGCTTTTCAAAGATCTCCCCGTGAACCAGGGCATGAACTGGGAGTACCAGGCGCTCGTCAACTATGGCACGCGCCGCTACGGCCTGATGCTGACCGGCGAGGAAGCCGTCGTCGGGACCGTGAACGCGCACGAGCCGCGCGTCGGCACGGCCGTCGCCGTGTTCAAACACGGCAAAGGCCGCATCGTGCTTTCGACGCTTGACTTCCGCGGCCTCAACGCCCAGTCCGCCCCCGCTCACGTAACGAAAAAGCTGATGTGCAACTACCTCGAATATGCCGCCGGGCACGAGTAAGAGCGTACCGGACCGTCACGAGGAACGTCTGATGAAGGCAAATCGCGAAATCACTTCCGCATCGCTTCTGAACCGAAGGGAATTCCTTCGCCTCGTCGCCGCCGGCGGCGCTGCAATGTCCTTGCCCCGCTTCGCGCTCGCCGCCGGCGCCGCACCGGAAGCCACGCCGCCCAACGTCGTCATCATCTTCGTTGATGACCTCGGTTACGACGACCTCGGCTGTTTCTGGACGGCGCGTCCGGAGCCGGGATACGAGAAAATCGAGACACCCCACCTCGACGCCATGGCCGCAGGCGGCGTGCGGTTCACCGATTTCTACGTCGCCGCCTCCGTGTGCACGCCCTCGCGCGCCGCGCTCGTGACAGGCTGCTATCCGCAACGCGTCGGCCTCGCCGGCCCCACGCTGGTTTTACACCCGAATTCCACAATCGGGATCAGCGACGACGAGGTCACCATCGCCGAGCTGCTCAAGGCCCGCGGCTACGCGACCGCCTGCATCGGCAAGTGGCACCTCGGCCACCTCACCCCGTTTCTCCCGACGCGCCACGGCTTCGACCGCTACTACGGCATTCCCTACAGCAACGACATGAAGCCCAGCGTGCTGATGCGGGACGAGGCGGTCATCGAGCAGCCCGTCGTGCAAGCAACGCTGACTGAGCGGTACACGGCCGAGGCAATCCGGTTCATCAAAGACAACAAGGACAAGCCGTTCTTCCTCTATCTCCCTCACACCATGCCGCACACGCCTCTGCACATTTCGGACAAGTTCAAAGGCAAATCCCGGCGCGGCCTATACGGCGACGTCGTCGAGTGCCTCGATTGGAGCGTGGGCCGGATCCTCGACACACTCGCCGAGCTCGGTCTCGACAAGAACACCCTTGTCATCTTCACCTCCGACAACGGGCCATGGCTGCTGCGAGGCAAGCACGGCGGCAAGGCTCACCCCCTCCGCGCAGGCAAGTGCACGACGTATGAAGGCGGCATGCGCGTGCCGTGCATCATGCGCTGGCCCGGCAGCATCCCCGCCGGCAGCGTGTGTT
>CAZJXV010000374.1:0-3500 GCA_964550015.1 uncultured Verrucomicrobiota bacterium
TGCCGTACGCATTTGCCATCCCCTCCAGGCGGCCCAGCTTCTCGTCGATCTCCAGCGACTTGCGATGCATCTGCTCTGCGGTGTCCAAGTCACCGCGCATCCGGTAGACGTTGCCCAGGTTGCCGTAGGCACTCGCCACCCCCTCTTGGCAGCCCAGCTTCTCCTCGATCGCCAGCGACTTGCGATGCATCGCCTCGGCCGTGTCCAGGTCGCCGCGCGCCCGGTAGATTACGCCCAGGTTGCCGTACGCAGCCGCCACGCCCTCCTGGTGGCCAAGCCTCTCGTCGATCGCCAGCGACTTGCGATGCATCTCTTCGGCCGTGTCCAGGTCGCCACGCGTCCAGTAGACATTGCCCAGGTTGCCGTACCCTCTCGCCACCCCCTCTTGGCGGCCCAGCTTCTCCTCGATCGCCAGCGCCTTGCGATGCATCCGCTCTGCGGTGTCCAGGTCGCCCCGCGTCCGGTGGATGAGACCCAGATTGCTGTAGTGATTCGCCATGCCCTCCTCGTGGCCGAGCTTCTCGTCGATCGCCAGCGCTTTCCGATGCATCGCCTCGGCTGTATCCAGGTCGCCGCGCATCCAGTAGACGTTGCCCAGGTCCCCGTAGGCACTCGCCACCCCCTCTTCGCGGCCGAGCTTCTCCTCGATCGCCAGCGCCTTGCGATGCATTGCCTCGGCCGTGTCCAGGTCGCCGCGCTTCAGGAGGACGATGCCCAGATTGCCGTAGGCACTCGCCACCCCCTCTTCGCGGCCGAGCTTCTCCTCGATCGCCAGCGCCTTGCGATGCATCGCCTCGGCCGTGTCCAGGTCGCCCCACTTCCGGTAGACGATGCCCAGATTGCCGTACTCACACGCCACCCCCTCCTCGCGGCCGAGCTTCTCCTCGATCGCCAGCGCCTTGCGAAGCATCTCCTCGGCCTTGCGGAGGTCTCCGCGCGTTCCCCATATCACGCCCAGATCGCCGAGCGCATCCGCTTGCGCCTCCAGATCCCCCTCTTTCTCTGCCAACTCGAGCATGCGCTCGCAGGCATCGAGGTCACCATGGCCCCCTTCGATCTTGATGCCGCCGGCGCGCCTCGCGCTGCCTTTCCTGCGGAGGAGAAGACCGCAAAACATGACCAGGCCGGCGATGGCGGCGCCCCTGATGAGCACGGCCGCGTTCTTGACGATCCAATCGAAGATGGAGTCTGCGATCAGTTCCATGCTCACTGCCAGCTCCCTCAGCACGGGGCCAACGAAGCGTTCTGATCCGGTCGATCCTGCGATCCTGTCAGATCCCTCTCCCCCGACGACTCAGAGGACCTTTAGACAGGATAACAGGATCAACAGGATTCCGGAAGCATGGCGCCCCTCATCCAGTCAATCCTGTGATCCTGTCAAAAGACCGGCGTGAGCTCGTCGAAGGGTCACGGCGTCTCACTCGAGCATCGGGTTCGCGTAACAATACACGCACCCGTGGCGGCACGGCTCGTACCAGCCGATATCATAACTCTCCGTGCAGCCGCACAGCTCCCGCTGGCCCTTCGCGCGCCGCGTCGAGCACGCCTCCCCCGCCGGATGCAGCCGCCCAAGCAACTCGCCGTCAATGCACCGCGACCGCGCCATCCCCGGCACACAGCAACCGTGCAGCGTGATCGCGCTTTGTGAGGCGATCCCCTCGAGATACGCCAGCTCCGCCCGCCAACGATCCGCGCCGATCTGCACCGGCGCATACCCCCGCCGCGCCAGGTTGCGCGCCACCTTCCGGTACACCTGCATCCAACTGATCGAGACGTTCCCGATCCCGAACCGCGCGAGCACCGGCGCCAGCTCGTCAAAAAACTCCAGGTTCGTGTACTCGCTCCCATCGGGACACCGCACGTGCACCACCGGGTCGAACCGCACCCGCACGTGCTCCGGACCGCCGACGAGCCCGAGCACCTCGGGCAGCCGCTCCAGGACCAGGTGCGGCGCCGGCACCAGGTGCTCGAGCGGGCTGCCCCCCATCCCCGTCACGCTCAGGTGCAGGAACAGGTTGTCGTAGCGCTCCAGGGACGCGCGAAGCGCGGCGTGGTCGAGCATGTTGGCCGGGTCCTTCGTCCAGACCACCACCGTGTGCGTCGCCTCCGGCGGCGCCTTCTCGTCGAGCAGCGCCACCATCCGGTCCGGGTACCCCGCCACCAGATCGATCCGCCGCGACGCCGAGATCACCTTCTTCATCGCATCCCCTCAAAAAAACCGCCGGCCCGCCCGGCCGCAGCACCGATCATAGAACGAATCGGATGGCAAAGGTAGGACCTGGTTCAACCGCCGCGGGCACAGGCCCTTGACTCGCCGCACGCCCTCGCGTACCTTCATGCGACGTCCTCGCACGCGACGTGTTCGCACGCGACGTATTCACACGCCGTGCGACGCCGCCGCATGGGACGTTCCCGCAACCGACGTTCTCGACGGGAATGAGGGTGTGCCGTGGCAGCCAAGAACACAACCGACCTGACCGAGACGAGCACCGCGTTCGCCTATTCGCCCGTGTGGCGCCTGCTCGCGTTCCTGCTGCCCGTCGTGCTGTTTTACTTCGCCCTCAGCGGCCTCATCACGATGCGATCACGCGGCGAGGTGGGCGAGCCGTACCTTGTCGCCGCCGTCGCGTGCGCCGTCGTGGCGCTCGGACCGCACCTGTTCATCGCCGCCGTGCTCAGCGGCTCGTTCCGCATCGGGCCCGAGGGCGTCTCGCGCCACTGGTTCGGCCGTCGCCGCACGCTGCCGTGGTCGAAGATCCTCGAGTGCCGCGACTTCCTCAACCAGATCCAGATCATCCCCGCCCGCCAGGCCGACACCATCTACCTCCAGTTCTACAACAACCTCGTCCGGCCGGTGACCTTCCACACCACCCTGATGCGCTACGCCACCAAGTACGAAGTCAACCTCATGATGCGCCCCACCACCCGGCGCTTCCTGCCCATCCGCTGGCGCTCGGTCCTGCTGCTCGCCCTCATCGTCGGCACGGGCGTGGTGCTCGTGGCGGCGCGCGAGTTCCGGACCCAGGCGCACCAGGCCGTCATGCTCGTCGGGTTCCTCGCCGGCTGCACCTACACCAGCCTGAGCGTGGCGCTGTGGATGACGGTCAGCAAGAGCCACAAGCGCATCCGCGCCCAGGGGCAGCTGTTCGCGGCCGTCTACTGCCTCGTCCTGCTGCTGCCCCTGCTCGCGCTCGGTGCCCGCGAACTCAACAAGCCGTTGGTCAACCTCGTCTTCTACACCTTCGGCTACCTGTTCGGCTACTTCAGCGGCTCGGGCCTGCTCGGCCTCTTCTACCCCAACCGCGACCTCGAGCCCAAGCAGCACGCCACCGAAGTCCTCTCCGGCCGCAACCCTTAGCACTGCGTAGCGAAATCCATCTCTGAGCCCTCGCAGAGGGCGACATCCTGTAGCCTCGGGCGTCAGGGCCTGTTGAAAAAGTCCGCCCTTGGTCTTCCCAGCTTTGCCCCAAAGGGGCTCCATAGAACAGCCCAGGGTCAGC
>CAZJXV010000375.1:0-3490 GCA_964550015.1 uncultured Verrucomicrobiota bacterium
ATTCCTATACCGGCCCGCGAAATTACACAATCTTTGGTACTCCACCGGACTCAGCTCCGGGGTTGACAACGCCGCCGAGTTTCTCTATACTTATCATTGGGAGAAAGGGGGCGTCTTCTTTTTCCCACTGGGATAGCTCCAGCAGCTCGGCCGGGTTGTGTTCGACAGCTCGCCTGCCGGTTCCAGGGCATGCCGGCGCCACCGTCCGGCCGATACAACAAGGGGGATGTGTATGCGATTCACAGTCAGAACCGTCCTGTTGGTGTGTATTCTTTCCGTCTGTTCTTACGGCGTGTCGGCTTTCGGTGATGATCCTTTCTCACCGCCGTGGTACGGCGAGCCGGGCACGACGCACGCGGAGTACAATTTCGATCCAGGGTCGGATCCCTTCAATCCTCCCGTTCCCCCGGACGCTTGGGTCGGCCCCGGCGATCCGCCGGAGGCTGACATAGTGTTCGGGCCAGGCATGGACTACCAGGAGGCGTGGGGCGGCCGGGTAGGCGTGGTGCCGCTTTCGGGCCAGATCATCATTGACGTGCCCAACTACCCGCTGCCGAACCCGTACAAGGAGATCTGGATCCAGCTCATCTGGGCGGCGCAGGATGTGGACAAGGTACCTTCTGTCTGGGCCGAGGCTTCGGGCTTCGTGGTCCACCCGACGGAGTTCATTGACGAGGTCATTCTGGAGCCAACGGGGGAGTTGCCGCCGGCCGACGGGAACTGGATCCACTCGACCTACAGGATCATCATCGAGCCGAACCCGGCCTCCGAGACGATCTACATCTCGGGCTCGATCATGGTCGACCGGCTCGTCTTCGACACGTGGTGCGTGCCCGAACCGGCGACGCTGTCGCTGCTGGGCCTGGGCGGCGCGGCCATTCTGCTGCGTTGGCGACGGAAGAAGTAGCACAGCAACTGCGACACAGAGTCTGAACGAAGCAGCCGGTCACTGGCTGCCCCGTTCCGTGTCTCGGGGCGAGGTCGCGCGGCCGTTGCCCCTGACGCTAAGGGGAAGATCGTCAGGGCTGCGCGGCACCTCGCGCGCAACCTGGAGCGCGTCCAAGCGAATAAAAGGCGAATATTTTCCTTGACACCGTTTTCCAGCTCCGCTAGCATCTCGTCGCACGAGCGGAGGTGAGAGGTGAAGCACAGGATTGCTCTCGACGGGCACGCCAGGGATACTGACATCCGCGCGATGGACGAGAGCTTTGTGATCTATCGCACAATGTACGTCCCGCCCCTTACACGCGAGAACATCCACATCACGCATTGACCGTCTCAATACGTAGGGGAGGCCTGGGAACAGCCATGCCTGCACGAACCATTATGATGAACCGTGCGCCGGTGCTGACGTTGTGGGCGGCGGTTGTGGCCGAGGAGCTTGGCTTTGACCGCGATGCGGCCCTCACGCTCGGCAAAGGAATGGCCGGCCTGACGGCCCAGACCAAGGGCCGCATGATCGGCGTGTTCAAGCCGCCGAAGGGCCCATCTAGGAAGATGGGCTTAGGCGAGGAGTTCTGGGTCGAGGTCTGCGGCCGCCCCGTCCCCGCCAAGACCACGCCCGATGGCGTCCGCGCCGTCGTCAAGGACAAGCCGATCGAGCCGGAGAAGGTCGAGGACTATTTGGCCAAAAAATTCGGCGACGACTTGAAGGCCGTGCGCGCAGCCATGCAGGATCTCGCCAAAGCCTTCAAGCCCGACGACTTGGCAGACGCCGCCTACTCGCTCTACGAAAAATTCCGCCCCAGCATCCCGCCCGGCAAACGCGGCTGGGGCGCCAAGGGCACGCTCGATCTGAAGCTGATCCGCTCGCTGGGTGCCGGAAGCTAGCGCTTCTGGCGAGCATCTGAGGTCCTCTGCATTGAGAAGAGGGAACACATGAACGCCGCCGGATCGTGGTGGAAGAATTGTCCAGATCAGCCCGACGCTGAAACTCGGGCGATTGATGCGCTCGAGGATTCCGTCGCCCCGCTCGACGACGACACGAAGCGCATCCGCCGGCTCATCAGGAGCCTGGAGTCGTGCCACCATAAGGCGGCGCGATGGGTCGAGCTCATCATCGAGGCGATCGGGTCGGGGAGCACGGCCAAGGGACCCGGCACGCGGCCGGCCGGCAAGCGGGAGCCCATCGAGCAGACATGGCAGAACTGCGCCGCCGCGCTCTCGGCTTGGTGCGCAGGCTGTCCATCTGAGTCCACTGACCTCGATGTCGGCGGCATTCCGGGTGCCGAGCTGGTCGGCCACGTCGGCGAGCGCACGCCGCTCAAGGAGTGGCAGGTCGGGCGGATCGTGGACAAGGTGCGCGAGTACGTCGTCTGGCCGCGCGCTTACGAGGACGCGACGTTCCGGTACGTCGGCATAGAGGAGTGCGGCACGGGTTATCAGTCGGTCAAAGCCGAGGAATGTCCGGAACACTACAGAGAGCACGCGGACTTCTGGACTGCCACGATGCGGGCCATCATCCACGACACGGTGGACGGCGAACCGGCCGAGATTTCGCTCGCCGCCGCCATAGACAATCTTCAGCCGTGCAACTGGAACTTTTTGGGGAATCTCGTGCTCGTCCTCAGGGCCATTGGCGGCGACCTTTTTCCCAAAACTCCCTTCGCTGCTCACGCGCGGAACATCAGGTTGACCCCGATTTGCGACAGAATGAAGGTCATTTCAAATACCTTGCGCGCTTTCTGTGAAGACAAGGACAGGGGCGGCGTTGACACAGGAATCCTCCGTGTTCTGGGCGAGAAGACGCCTGTGAAGCAGTGGCTGGCCGCATCGCTCGACAAAACCATCCGGTTGCAGCTCGATCTCTGAAAGGAGAGAAAGCATGGGTCTCGTGAATTCCAGAAGCCTGGGTGCAACACTCGACGCGCTGAACGATGCGTTCTTTCGTGGCCGCCGCTTGGCCGGGGCAGAGAGGATGAACGCCGCGAAGTGGATCGCCGCGCGCCAGGGCCTTCCCGGTTCGTACTCAGGCATGTTCGCGCCGACGACGAGGGATTTCGGTCACGGCGTGCAGTTCTTCACCGGCGACAGGCTTCGCAGTCGCGGCGGGACGGCGCACATCCTCGGCGAGGAGGCCTGCCGTGCGCTGATTCTGCTCGACGTGCCGCTGGCCGGCGTCCGGGACGCGCTCGCCCGGGCGACCGACGGCATCATGAAGCGCGTGGCCAACGTCAATGAGCCTCGGTACGGCACGTACTGCTGCGGCAAGTGCAGCGTGGCGTACTGGCGTCATCTCGCCGTCGGCGGGCTCGACGAGCCGGAGCGCCGCCTGGCCGCCGGCATGAAGGTCCTGAAGTCCCGCCGCGATGGCGAGGGCAAATGGCGCATCTTCCCCTTCTACTACACGCTCCTTGCCCTCAGCGAGATTGACCTTGCGTCGGCGACGAAGGAGATGCAGTACGCCGCCCCGGTCTGCGAGCGGTTGCTGAAGCGGTCGTCCAAGGGCGACAAGTACGGTGTGCGCCGCCGGCTCCTGCTCGAGCGGATT
>CAZJXV010000376.1:0-3481 GCA_964550015.1 uncultured Verrucomicrobiota bacterium
CATAGCCTGAAGGGCTTACATAAAAGGAGTTTTTCACCAGGCCCGTCAGCCCCAGCATCTGCAAAGCCGCCACGGCTTCCGGGGGTTGACAGCGTTTTTCAGCAACCTGTTAGGCTGACACGAGCAAGCGGAGAGGAATCCCGGTGCGCCCCGACCCCCTCAACCAGAAACGCATCCTCCACGACGGCCGCGACGACGGCCTCGAACCCCTCGAACCCCTCGACCTCAGCGCAATCCAGAGCTGCTCGGACCTCGTGCGCGGCATGGCCAAAACCGCCTTCGGCGGCCGCCGCCTCGGCGAGGCCCTCGACGTGCTGCTCGAGATGGTCCGCGACGAGGCCTGCCTCGTCGTCGGCACCTTCTCCGGCGCGATGACCATCGCCAAGATGGGCAAGGTGCTCTGTGACATGATCGACCGCGGCATGCTCAACGTCGTCATCGCCACCGGCGCCCTCGTCACCCACGGGCTCACCGAGGCCGCCGGCCTCCTCCACTACAAGCACACACCCGGCATGCCCGACGCCGAGCTCTACGCCAAGGGCTACAACCGCGTCTACGACACCCTCGAAATGGAGCTCAACCTCACCGAGGTCTTCATGCTCATGAAGGACGCCCTCGGCAACCTCGACGAGACACAACCATGGTCATCCGAGCAGATCTGCCGCGCCATCGGCACGCGGCTCACCGGCGAGACCGACGCCCCCGGCATCCTCAAGAGCGCCTACGCCAACGACGTGCCCGTCTACATCCCCGCCTTCACCGACAGCGAGCTCGGCCTCGACCTCGCCTGCCGGGAAATCATGCGCAAGCAGGCCGGGAAGAAGAACGTAGCCGCGGAAGCCCTCCTCACCGGCGAGCCGAACTTCAACCCCTTCCTCGACCTCAACAGCTACACGCAGCGCGTCATCGAGGCCGAGCGCCTCGGCATCTTCACCATCGGCGGCGGCGTCCCGCGCAACTGGGCCCAGCAGGTCGGGCCATACGTCGACTTCCTCAAGGCCCGCCTCGGCCTCGACCTCAAGCCGCCGCGCTTCCGCTACGGCGTGCGCATCTGCCCCGAGCCGGTCCACTGGGGCGGCCTGAGCGGGTGCACCTATTCCGAGGGCGTCTCCTGGGGCAAGTTCCTCCCCCCGAGCCAGGGCGGCCGCTACGCCGAGGTCTACGCCGACGCCACCATCGCCTGGCCCATCCTCATCAAAGCCGCCCTCGAGGAACTTGGCTAGTGCTTGCGTGCGGAAGCTCGCTTCGGCGGGCGCGACGGACATCATAATCGACATTCCGGAAAATGAGCACTCGTCGGCCGCTGGGCGAGGCTTTCGCTGACCCGAATCGCGGAGCCCCTTGGGGCGACTGGTAGTAGCCTCGGGCGAAAGCCCGCCGCAGGCGGGCAAGCCCGTGGTATTGGGTGCCGCGAGAAAACCCGAGCCCCGAAAGGGGCGATTGAGCTCGACCGCCATGTCGAAGGAATCGCGTCAGGCCAAGCACAACATCAGCACCCTCAACGAGAAGCCGCTCCATGCGGCGCTCAAGGAATGGTACGCCCGCCCGGGCGACCGGTTCGAGGTCCCCGTGGACGGCTACCTCGTCGACATCGTCCGCGACGGCCTCCTCATCGAAATCCAGACCCGCGGCTTCTCCCCCCTCAAGCGCAAGCTCGGAAAACTCGCCGAAACCCATCCCGTCCGCCTCGTCTATCCCATCGCCCGGGACAAGTGGATCGTCCGGCGCGCCAAACGCGGCAAGAAGGTCCTCGGCCGTTCCTCCCGAAACGGCTTAGGCGACGCGACAGCGTCGCCCGGCCGGCGCAAGTCGCCGAAACACGGCGCCGTCGAAGACCTCTTCGAGGAGCTCGTGAGCATCCCGAAGCTCCTCACAAACCCGAACTTTGCCCTCGACGTCCTGCTCATCCACGAAGAGGAGGTCCGCCGCCACGACGCGGCCCGCGCCTGGCGCCGCAAGGGCTGGGTCACCCACGAGCGCCGCCTGCTCGACGTCGTGGACCGCCGCCTCTTCGAAACGCCCGCCGACCTTGCCGCCCTCGTCCCCGACGGCCTCGCCGAGCCCTTCACCACCGCCGACCTCGCCGACGCCATCGCCCGGCCGCGCTGGCTCGCCCAGAAAATGGCCTACTGCCTGCGCCAGATGGGCGCGATCCACCCCGTCGGCAAGCGCGGCCGCACCATCCTCTACGCCCGCCGCCACGCGCCCCGGCCCAGGACGCCAAGGCGCACACGCACCAAGCGTTGACCCGCCCGCGCCCTTCTGCCATCCTTAGCACCCGGAGGAGTGGCCGAGTGGTCGAAGGCGGCGGTCTTGAAAACCGCTGGGCCGAAAGGCCTCGGGGGTTCGAATCCCTCCTCCTCCGCCACCCTATTCTCGACGTCCCGCTGTTCCCTCCCCTTGAGGCTCCTCAATCATGCCGAGTTGCCACATGAGCCACGTGTAGCTGTCGGCCTCAGACTGGAGCTGCCTCGTGCGCGGGAGATCGCTCGGCCAGTGCCCGCCTTTGGGTTCGACCCACAGCACCACGGGCCGCCCGACCGACGCGACCGCTTGCAGGGCCGCCGTCATCTTGTAGGCGTGTGCCGGCTGAACGATGAAGTCATCTGTGCCCGTCTTGAGGAACACGGCCGGGTACGTGACTCCCTCCCGCACATGATGGTACGGCGAGTAAGCATACAGATCCCTGAATTCTCCAGGATCCTCAGCCGTCCCGTACTCCTCCAGGCCCGTCTTTGAACCCCGCATCTCGTGGTAGCGCACCATGTCCAGCAGCGGCCCCTCGCACAGCACGGCGCGGAACAGGTCCGGGCGCTGAGTCAGCACCGCGCCGACGAGAAGCCCTCCGTTGCTCGCGCCTCTGATGGCGAGCCGGCTCGGCCGCGTGTAGCCTTCGGCGATAAGGTACTCGGCCGCCGCGATGAAGTCATCGAACGTGTTCTGTTTCCGAAACCCCTTGCCCGCCGCGTGCCACTCGCGGCCCAGTTCCCCCCCGCCGCGGAGGCACGCCACCGCGTACACCCCGCCTGCCTCGAGCCAGACAAGCAACCCGGGATCATAGACCGGGCTATTGACGACGTTGAACCCGCCGTAACCGCCCAGCAATACGGGCCGTTTCCCGTCGCGCTTCATCCCGGTCTTGTGCACCAGCAGCATCGGGACGGGCGTGCCGTCCTTCGATGTGTACCGGACCTTCCTCGTCGTGTAGCGGTTGAAATCGAACGGCACCCGTGGCCGCTCTATCGGCGTGAGCCTGTGCCGGGCCATGTCGTACACATACGGCGTGCGCGGCTGGAGAAACGAGGTGAACCTGAGATACAGCTCCGGCCTGTCCCACTCGCCGTACCAACTGTCCATTGTCCCCACCGCCGGGAAACCGACCTCGCGCTCGAACTCGCCCTTGAGCGAGTAGGTCAGCAGCCGCGGCTCCATATCCTCGAGGACGATGACGGCGACCCGCCGGTCGGCGAGGATCCAGCGG
>CAZJXV010000377.1:0-3475 GCA_964550015.1 uncultured Verrucomicrobiota bacterium
GGAACCCGGCGTTGACCGGCCCGCTGCGGCCGATCAGCCGACACTATCTCCAGTGGGACTCGATCGTGCATACGGCAATGAAGGAAGTGCTTGCCGTTGCCCGAGGCGACCGCCGCATCCGACACGTTGTGCTCCCGGTCCCGTTTCGTGACGAGGGGTCCGTCGCCCCGCCGCCGGTGAGCTGAAATCGCTGGTGTTCGCACAGCGTTTCGGCTATATGAAAACGCTTTGCACGCTTGGTCCGCGCACACAAGAGGGGAAAAGACGCCATGCGTCCTGAGCGAAAATGGAAGATCGGCTTCAACACGTTCTGGTGGGAAGGGCTGAACAATCCAAAGACACTCGAGGCCTGCATCGGCTCGCTCGTCGAGGCCGGCTACGACGCAGTCGAATTCAAGGTGGACTCGTTCGGCCCGCACCCGGCTAGGGATGCGATCGTTCGCGCCGCCCGAGCAGCCTCGGAAGCGGGACTGGCCGTGACCAACCTGGTGATTCTGCGCGGCCTGGCCCAGCCCGAGACCGCGCAAGACAGCGTCGCCGACATCAGCGAGGCGATCCGGATTTGCGCGGCCGCCGGAATCGGCGCCGTGAACTTCGCGAGCGGCGGCGCGGCACAGGTCCCGGCCTATCCGGCCGACGAGTGGTGGTCGCCGACGACGCGCCAGGACCCCGCCGCATGGGACACGCTCTGCCGGTCGCTCGAGGCGCTGGCCACGGTCGCCGACGCCGAGGGAGTGGACCTGGCGCTCGAGGCCGTCGTCGGCAACCTCGTGTGCGAGTTCGGCACGACGATGGAGCTGTTGGCCCGCTGCGACCACCCGCGGCTGAAGCTGACCTTCGACCCATCGCACTACGTCCTCGTCGGGCAGGACCTCGGCGTCGCCATTCGCCGGTTCGGCGAAAAGATCCGGCTGGTTCATTTCAAAGATGCCGCCGGCCGCGCGGGCGCCTTCGGCAAGACCTTCATCTTCCCGCTGCTGGGAGAGGGCAGCACGGATTGGCCGGTGTTTTTCGAGGCGCTGAGCGATATCGGCTACGACGGCGCCCTGAGCATCGAGTATGAAGCATTTCGATTCATGAACCTCGTCTGGAAGGGCGACCCTGTGCCGGCGCAGACGCTCTCAAAGCTGGCGGCCGACGCCTTGGTCAAACGATACGGACAAGGGAGACTGACCACGTGAGCAAAACTCTGGGTGTTGGTTGTATCGGCCTCGGCGCCGCAGGGAGCGGCCACGCGAGAACGTTCGCCGCGTGCCCCGACGCGCGCGTGCTCTATGCCGCCGACGCGGACGCACAGGCGTGTGCCCGCGTTGCCCGGCAGGTGGACGGCCTGCAGTGCACTGACGACTACAGGAAACTCCTTGAACGAAGCGAGGTCGAGCTCGTCGTCGTGTCGACGCCCCACAGCTCGCACCGCCGCATCGTCGTGGACGCGCTCAGCGCCGGCAAGCACGTCTTCTGCGAGAAGCCGCTCGCCATGAACGCCGCCGAGTGCGACGAGATGATCGCCACGGCGAACGAAACGGGCCGCCGCCTGCTCGTGTTCCAGACACACCGATACAACCCGCCCTTCCGGGTGCTGAAGCGATTCGTTGACGAGAACGATACCGGCCGGCCGCTCTTCGGCGTCATCCTGTATCTCGGCAACGAACTCGAGCGAATGAGTGACCCGCACAGTTGGAAAGGCACGTACGCGCAGGCCGGCGGCGGCGTGCTGCTCGACGGCGGCGCCCACGTCGTGGACCTTGCGAACTGGTACTTCGGCCGGCCCGTGAGCGTCTCGGCCCACACCCGCATCCCGGACGCGTGGCCCGAGGGCAAAGGGGAAATCACCGGCGAGCTCTTGATCACGTACGAGAACGGCACGATCGCCCAGGTGCTCGCCAGTTTCGAATCCCGGCTCAAGGGCGGCGGCGGGCTGAGAATCTCGGCCGAGCTCTTCTACGAGAACGGCAACGGCTTCGGCGAGTACGCGCACCTTGGCGGGACGAAGATCGCGCGCGTCGCACGCTACGTCGACCTCGAAGGCGAGGAAACCGTCGTCGAGCCCACGGACGCGCACGGCCTCAACCATGCCCAGCACGCCATTGACTGCGTATTGGGAAGAGCGGAGCCGATTGTCACGGCCCAGGACGGCCGGATGGCCGTGGCCGTGATCGAGGCAGCGTACGAATCGGCCCGGACCGGACGCCGCGTCAACGTCCCCGCCATGCCCGCTTGACGTTTTCGGGGGGAAGCTGAACCGTGCCGGATTATCACCTCAGACATCTGCCGCCTCAGGTCTGGGCGCATTACCATCCTTTCTACGGCACGCCGGACGGCCCGACGGGCAAGTGGCTCACGTGGAACGAGCCGCTGCACCTCGGACGCGGCTACGGCGCCGACGAGGCACAGATACCGCCGGCGCTCGTCGAGGCGCTCAAACACGACCCGGATCGTTTCCTCAGCCCCGGACGCCGCGACTGCTACGCCACGTTCCACCCCAAGCTGGGGCTCTACGACTGTCTCGACGTGGGCGTCCTCTCGCAACAGGCCCGCTGGGCCGCGCAGGCTGAGCTCAACGGCTTCATCTGGGGCTATACCGTCGTCGGCGACGACAACGCGGAACGACACAAACCCCAGGCGGAGACGCTCTACGACCGCTCGCTGCGCCTGATGCTCGACGTGGTTCGGCGCGAATCGCTCCCGCTCGCGTGCAGCATCCACTACGACTGCTACTGCTGGTACGGGTACTCGCGCGAGCGGATCGTCAAGGAGCTCGACTACATCGTCGAGACATATCTCGACCACCCGCTCATGCTCCATTTCGACGGCCGGCTCGTTGTCTTCCTCTACTCTGTGTTCATGAGCCATTCGGTCGAGGACTGGATCGCCGTCTGTGACGTGCTCGACAAGGCGGGCCTCAGGAACAAGCTCTTCCTCGTCGCCGGCGAGGTCTGGGTGTACCGGCCCGACTTCCTTCAGCCGGGCCTGTTCGACGGCTTCGGCGCCTACAACCAGGGCGTGGACTTCCTCGATCCCGGCGGAATAACTGACCTCGCGACGACGCTGAACACCATGACCCAACGCAATGACGGCCGTTTCTGGACGGGGCTGGCCCAGCCCGGCTTCGACGGCCGCGCGTGGCACCATCCGGGCCGCGTCGTCGCCCGCGATCACGGCCGGCTCTACGAATCGCTGTGGCAAACGACCATCGAACTGTCGCCGCCCATGGTGACGGTCTGCAGCTTCAACGAGTGGGGCGAGGGCACCCAGATCGAGCCGGCCCAGGAATACGGCGACTTCTACCTCGAGCTCACCGCCAAGTGGGCCCGCACATACAAGTCACAAGCCTAACGGCGTACTGAAAACAATGGGCCTTGCGCGAATCGTGCCGCCATGAGGGTCGAAGGCCCGACGGAAGCTAGCCTGGGGCGTAAGCCCCAGGTTCACGACGAGAAAACCAATGATCGAAGCCCCAGAGGGGCGGCAGAAA
>CAZJXV010000378.1:0-3473 GCA_964550015.1 uncultured Verrucomicrobiota bacterium
CAAACCGAAGCATAGCCTGAAGGGCTTACATAAACGGAGCTTTTCAACAGGCCCGTGAGCCCGTGGATCATGAGGACGTGGATGGACAGAGCCCCCGCAGGGGGCGACAGCTGAAACTCTCGATGAGACAGGACCGGATGCCGCCCCCTGCGGGGGCTTCGTTCGCGTCACTGTCACGTCCCACAGGCTGACGCCTGTGGCTACAAGATGACGTCCCCTGCGAAGCTCCTCAACAAATCAGAGCCCGCTCCCCCTACTTCGCCCCCTTGGCGAATCATTTCGCCCCCTTGGCGGTCAGGACCACGGGGATGGTGTTGAGCAGGATCCTGAAGTCGAGGGCGAGCGACCAGTTGTCAATGTACTCGAGGTCGAGCTTCATCCACTCCTCGAACCGCAGGTTGCTCCGGCCCTTGATCTGCCACAGGCACGTGAGCCCCGGCTTGACGCTCAGCTTGCGACGCTGCCAGTACTTGAACTTCTCGATCTCCGTGTGCAGCATCGGCCGCGGCCCCACGAAGCTCATCTCCCCCTTGAGCACGTTGAAAAGCTGCGGCAGCTCGTCAATGGACCACTTCCGCAGCAGCCGGCCCAGCGGCGTAATGCGCGGGTCGCGCTCGATCTTGAAGACGACCTCGTCCATCTCGTTGAGCACGTCGAGCTCCGCCTTGAGCTGCTCGGCGTTCGACACCATCGTCCGGAACTTGTAAAGCATGAACGGCTTGCCGCGATACCCCTGACGCACCTGCTTGAACAGCACCGCCCCCTTCGAGCTCGCCTTGATCAGGATCGCCGTCAGCACCAGCAGCGGCGAGATCACCCCAAGCACAATGGCCGCCGCCGCCCGGTCGAACACGTCCTTGATGATCACCTGCCACGAGTACTCCGGCACGGTCCGAAACGCCATCACCGGCAGCCGCTGGAAGTCGTCGAAGCTCACCTTCGCAACCGACGTGTCGAAAAAGTCCGGGATCATCCAGATGTCTATGCCCTGGGTCTCGCACGCGTAGATCGCCGGCTCCGCCTCGGCGATGGCGCGCTTGTTCACGGCGAACACCACCAGGTCCGGGTGGTGCTCCTTGAGCACCTGCGGCGTCTCGTCGTACACGCCCAGGTTCGGCAGCCCGTTGACCAGCGTCTCGTCACGCATGTGCGGCGGCACCACGCACCCCACGGGCCGGAAGCCCCACCGCCGCCTGTCCTGCATCCGCCGGATCATCTTGCGCGCGATCTCCCCCACCCCCACGATGATCACGTCGCGGAAGTGCTGGCCCCGCTCCCGCGCGGCCCGCACGTACTCGAGAATGATCATCTCCTTGAGGAGAACGAGCACGAAGTTGATGCCCACAAACCCCACGAGCAGGATCCGGCTGGTCCGCCACTTGAGAATCACCGTCACCGCCGCAAGCACCAGCAGCGCCACCAGGTGCGCCCGCGCCACGATCCACACCACCTCACGCGACCGCCGGAAGCCGATCCCCTCGTGCAGCCCATACGCCTCCAGCAGCAGCGGCACCAACGGAATCGAGACCATCCAGAGCTGCGCCACGTGCTCAAGGAACCGGTAGTTGAACTGCCGGTACAACGGCAGCAGCCGCGTCCCCGACATCGGCAGCATGATCTCCGGGCCGTTGTACTGGTAGAGCAGGAACCAGAGATAGAACGCCAGCGGCAACGACAGCACGGTGATCCCCGCGTCCACGAACAGGCTGATCCGCCCGCCTATGTAGGCACGTTCCTTGAACACGCTCCACCCCTCCTGCCTTCAGCCGTTCGACGTTCAGCCGTTCACACGCTCAACGCAGCCTCGGGCAAGGGTCTCTGACCCCGCAAAACCAGGACGTCCTCTCTCTTGTATCGGCAGGATCGCCCGCGCCCTGACAACCTTCTAACGCAGTTGCCCACCCGGCGGCTCCCACCGACCGCCGGAGTATACGGAGGCGCGTGAGCCCGATGCAAGCGCCTCTGTTGACAGGCCCACGCCTGCCCCGGGCATCGCGGTATCCCGTGGTGCTTGCATCCCCGGGCCGCTTCCGGCATCCTTCCGGGCCGGGAGGTCGGCCATGCTCCGGTTTCTGCTCAAAAGGCTTGCGGCGTCGCTCCTGATGCTCGTGGCCGTCAGCATCTTCACAAGCTGGATGATCCGCCAGATCCCCGGCGACCCCGCCAAGGCCATCGCGGGCGAGAAGGCCGACAAGGAGGCCGTCGAGCGCGTCCGCAAGGAGTACGGCTTCGACCGCCCCTTCATCGTGCAGTACCGCAAGTTCGCCGGCCGCCTGCTCCGGGGCGACCTCGGCCGCAGCTACCAGACCGGCGACACCGTCGCCCACGAGATCGCCCTGTACCTGCCCGCCACGATCGAGCTCACGCTGGGCGCCATGCTCTTCGGCACCACCGTCGGCGTCCTGCTCGGCGTCGCGCTCGCCTACCGCCGCAACACGTGGCTCGACTCCGTGGGCACCTCCGCGAGCGTCGTGGGCATCTCCATGCCCATCTTCTGGCTCGGTCTCGTCCTCATGTTCCTGCTCTCCTACAAGCTCCATGTGTTCCCCACCGGCGGCCGCATGGACGTCCGGCTCGACCCCGCCCACGTCACCAACTTCTACCTCCTCGACGGCCTGATCACGCGCGACGCCCGCGCCTTCTGGGACGCGCTGAGACACCTCATCCTCCCCGCCGTCACCGTCGGCACCATCCCGCTGAGCATCGTCACCCTCATGACCCGCGCCGCCGTCATCGAGGAGCTCGACAAGGACTACGTCAAGACCGCCCGCGCCAAGGGCCTGCGCGAGCGTGTCGTCATCTACCGCCACGCCCTCAAGAACGCCGCCGTGCCCATCCTGACCGTCTCCGGCATCGAGACCGCCTACCTACTCGGCGGCGCCATCCTCACCGAGAGCGTCTTCGGCTTCCAGGGCATCGGCCTCTGGCTCTTGAGCGCCGTCGAGGCTCGCGACTACGCCGTCATCCAGGTCGGCGTCCTGCTCGTCGCCACGATCTTCATCCTCGTCAACCTGCTCACCGACATCGGCTACATGCTCGTGGACCCCAGGATCAGGACGGAGAGGACGTAGGCGGCCATGACGCTCTTCGGGCGGATATACGAGTTCCTCCGGGGCGACGTGCGCGGCCGGCGCAACCGCAACCTCGTCGCCGGCGCCGTCATCGTCGGCGCCCTGGTCCTCATCGCCGTCCTCGCCGACCTCATCGCCCCCCGCCGCCTCGTCGAGCCGCCCCCCGAGCCCCGGCTCGTCGGTCCCTCGCTGTTGCCGACGCCCCGCATCACGCTCGGCTCCGACCGCATCGGCCGCGACCTCGGCGCCATGCTCGTCCACGGCACCCGCACCTCGCTCGCCATCGGCCTGAGCGCCGCCCTCGTGGCCCTCCTCATCGGCACCGCCGTCGGCATCGTCAGCGGCACCGCCGGCGGCACGACCGACAACGTCCTCATGCGAGTCATGGACATGTGCATGGCG
>CAZJXV010000379.1:0-3430 GCA_964550015.1 uncultured Verrucomicrobiota bacterium
CACACCCAACCACAACCCAGCCCCAAGCGAAATTACACAAAACTATGGACACCACGGGTAACTGTTGCACTCTGAGCCGCCAGCGCGCCTACGGAGACCGACACGGGTTTGCTTCAATCTCCGAATCAGGATTGCATTTCCTGCTCCCTTCCTCATAATGCGGCTCTGATGGAGGTGGGTGGCGCCGCAAGGCAGCAGAGGATCTCGATCGGCGCCCTGCGCGAGTGAGGGACTGATGCTGGTCTCAACGCGACAGATACCCGAGCCGTTTCGGTCGGCTCTGGCGCAAGGGCGTCCGAGCCAGGTCTGCGACGAGAAGGCTGCCACAGCCGATGCGCTGTTCGGGCGGGCGTCGGCGCGTGTGGCTGTCGGACGGGAAGCGGATGCGAGACAAGATCTGGAAGCCGCCCTGCCCGAGTTAGGCGATGTGTGCCGCGTCGAGTTGGCGCTCTTGGATATGACCCAGCGCAGTGCTGCAGAGGACGCGTTGAATGTAGCCCGGTCGGTTGCGGCCCGAGCTGAACCGGGCAGCACCCTTTACGCCAGGGCCCTGCATGTGGTGGGCCTGGCCGAGGCGAAACTGCGGCACACGTCGACGGCAGTAGACGCGCTCCTCCAAGCAGCAGTTGCCTACAAGGCCTCGGGACAACAACTGGGGGTTGCGCAGGTCTATGACACGCTCGGAGCCGTCGAAGGGGCGCGAGGTCGACTCGATTACGCTCTTTCTTTCTATGCCCTTTCGCTCGTAGACAAAACGCTCCTTGGAGACCGTCAGGGAATGGCCATCACCCTGGGCAACCTAGGGCGGATCCATCTTCGCGCCGGTCGCTTCCAGGACGCTGTGAATTGCTTTGAGCGCGACCTTCTTCTCGCCGAGGAGATGGGCGACCAACGCGGGCGCGCACGAATGCACAACGACCTTGGCAGGGCCTATCTGGCCTTGGAGGACTTCGCTCGCTGCGAGCGCGAACTAGATAAATGCCTGGAGATCGCCACCCGCTGCAACTTCAAAGATACTGAGTTTTTTGCCAGGAAGGACCTAGTGTTGACGCGTATAGCGCAGGGGCGTATCCGGGAAGCAGAAACGGAGTTGGTCGCGACCCAGAAGGCGATCCCAGACAAGGCCTACAGCTACTTCCACTTGGTTCTCGCCGCCACCCGAGGCACCCTGTTGCTTGCCAAGGATGACAGGGGAGCCGTTGACGTCCTGCAGGAAGCAGTGAATGGTTTCGAGGAGGCTCGGCTTCCTGATTGGGAAATCCCAGCACGGATTTCCCTGGCCAAAGCACTAGTGAAGCAGAAACTGAAGGCCACGGCCGAGCAATGCCTGCTGCGAGGGCTTCGGCTCGCACGCTCTGACGGCTACGCGCGTTACCTGCCTGCACTGAACGAGGCGATGGCAGAACTGGAACTGGTCGAGGGCGCGATCGAGGAAGCGACGCGTCCGATCGGCCGTGGCCCCTCGTTGCCGGAAAACAGCTATGTTATCCGGGAGCGGCTTGGAAGCGGTGCTTTCGGGGAGGTTTTCCGCGCATATGATCCCCAACGGGGCCAGGACGTCGCGTACAAGCGCCTAAGACTTGGGAAGATCTACGACGTGAGGTCACGCCGCAGAATCCTCGCCTCGGCCCGAGTTGAGCTGGAGGCGGCATCTCGTGTGCGCCACCCGGGTGTCGCACGCGTCCTAGCGTTCGCACCCGAACCCGAGGGCGGGATGTACATAGTACAGGAGTACGTTCCCGGCAGGCCGCTGCGTGAATTGCTGCCAACCGATGCGAGCGCACGTCCGCAGGAAGTCCTCGCCAGCCTCCAGCGGATCGCTCACGCGTTGCAGGCCCTCCACGAGGCGGGCGTGGTCCACCGAGACCTGAAGCCCGAGAACATCCTCATTCGCGAAGATGGCTCCCCTGTGCTTGTTGATTTCGGGATCGCCCGCATAGCGGACACCAAGGAGACTGAGGACCAGCGGATAGCTGGAACTCTGGTGTATATGGCACCGGAGCAGGCAATGGGCAAGCGAGTTGACGCCCGGGCCGACCTGTATGCGCTGGGCGTGATGGCCTATGAGTGGCTGACCGGTGTCTTGCCGCTTCGCCCGCGCGGCGATACACTAGAGGCGATGGCCCGAGACATAAGCACGCGTCACCCCCCGCCCGTTTCAGACTTCCGTCCCGGCATCGCGAAAGACCTCGAAGAGCTGGTCATGTCCATGCTAGCCAAGAAGCCCCGGCAGCGCCCGGCCAGCGCACAGGCCATATCGGAACGATGCCAGGAACTTGCTGAGGCTATGTTTCCCGATAGGCAAGACAGCTGGGGCTGATCCGCTCAAGGTTGCTGCACAGTATCACGGTGGCGGCCGGATCCGAGATGCTCGCACCGCCTACCTTCGGGCAGAGGAGCTCATCGGAAGACGAATCGCTACTCCCCAGCCACCGGCACGGCGCGATAGACGTTGAGTTCGAACTTTGTGCTCGGCGTCCCGCCCAACACGTGTGCTTCGATCTTCGTTTCGCCATCCACCTCGAACTGGCAGACGGGATAAGAATCTGGCGATGTATCGTCGGCCAGCCACCTTCGCTCGCGGCCAATCACTTCGGCAACGGCAAGATCAATGTCCTCGCGATCCGGTGCGATAGCTATGGCCAGGTAGCTTCCCCACGCTGGAAGCGCCACTTCCACTTTGGCTCTTGGACGCTCGCCCTCGGATGTGGGCTCGTCCGGTACGCCTTCAGCGGCAAAGACCTGCTCGGTTCTTAAATCCTGTCCCTGTGCGAGCTTCAGGTACCGTTCCCAAAAATCGACCGCTTCACGACGACGCTCATCGGGCGTTATCGCCGTCTTGTCCATCTGGTAGACAGACACGTCCACGTTCGCACCGGCCGCGTCGCCGGATACTGTTCCCTCGATGACCGTACTTCCCTTGCCCGTCAGCTCCAGAGATAGGAACTTGCCCCACGGCATAGTCGAATCAAGGTTAGTCCCGGAATGACGGCGGTCCTTGGTCGGACCGGTTGTCTCCAACAGGGACAAGTCAATTGCCTGCTCCCTCTTGCAGAACGCCACGACCACGAGTATGCCAGCCTCTTCCAAGGTCGGAGTGAACCTAAACTTGAAGCCCTCGCCTCCCCCGGCATCAGGAAGCGTACCCGTAGTGTGAGAAATCTCTTTCGCCTCGAACCTGAATTCATCGCTGCCCCGGTTCAGCCTTGTCTGAATCGATGAAACCACGGTGCTCACAAAATCCCTACGCGCGACCTCGAGGTAGGAAAGATAGAGAGTCTCGATCCTCTTCTCCCAATGTTCCGCGCGTTCGACCTGGGCGTCATGGGCAATCCCCTCAACCAATTCCCGCAGCAGATCCGCCCGCTGGGCAAAATTGACGAGGACAGCAGACGGTACCCCTTCCGCGACAGTACCGGAATCGACGACC
>CAZJXV010000380.1:0-3388 GCA_964550015.1 uncultured Verrucomicrobiota bacterium
TAGCCAAGCGAGACCCCTGCGCCGCCCCAACGACGGGAATCTCACCAAAAGCACCGAAAAAAACCCTTGCTTTCGCTTGACGCCTGATGTTACCCTGACCCCGCGGGTGAGGATACGAACGCCTGGATCCTGAAGCGCGCCGTGCCCGGGGCGCGCGCTCGATTCCGCAGCAGTTTCACCTCAGAGCTGACCTCACACGAAAAAAGGCCTGAGGATGGCCTGCCTTGTGCTTGTCTTCTCGCCCGCGGATCGCTCGATTCACACAGGCAGGCAAGCGAAAGGACCGAACCATGTCGCACTACAAACAGCAGTTTCCGCCAGGCCTGCGGAAACAACAGGCCGCGAGCCCCCAGGCCGCCGACGGCCACACCCACGACTGGCAGATGACCGACGACGTGCGCAGACAGCAGTCCGCCGGCGGC
Source organism: uncultured Verrucomicrobiota bacterium (assembly GCA_964550015.1). Taxonomy (GTDB): domain Bacteria; phylum Auribacterota; class JABMQX01; order JAFGEW01; family JAFGEW01; genus CAZJXV01. The sequence goes on from CAZJXV010000380.1 coordinate 423, forward strand.
TACGAGTGGGAGGAGCAGCGCTGGGTCTGCCGGCACTGCCAGGCCGATCAGTGGATCGCCAAGGGCCTGAAAATGGTCTAGGATCGTCCCAACCGCCCATGCCCCTCGCGGAAAATAGGGACTGTCACCTATTTTTCTCAAGCCCTCCAAGCGGCGACGGGCCAGGCACGAAGGCCTTCGCCACAGCCGAGTGCGGCCCCATTGAGAAGAAAAATAGGTGACTGTCCCTATTTTCTACCCCCCGCCCGCCATTTATCCTCGCCAATGTGCATCCAAATGCGCTACGCTCCCCACCGTGTTGGGACCGCAATCACGCCCAAGGAGACCACGCTCATGAACACGCAAGCCCACAGACTCGACGCCCTCGAAAAACGCCTTCACAACTTCGAAGGCCGCTGCTCCGCACTAGCCAGCCAGAACGCGGTTCTGTCGAACCAGAACCGCCGCCTCAAGATGCCGGGCGTTCTGGCCCTCGTGTTGATCGCCGCCGTCGTGCTCGTCGGCGCCGCTGCGCCGAAACCCAAGACGATCGAGGCGGAGAAGTTCGTCGTTATCGATGCCGACGGCGAGAAGCGAGCTGAACTCGGGATGTTCCGTCCCGATGCCGACGGTGCGCCTGTGCCCAAGCTGCGACTCTACGACGACAAGGGCAATGCACGCGCCGGCATGGGTCTCGCAGACGATGGGGCGTGGTACGTAGGGGTTGGGAGTGAAGCCGAGGACGCCCAAGCTTGGCTGGAAATCCAGCACGATGGCTCTGCGTATCTGGCACTCAGCGACCAGGGAGGTAAGGTCCGCGCCAGCCTCGGCGTCTCAGACGGTGACGGCTTTGTCGGGCTCTTGGACAAGGATGAAAAGCCGAGCGTCTGGATGGCGACGGCCGAAGACGGACCAAGCCTGGCGTTCTTCAACGCAGTCGGTGTGGTGCGAGCCGCCATCGCCCTCGCAGAGGATGAACCGTACATGTCCGCGTATGACGAGAACCAGGAGGCAGGCATCATGGTCGGGGTCTTCGAGGGTAAGCCCAGCCTCTTACTCTTTGATGAGAACGAGAGGAGACGGGCCTTCTTGACCGTCTCAGACGACGGGTCCGGCTTGGCGTTGTACGACGAGAACGAGGAAGAACACTTGTCACTCGTCGCCAAAGAGGACAAGTCTGGTTTCGGGCTCTGGGACAAGAACGGCAAGGCCCGCGCCGGCCTGTTCCTGCGTGAGGACGATTCGCCACTCCTCATGCTCTACGACGAGAACCAGGACGTCGTCTGGCAGGCCCCGCCGCCCGACGACGCGCCCGAGGAGCCAGAAACCGGAGAGGAATAGTCCCGCCCCGACGCCCTGAGCAGCAGCAGGTGCAAACAAAGAGAAGGAGACGACCATGGACGCGAACAAGCTTGCCCCGCCCACGATAGAGGAACGACTCGCGAAACTTGAGGAGCAGAACCGCAGGCTCAAGATCGCGGCAGCCGTCGCCTTGGCGCTGATCGGGGTCGTTGCGCTCATCGGCGCCACCGCGCCGAAACCCAAGACGATCGAGGCGCAGATGTTCGTCGTCGTCGACAAGGAAGGCAACAAGCGCGCCGAGTTTGGCATGGTGCCTTATTTCGCGACAACGTCGGGCTTGGGACTTTATGACGAGAACCAAAACCGACGCATTGTGCTATCGGTGCAAAAGGCCGATACCGGCCTTTGGCTCTACGACGCTAAAGGCGGAAGGCGCGTCACGCTCAGCGAGAACAAGGATCTAGCGGAGCTCACTCTCTCTGACAGGAACGGCAAACGCCGCGCCGAAGTGACTGCCGGGACGAACGGAGGCTACCTGAAATTGCGCAACAAGGACAAAGGCCGCGTCACCGTGACGGCGTACGAGCAGATAACAGACATAGAATGGGCCGACCAGGAGGGCCATCTTGTCGGAGGAGAAACCATGGTCGAGCCCCGGCAGCTTGTGGAGATTCGCGACGAGAGCGGAAAGGTCATCTGGCAAGCCCCGCCGCCCGACGACGCGCCCGACGACGCCGAGAAAGCAGAGCCGGCAGAGCAGTAACCCCCGCAGGACGCCGTGAGCGGTGGCAGGCGCGAGCGAAGCGAAGCAGACAGAGTACGCCGGCCCGAGGGCCGCGACCTGATTTCGCGCGTCAACACAGCCGCTTCCGCCGCCGACTTACAGCCAGGAAGGAACCGTAGTCCTTGTCTACTGTGCGGCGTAGAGCGTCACGTGCGGCGGTTCGCGGTAGTTCAGCGCGGCCCGGACCTTATCGAGAGTGTCCTTCGGCGATTGCGGGCACACGCCGCCGTAAATGACAAAGTGCGCGCTGCCCCCGACACCAATCCCGCCGTCGCCGCCTCCCGGGCCGACCCCATGCTGCCCTTGGTCTTCCGGCGTGATAGCCGCCAGCATCGGTCCGTCCGCCAGGTACTTGGCCGACCAGTACACGCGGCCTCCCCCCGCCTTTTCGGTCATCGAGCCGGTGCGCCCGTCAGAATAGAGGAACGTGCCGGGTGTCTCACTATGTGGGCCGATCAGACCGGCGTTGTCGTAGCACCAGAACCCGGAGACCGGCCGGTTGAAAGTCACCTCCACCCACGGCACTCCCGCCCACGCGCTGATCACCTTCGTATCGCCTGCCTCGTCCGTGAACTTCAGCCGGACCAGCGCAGGCCCGTCGCAGAGCACCTCCATCGTGTGCGTCGAGTAGCGGTACTTGCCCATCAAGTTCGCAAACGCCCGCCATTCGGTCTCGCCCGGCTGAGTCAGGTCCATGTTGTCGAGCGCTTTCACCTCCCACCGAAAAATCTGAGCGCCGACGGGCGAGACCAGCAGGCGGCAATGCTCATTCTCCACCCACTTCGTCCCGTCTTCCCCGTCGGTACAGGTGACCGCGCCGGGCAGCTCTGCCTCAGCCTTACCGCTCGATCGGTCATAATAAAGGAAGAACGACCTCTTGCTGCCCTTGGGCAGCTCGCCG
>CAZJXV010000381.1:0-3376 GCA_964550015.1 uncultured Verrucomicrobiota bacterium
AGGCGTTGCGGACAACGTGAGGCGTTGCGGACAACGTGAGGCGTTGCGGACAACGGGAGGCGCTGGGGACAGCGTGAGGCGTGGCGGGATGGTGCCTGCGCAAGTCCCGTCGTCATGGTATGTGGAGTAATAGAAGGACCGACTTATGGAAGTGCTGCTCATCAAGGACGTGGAGACGCTCGGCCGGGAGGGCGACATCGTGACTGTGGCCAGCGGGTACGCGCGCAATTTCCTCATCCCGAAGGGCTGCGCGGTAGCGGCGAGCGAACAGACGCTGAAGCTGCAGGAGAAGATCCGGGCGGAGCGCCTTGCGCGGGAGGCGCACGAGCGGCAGGAGTTTGAGGAGCTTGCGGAGAAGCTGTCGACGGTGTCGCTCACGACGCCGGTCAAGGTGGGCGAGGACGAGCAGCTCTACGGCTCGGTGACGGGGCAGGACATTTCCGCACTGCTGCGAGAGGAAGGTTTCGAGATAGACCGCAAGAACGTTGTTTTGGAGAACCCGATCAAGGCGCTTGGCGTCTATGCGATTGACCTCCGGCTGCATCCGGAGGTCACCGCGACGATCAAGCTCTGGGTGGTGAAAGAGTAACGGCGACGAATGGCTCCCGAACCGCTCGCCCAGGATGTTTCGCTCGACAAGGTGCCGCCGCACGACGTTGATGCGGAGATGGCCGCGCTCGGCTGCGCGCTGCTCGAGCGGGAAGCGCTCGACAAGACGGCCGAGCACCTCACGCCGGAGATGTTCTATCACCGGCCCCACCAGACGATTTGCCGCGTGCTGCTCGATCTGTACGAGCACCGTGTGGACGTGGACTTCAACACGGTGGCCGAGCGGCTGCGTGCGGTGAGCGCGCTCGAGGAGGTCGGCGGCGCCATCTATCTCACGGACCTGATCGACCGGGTCGCCACGACGGCGCACGTTGATTCGTACATCCGGATCATCCGGGGCAAGTACTTGCTTCGGACGCTGATTACAGCTTCGACGAGGGTGGTTCGGCGGTGCTACGCGAGCGCCGAGGATCCGGAAGACCTGCTTGACGAGGCGGAGCAGGCGGTGTTCGCGATCGCCGAGAAGAAGGTGACGGAGAGCTTCCGGGAGATGAAGCCGCTGGTGCAGGGGGCGGTGGACAAGATCGAGCGCATGTTCGAGGACCAGCACTACGTGACCGGCCTGCCGAGCGGCTTCCACGATCTCGACGAGATGACGAGCGGGTTCCAGGACTCGGAGATGATCGTGATTGCGGCACGGCCCTCGATCGGCAAGACGGCGCTCGCGCTGGGGATCGCCGAGCACTGCGCCGCAGATAAAGACGGCCCCAAAGTGCCCGTGGCGATCTTCAGCCTCGAGATGTCGGCCGAGCAGGTCACGCAGCGGCTGTTGTGCGTGCGCGCGGGAATGAACTTGAGGGACGTACGCCGCGGCATTTTCAGGAAAGAGCGCTGGCAGGACATCGTCAACGCGGCGAGCGAGCTGACGGTGGCGCCGATCTATATCAACGACACGCCGGGGCTGACGCCGCTGCAGTTGCGGGCGATCGCGCGGCGGCTCAAGGCGACGTACGACGTGCGCTTGATCATTGTGGATTACCTGCAACTGATGAGCGCGGGGACGCGCCGCCCGGAGAACCGCCAGCAGGAGATTTCCGAGATATCGCGGTTGTTGAAGTCGCTCGCGCGCGAGCTGAACGTGCCGGTGATCGTGTGCAGCCAGTTGAGGCGGGAGGCCGAGACGCGCCAGGACCGGCGGCCGCAACTGGCCGACCTGCGCGAGTCCGGGGCGATCGAGCAGGACGCCGACGTGGTCATGCTGCTTGCGCGCCCAGAGTTCTACGACCCGACGGACCGGCCCGGCATCGCGTTTGTCAATCTGGCCAAGCAGCGCAACGGCCCCACCGGCGAGGTGCAGCTTGCGTTCCTGAAAGAGTACACCCGGTTTGAGCCCCTCAGGCGGGGCGAGGAACCGTTTGAGGAGGCGCCCGAGGAAGCCTTCGACGTAGACATTTAGTGGGGCGGCATGCGGGCGCCCCGCGGCCCGAGACCACGAGAGGAGGATGGGATGCTGAAACGGCTGGCGCTGGTGTGCGGCACCGCGGTGTGTCTGTGTGTCTGGCTTGTCGCGCTTGCGGGCGAGGAGGCCGCCTCCGGCGAGGAGGCCGCCTCCGGCGAGGAGGCCGCCTCCTTCGAGGGGCAGGTCGTTCAAGACATCGAGTTCAAGGGCCTGCAGCGTACCCGGGAGGCGATCGTCCAGCACAAGATCAAGACGAGGGTGGGGAAGCCGTACTCGGCGGACACGGTCAGCGCCGACGAGCGCCGCCTCGTCGAGAGCGGGTACTTCAGCTCGGTGACGGTGCTGACGCAGCCGCTCGAGGACGGCGTGCGCGTGATCTTCAGCTTCAGCGAGAAGCCGATGATCAAGGCGATCCTGTTCGAGGGCAACGAACGCTACAAGACGGCCAAGTTGCGCAAGCGGATCACGGCCGGGCGCGGCGAGATCTACGACGGGGTCGAACTCGCCGAGGGGATCGCCAAGATCTACGAGCTCTACGAGAAGAAGGGTTACTACGACGTGGCCGTGGTGGACCGGCTCGAGTACGACCGGAAGGCGAACGAGGTGACGGTCGTCATTACGGTGCGCGAGGGCCGGCGCGCGATCGTGGCCGACATCCAGTTCGTCGGCGCGGAGCACGCGCGGCGGCGCACGCTGCTGCGGTTGATGAAGACGAAGCGGCGCAACGCGATGAGCTGGCTGACGCGGCGGGGCAAGCTTCGCCGCGAGGTGCTGGAAGAGGACATGCGGCGGCTGGCGGCGCATTTCCACTCGCTGGGCTTTCTTGACGTGAAGATCGAGGGGCCGGTCGAGGAATTCCTCGAGAAGGGCCGGGACAGGGTGCGGCTCGTGTTCACCATCGTCGAGGGCCCGCAATACGTGACGGGCCGGACGAGCTTTTCGGGGGCCCGGTCGTTCCCCGAGGCGGCGCTGCGCGAGCTGCTGGTGCTCGAGCCGGGGGCGGTGCTCGCGGCGGACAAGGCGGACACGCAGCAAGGCGCGATCGCCGACTTCTATTCGGAGCGCGGTTACGTTGACGTGCGGGTGGTCCGGCGGTTCTCGCCGGGCGAAGGGGAGCACGTGCTCGACATCGAGTATGCGATCGAGGAAAACAAGCGCGTGCGGATCGGCAAGGTGGAGATCACGGGCAACCTGGTGACGGAGGACAAGGTGATCCGCCGCGAGATCAGCCTGGCGCCGGGCGACTACTTCGACGGGGTGAAGCTGCGCAAGTCGCGCTCACGGCTCATGAACCTGCAGTATTTCGCGCGGGTGGACATACTGCTCGAGCCGACCGAGCAGGAGGACGTGCGGGACCTGGTGGTGGTG
>CAZJXV010000382.1:0-811 GCA_964550015.1 uncultured Verrucomicrobiota bacterium
CCTCGTGCCGGGTCCTGGCCGAGGTCGTCAACCTCGGCCAGGACCCGGCACGAGGACCAATCGCGTGATTCGGATCACGTCGAGGTCAATCCCGCCTTGCCCGGCGGCACAGACCTTCACCGGCACCTCGTGCGTCAGGCCAAGCGGATGCACCGCGCGGATGACGGTCTCGCCCGGCTTCAGTGTCTTCATCACCGCGCCGTCCATGGCGGCCACCTTCGGATCGCTCGACGAGAACCGCACGCCCTCGACCGTGCGTTCGCGCGTGCCGTCGGCGTTGATGATCCAGCCCGTCCACTCGATCTTCCGGCCCAGCCCTGCCTCGAAGGGAAAGTATCCCGAATCGAACAGCCACTTTTCGCACGGCGTGGCGACGTAGATGATGGGGCCCTCCGGCACGAGCAGATTGATCTCACCGATCCGGTAGGCCATCCGCCCTTTCGGCGCGGGCGTCAGGTCCTCGAGCAGCTTCGTGAACTCCAACGCGAAGTCCTTCAGCCGAACCGGCCGCTCGAGCGCGACGACGTCGGGCTTCTTGATGAGCGTGGTCCGGTGGGTCAGAATGGTCCGCTTTACCTCGCCCTTGTCATCGAGCTCGGACAGCGTCCAGTCGACGCCACCCAGGTCCTCCACACCGAAGAACGAGACGCTCACAGCGTGCAGCTCGATGGGATCCGAGACGTGGACTATCAGACGGCACTTGCCCTGCGCGCTCACGGCGAAGCCGCTGCCGTGGTGGCCGTCGAAGGTCTCGTGGAAAAACTGCATGGGCGCGTTCTCCAACTCAACGGCGCACTTGCCGAAGCCGCGC
>CAZJXV010000382.1:821-3375 GCA_964550015.1 uncultured Verrucomicrobiota bacterium
CAGGACGACGGCTGCAATTGCGGCACAAAACCAGGTCATGATATTGCTCCCCTTGCTGTTCCTTAGTGTTTCGTGTCAGGACCCTGAGGCCCCGCCCCGCTCGCCCATGCATAAGATGAAATAGGTATGGTGCATCACGGCACCGGCTCCAGCGTTATACAATCGAGTCCCACGATATGCCCATGTGAATCCGGGTTCTTGCCGGTGACCTCGACCTTGAAGGCGTGGCTTCCTGCTGAGAGCTCCATCTCTCCGAGGTCGATCCTCGGGGTTCTCACGATGCCTTTCCCGTAGCCGTCGAACGGGTCTCCGATGACCTTACCGTCCAGCATGAACTGCACGATGCCGTAATCGCCGGCCTTTGTCATGTAGACGCCGACGCGGTACCGCCCTGCCTTCTCGACGGGCAGCTCCAGCGTGAAATAGGCTTTCGGCCCTCCGGGCAGGAACCAGGCCTGCATGTCGTCGCTCCAGCGCTGGCCCTCGAAACGCAGCGTTTGTGGAAGCAGCCTGTCCCGGGTCTTGTCCAGCACCTTCAGGTCCTCGCCTTCGAACACGTTCTTGTGCACGAGCTTGAAGCAATCAGCTACGAGCGTGTCGCTCTTCGCAGCAGCTCCACGGGTGATGAAAGTCAGCGTGTGCTCGCCCGGCTGCAGCCTGTCCACACGCGCCACTCTGACCTGAAGAACTGTCGGCTCAGCCGAGCCAGTATCGAAAACTGTCCCCGAAGGTTCGCCATCCACCAACGCCTCGGCCTTGACCCCGGTCGGGCCGGCGAGGAACCAGCCGAGTATGTCATAGCCGGAATCATCCCGAACCTTGAATCTGAAGGTCAGCGACCCGTTCGGGCCAGAGCACGTCAGCCGCATGGCCTCTGCCTCCGAAAGACGGAGAGGCATTGTCACCTCGTCTATCCTCTCGGCCTTCCCGTCCGCTCCGTCGAGGCATCCCTCGGCTTCGATCGCCTTCAGCACCTTGACGGGGGTCGGCAGGCGATCGCGCGCCGGCGCCTCGGTGAACGCGTGCGTCGCGCCGGGCGAGGCGTACCAGTAGGTCACTCCGGAGTAGTCTCCGCTCCGGTCGTTCACGGGGCCGTGCTCCATCACGATAGTGGCATTCTTCGTGAACGGGACAACATCAGCCATGTGTACACGGTAGGCGTGGACAAACGAAGGGGCCTCGGTGCGCATGGTACAGCCGTAGAAAGGCTGGCAGCCGGACGTACCGAAATACCAGCCGCAGTTGAAGTAGTCCTCCGTGCCCGTGCCGTGATAGTGGCTCTTGTCCAGGCCGTCGATCTCAAGCTGCTCATCGCCCTCGAGGAAGCCGAGACCGCCCGGGTCGTACATATACAGACTGAGCCCGCACCAGTGGCCCTGGCCGGCGGCCTCCAGTATCGGGAATGGCTCCCCCATGATGACCGGATTCTGCCTGCGCCACCGGGCGTGGAACTTGAGCACCCCCCTCGGCAGCGACCGCACCGGTTCGTACACCACCTCAGCCGAACCGGTCACAGCGGAGCCGGACTGGTTCACGAGCTCGATCCTCATTCCTGTCTCGAAAGGCATCGGAAAATAGGAATACATCTGGCCGTCCTTGATGCCGACGAGCAGGCTGTGGGTCTCGATGCCGCCGAAACCGGTCGCAAAGAAGTCGCCGACCGGGCTCCACACGTCGGGACTCTTCCGCCCATCCGTCGTCATCTTCAGGACCACCTTGCGCATGAAGAGCGGGTCGGGTGATTCGAGCTTCAGTCGAATCGCCCGCACGATGCCCGCGCCTCCCAGGTCCGCCAGCGTCACCGAACCAGGCCCTGACGATACGGCGTTCGTGACGGTCTTGCACTCCGGCCCGAAAGGCGCCGGCGGCTCTCCCGGCTTCGACCACGCTGCCACCACGGCGTCCAGCTTCTGCTTCTCATCGGGAGTCAGCTCTCTCGTGAACGTTCGGACGCCATCCGAGCTCGTGAATTTCCGCCAGGTGATCTGCAGATACGCCATCTGCTTCGGCAGTTCCATGACGATCTTGCACGACTTCGCAAACGGTATCGGGACGTAGCTGACCGCGCCGCCGAGGAAGGCGGTCGAGACAGGCCTGACGAACGGAGCATAGTTGCCGCTGAACAGCTCGCCGAAGTTGTCCAGATCGATCCTCGGCTCTGTCTCCCCGTCGAAGTAGAACCTGATCCAACCCCTGGCCGAGGCCGACCACACCCGGTAGATGCACCCCGGCCCCTGCTCCTCGAAGACAACGTAGCCGTCGCCTTCTTGACGCGGTTTCATGTTCTTCTTGATATCGCCGTCGTCGTTTCCGCCCGAGCGGTCGTAGCTTGACACCTGATAGGCGACGCCGTCGTGCGGAAACATGAGCCCGTTGATGTCAATCAACTCGCCGAAACTCCCGGTATCGGCCGCTTGGGCAGATGCCGCCAGAGCCATCAGAACGGCGAGGAATGGTAGTATCCCCCCAAAAGACCTCATAGGCATGATCTTCCTCCGTTCTTGTTGCCTCTCGTTCTGCGTCAGGATACCAAAGCCCCCCCAGAAACGTCCTC